>CAYHFK010000008.1:26461-32945 GCA_964355895.1 uncultured Bifidobacterium sp. | reverse complement strand
GCAAGACCTACCCGATGCAGGCCTACAAAATCATGCACGGCCTCTGGGGCATGGGTCAGATGATGTTCAGCAAATACATCATCGTGGTGGACGCCGACATGGACGTGCACAACACCAGCGAAGTCCTCTTCCGCCTTTGCGCCAACACCGATCCGCAACGCGACAGCATTTTTACCAAAGGCCCGTCCGACGTGCTCGACCACGCCACCAGCGAAATCGCCAGCGGCAGCAAACTCGGTTTCGACGCGACGAAGAAATTGCCGGGCGAAGGTTTCAAACGCCCCTGGCCGCCGCTCATCAAGATGGATGCGGCGGTGAAGGCGAAGGTGGAAAAACTCTTTGGCTCGACGGCCAAATGAATTAAAACAAACCAACGCAAATATGTGCAATGCATGGAATCATCCGGCGGATTGCAACTGCGGTTGGGGTGGTGATGGCCAATTTGGTGGTTTTGGTGGTTACGGCGGCGGCGGCGGCTATTCGACATTCCGCTCAACGAGTGACGGTCAAGTTTTCGAGTTCCCGTTCATCACCTATCCCAGTTACGTCAACCCGAACGCTCGCTGTCCTGTCTGCGGCGCAAGCGTCTATTTCTATCAGTCTCCGTATGGCGGCAGAGTGTTCTTCGATGAGCTTGGCCCGCCGTGGCCGAAGCATCCATGCACCGACAATCCCGTTGTTCGACATCATTTCTCGTCTGCCGAAAGCCGGGCGCGTTTCCTTGTCGGTGCGACGACCCAACCGAGCGAGTCAGATTCAGAAACGGGCGAACGCAAAGAACCAGCAGCGGTCGAGACACCCGCACCCGTCACAGCACCACCACGCCTCGCGGCGTGGGCGGAGGCTGGCTGGATGCCGTTCGTGGTTACGAAGATTGTTGCTCGACCGATAGGGATTGAGGCGGAAGGTAAGCTGTTCGTGTCAGCGGGGAGCGAGTCCGTTTCGTTCCGCATCGTTCAGGCATCAGCCGACGCACGATTTTGTCGAACACAGGGACAGCTTCGCATCGGCTACTCGTTGATTCAGAATACGAGTCCCATTCTCTCAGCCCTGAACGAGTGCCCCATCCTGCTCAAGAAAGACCCTGACTTGCAGCATCTCACTTTGAGTTCGTTCATTCTAACCCACGACGGAGAAGTTGAGGAGATTACGCTCTCGGTTGTCGGCATCGAAGAGAACAAACAAATTCCCTGAGCATGTTTGGTTCACAGCAAATCCTAACCAGGATGTCGGCACTCGTGACCGTCGGGGATGTGTGTGGTCCAATCCTGACTACTTTCGATGCCGACATGAAGATTCCCGACGCGGCGAATATTTGGGAGGAAGCGTGTCAAGACCGCGTTCCCTCTGACCCGCTGGCCTACGTTTCGTTGGTGAGCAAACAGAACAAGATTCTCGGCTGGCTGGATTTTTCTGACTTGGTGGCAGAACAAAACCGAACTGACACCGTGGAAACTTGCATGATGACGATTAACGTGAGCTCACTGGTCACTGCGGAGACGCCGTTGCTTGAAGCAATGAAGATGTTCGACTCGCATTCCCCGTATTGCTTTCTGGTAATGAGAGGAAATGCGATTGTCGGAGCATTCAATTACCAAGACCTGCTCTCAATCCCGTTTCGGTCGTGTCTGTTTTCCATGTTGCTTTCGATTGAACAGGGAATGCGCGACATCGCACAGTCTGCTCCAGACTTGGCCGTCTCGAAGCTGAAGTGCGAGGGGAAAAAGGTTGCGAGGCGAATCAAAAGGCAAGCAGCGGGAGGTCAGCCGCCCAAGCCTAACGAGATACTTGAGCACGCATACTTTTCTGAAGTGTTGCATGTCCTGAGAAGCTGCTCGAAAACGAGTCGCGCCTTAACGTCTCTCAACGCGGCTTACACAAAGCAGCGGCGAATTCTTCGATTGAAAGCTGGCGCGCCAGCTACTGATGTGAAACGAGAACAAAGGCATCGCGTGGATCAAGCACTCGATTTGCGCAACGCTTTGGCGCATCCAAACAAACCTTGGCGTATTTCTCTGCTTCTCCCGAAGGAAGATTTGAAGGCGTTCATTTCATGGCTCACGGAGTTCGAGAGCCAACTTGCTGAATACATGGCACTGGGCAACAAACTGGCAGACTGACGCACCGCGCACGCGACAATCTTTTGTTGCATATGCAACAAATGTTTGCACAGGGCTATTCGGGTTTGAACGTGCGCAGTTGCCGGCTGGCGTCCCGGAGCACTTCCACCCGCCGCCGCCACGCCTGTTGCCCCAGGGAATCCGACGGCAGAATCCGGCCCGGCAGCAGCGGATCGTTCGTCACCGCCTCCAGCCACGCCTCGCGTTCCGCCGCCGCCCAGCGCAACAACGCCTTCGCCGCCGCGTCGTTCCGCAGCGCGCCGCCCGGCCGCTCGCCGAGGATTTTCAGATGCCGGGCATAGCGGCGGTTGATGCGCTCGAAGTCCCACGCGCCCGCGACGATTTCCGCGTCCGATTCCCCCACGGCTAATCACGCTTCCGGCAAGAGGAGTGTTTCAAGCCTTTGACGCACTCTGAATCACCGCAAGAAACTCAGCCCCTTTCACGATTTGGATGCCCTGGTAATTCCCCAAGGCGAGCAGATGCCGATCGCCGCTGATGAGGTATTGGGCCTGCCCGATGACGGCACATTCCAGAACGGCGTCATCGTCGGGGTCGGCGGCAATGACTTTCAATGTGCCTGGAATCGCGATGATTTTGGAGAAGGCGCGAATCTCGTCGGTGGTTTCCGCTGCTGTGGTGGTGTCAAAACCGCGTTTGAGTTGAAGTTTTTCGGCGAGTTCAGCGAGGATAGTGTCGCACGTCAGGGACAGGCATTTGCCTTGGCGGGCCGCTTGAACACATTGATGCGGATTTCCCAGCCAGCCGACGGCAGAAAAGAGAATGTTCGTGTCGAAGACGACGCGGGGAATTCCGTTCACGATTCGTGGAGGAGGTCGTCCACAAAGGTTTCGCGCTGCGCCTCAGACATCGTGTCCCAATCCAAACCGCGAGCCGCCGCGAGCCGGCGCATGTCCTTCTCGCCGTCGTGGGCCGCCGATTGCCACCACGGGTCGCGCTCGGCGGTGAGGTCCGTGAGGACGCGCTGCTTGCTTTGGGGCGGGAGTTGTTTCACCAACTGGACCACCTGCTCGTCGGTCAGCGATAGCGTTGCCATGCTCCTAGTCTGGCGCAGAATGGCTTTGGACTCAACATTCGTTTTCGCCGGGTTGGCCGAGCCTTGAAAACATTTTGCCCGAATTGAACCGTTTTGCCCAACGCCTGCCTTCGCACAAGGCTTCGGCAAGGCAGGCCGACTTCGTGATCGAAGGAGTGTTGACCCGACCGAGCCGCTGCGCGACGAAGGCCCGTTCGGCGACCACACTGGCTATTACACGCTGCCCTCGCCCCGTGGAATAACTGGCGATTCCCGTCTTGGCACTGCCTACGGAGGCATTCCACGGGGCGAGCCGTATCCCGTCTTCCACGTCACCGCCATCACGCACCGCAAGGACGCCGTCTATCCCGCCACCATCGTCGGCATCCCGCCGATGGAAGACTTCTACATCGGCGGCGCGTCCGTGAAACTCTTCCTGCCCATCTTCAAGATGAACTTCCCCGAAATCGTGGACATCGCGCTGCCGGCGGAAGGCGTCTTCCACAACCTCGTCTTCGTGAGCATCCGCAAGACCTACCCGATGCAGGCCTACAAAATCATGCACGGCCTCTGGGGCATGGGGCAGATGATGTTCACCAAATACCTCGTGGTGGTGGACGACGACGTGGACGTGCACAACACCAGCGAAGTCCTCTTCCGCCTCTGCGCCAACACCGACCCGCAACGCGACAGCATCTTCACCAAAGGCCCGTCCGACGTGCTCGACCACGCCACCAGCGAAATCGCCAGCGGCAGCAAACTCGGCATCGACGCGACGAAGAAATTGCCGGGCGAAGGCTTCAAACGCCCCTGGCCGCCGCTCATCAAGATGGACGAGGCCGTGCAGAGGAGAATCAATTCACTGTTTGTAAATGCCACTTGATATGGGCGGCCAGCCAAGCGAATATGGGTCGCCATATTATGAAGACGACCATTGAAATCGCCGACGACCTGTTCGAGCGCGCCCAGCGCGTCGCGCGGAAGGAGAAGACCACTTTCCGCTCATTGACCGAACAGGGGTTGCGGCTTGTATTGAAAGAGAAGCAAAGCAAACCCCAAAAGCTTCCGCCGCTGGTCACGGTGCGCGGCGGCGGGCTGACTGATGAGTTCAAGAACGCCCCGTGGGAACGAATCCGCGACGAAATCTACCGGGGACACGGCGCGTGATTGCGGTTGATTCCAACCTGCTGATTTACGCGCACCGCGAGGACAGCGAATTCCACACGGCGTCCAAAGAATTGGTTGATGCCCTGCGGCATCAATCCGCGCCGTGGGCGATTCCGTGGCCGTGCGTCCATGAATTCATCGGCATCGCCACCCATCCCGGCATCTATAAACCGGCCTCCACCCTGTCCGAAGCCTTGGGGTTTCTGGACTCCTTGTTCGCGTCGCCGCAATTGCATCTGCTCTCCGAAAGCCCCGGTTACTTCGAAAAGCTGCGCGATATTGCCACGGCAGCACGACTGAAAGGCCCGCGCATTCATGACGCACGCATTGCCGCGCTCTGTCTTCACCACGGCGTCAGTGAATTGTGGTCGGCGGATCGCGATTTCTCCGCCTTTCCGCAACTCCCGGTGCGCAACCCCTTGGTAAAGAAGTGAAGCCAGCCGACGTGCTCGACCACGCCACCAGCGGATCGTTCGTCACCGCCTCCAGCCACGCCTCGCGCTCCGCCGCCACCCGCCACGCTGCGCTTGATGGCAGATGGCAGATTTCAGAGCGCGCCCGCGACGATTTCCGCGCGGCATCCACCCTCACCCGGCCTTCGGCGACCCTCTCCTATCCGATGGGCGAGGGACTGCGCGCAGGGCCGCGCCTCCAGCAGGAGGAGCGATTCCCGGCGGCGGACTGACGCCGGAGGTGAATCCTGACCAGCCGGGGTAATCCAGCGCCAAACGTTTTCCGCCCGACAACAGGACAAGCGAGCCAATCACCGCGGCAATGAGTTTTTCTGCATGGTTCATAAGTTGGGTGTCGGTGGACACTGGAGCAGGCACGGACGCAAAAGGATTTTGGCCCGACAAGCCGGGAGTTATTTACCAGCCGCCGCTTCATCGGCACGGCCTTTTCTCCTTCGCCCCGAACTTCAATTTGTGTGAAACGTCCGCCCTCACCCCGGCCCGCTGTCATCGGATTCGGATTGGAGCAGCCGCAAGCCCAGCCCCGTAGGGGCGTCATCTTTGTAGTTATCAACCCAACAAGAACCCAAAGCTCCGGAGGAGCGACATCGTCACCTCTATGCCGCCCCTACGGGGCTTTGGCGGTTGGTCGGGCCGTTGCTATAAAGATGCCACTCCTACGGAGTTGGCTGAAGATCGGTCCTGCCAAACCCAGCCGGGTTTCTCCTTATTTCATAGGGAGTGAAGCCGGGGTGAGGGCGAGCGTCAACACTGACTTCAGCAACACCGCGCAAACAATTCTGCCGGCGGATGCGCCGCCGAACCGACTGGCGGCAAGGAAACCGATCAGCGGGCCTGCCACCGGGCGGCGAGTTTGAGGGGCACGCGCAGCAGTTGATGGGCGCGGAACATCAAATCCAGCACCCGCTCGGATTGCAGATGGGGATGCCCGGTGAGCGACAGATGTTCCCGTTGAACGCGCAGCCGTTCCTCACGGCGTCGTTGGCTTTGCACGGCGCTGGTGTTGGTGGCGTGCCAGCGGAAAGCCGCGAGGGGCACGGGCAGATGGGCAAAGCGGTAGCCGAGCCGGCTCAGGCGCACGTAGTATTCGAAGTCCATGCACACGCGATAATCAATGTTCAGCAAATGGCCGGCCTCAATCACGCGCCGCCGGAGGAAGGTGGCGGTGGACTGGATGTAACACCCGTAATAGAGGAGCATGTTGAAATAGAACGCGTGCTCGCGCTTGTGGCGGAGGAGTTTTCCGGCGGCGTCCACGAAGAGGGTGTCGCCGTAAATCAGGTCCGCTTCGGGGTGCTGCGCGGCAAAGGCCAGCATCCGGGCCAGGGCGCCGGGCAGGAGGTAATCGTCCGTGTTCAGCCACATGACCCAGTCGCCCGTGGCTTGGCGGAAACCCCGGTTGATGCCGTCGCTCATGCCCTGATCTTTTTCGGAAACCCACTTGAGGTGCGGATATTCCTTGAGCACGGCGAGGGTTTCATCCGTGGAGCCGGCGTCCTGAACGATGTGTTCCCACGCCACCCCCGTTTGCGACTTCACGCTCTCGATACAGTCGCGAATATAGCAACCCTGGTTGAAGCTGGCCGTGACGATGGAGACTTTCATCGGGGACACCTAACGGGTGGCGCGGAACCGTTGCGCGATGGGATTGCGGCGGCCCATGCCGAAGGCGCGCGGCGAAACTTTCA
>CAYHFK010000008.1:14223-26361 GCA_964355895.1 uncultured Bifidobacterium sp. | reverse complement strand
CGTTGCGCGATGGGATTGCGGCGGCCCATGCCGAAGGCGCGCGGCGAAACTTTCAAGCCCGGCGCGGCCTGGCGGCGTTTGTATTCGGTGAATGTGATCTTGTTGATCACGTCGTTGACGACGGCGGGCGCAAAGCCGCGCTGGATGATGTCGTCCTTGCTCAAATGCTCCACGACGTAGTGCTGAAGAATCGCGTCCAGCACGTCGTAGGGCGGAAGCGAATCCTGATCCGTCTGGCCGGGGCGGAGTTCCGCGCTCGGCGGTTTCGTGATCGAGTCGGTAGGAATGATGACGCGGTCGCGATTGATCCAGCGTGAAACATTGTAAACCTCGGTCTTGAACACGTCGGCGATCACGGCCAGCGCGCCGCACATGTCGCCGTAAAGCGTGCAATAGCCGACGGCCATTTCGGATTTGTTGCCGGTGGTCAGCACGAGCGAACCGAACTTGTTCGAGAGCGCCATGAGCGTGACACCGCGCAGACGCGATTGAATGTTCTCTTCCGCTTCGTTCGGCTTCGTCCCGGCAAAGACGTTCGCGAGTTGTCCTTCGACGGCCTTGAACGCCGACTCAATCGGGATGACCTCGTAGCGGATGCCAAGATTCTTCGCGAGGACTTCGGCATCGGTGAGGCTGCCGCGGCTCGAATAGCGCGCGGGCATGGAAACGCCCATGACTTTGTCCGCGCCCAGCGCGTCCACGGCCAGCACCGCCGTGAGGGCCGAGTCAATGCCGCCGGACAAACCCAGCACCACCGACTTGAAACCGCACTTGTGAACGTAGTCCCGGATGCCGAGCGAAAGCGCGCGGAAAAGTTGTTCCTCCTTCGCCGGCCAGTTCGGTTTTGTGGCAGGAGTCTGGCCGTCCACTTCCACGACGAAGACTTCTTCGGCGAAACCTTGGCCGAGCGCTAGGACTTCGCCCTGCCGATTCAGCGCGACGCTGTGTCCGTCGAAAATCAATTCATCGTTCGCGCCGATGGCGTTGACCTCCACGAGCGGCACGCGTTCGTCGCGGGCGACGCGCTGGAGCATCGCGAGCCGCGTCTGCTCCTTGCCGACGTGCCACGGCGAGGCGGACAGGTTGAGGATGAGGTCGGCGCCCTGGGCGATGAGTTCCTTCACCGGGTCGCGGCGATAGCGGCGGTCGGCCCAGAAATCTTCGTCGTTCCAGATGTCTTCACAAATCGTGATGCCGAGCTGGCGGCCATTGAACGGGAAGGGCGCGGTGCTTTTCGCCGGCTCGAAGTAGCGGTCCTCGTCAAACACGTCGTACGTCGGCAGCAGCGATTTATTTTGCCGCCAGATAATATTACCGTTTTGGAGGACCGCGGCGGAGTTGAAGAGCGAGCGCCCAGGCCGGGCCGGGTTTTTATCCACGAAGCCGACACAGAGCGGCACCGCGCCCACCGCTACGGCGGTTTTGGCAAGGGTGGTGAGATTGGCTTCGATGAAATCCGGACGCAAGAGCAGGTCGCGGGGCGGATAGCCGCATAGGAAGAGTTCCGGTGCCATGACAAATTCCGCGCCCTGCTGCACGGCTTGTTCGTAGGCGGTGGCGAGTTTCTGCCGGTTGGACTCGAAGTCGCCAATCGTCGAGTTGAGTTGCAGGATTCCGATTTTCACTGACTCAAAAGTAGCGGCCGGGAGTCATTGCACAATGAATTTGAGGGGAGGTTGGCGATGGGTGTTAGCGCCGCGCCGGGACCGGGGCGGCAACCGGGGTGACGGCAGGTTGCTCGACCGCGGCCAGGGCCTCGGCGAGCTTGGCCAGATGCGCTTCGAGCGTGAACCGGGCGAGAAACATCTGGCGCAAGCCCTCACCGGTTTCCTGGGTCATTAGATTAATCATGGCGGCGGCGAGTTTTTCCGGCGCGCGGATTGGGACGAGGCCGGGGTAATTGGCCGGCAGCATTTCGGAAAGCGAGCGCCAGCGGGTCGTGACCACGGGCAGACCGAAGGCCATTGCCTCGATGAGGTTCACCGGCTGATTCTCGCCCAGATAATAGGTTGGGAAGCAAAACAGGTCACATTCCTGGAGCGCCCGCTGCTTGCCGTCGCCGGAAACGAAACCGAGGTAATCCACGGCCCGTTCAAACTCCGGGCCCGTCATTAACTGGTCAAACTTGGCCCTTTCCCCGGCGGTGACAAACGTGCCGGCGGCGAGCAATTTCAAGCGGACGGGCGACTTTTGTTCGGCGAGCGTGCGATTGGCGAGCACCACGGCCAGCATGGTGTCGAACAAGCCCTTCTCCTCCATGCAATGGGCGATGAACAAAACTTTGACCACCTGCGGATCTCCCCCGGTTTCGTGATAATCCCCGGCGTTGAGCGGCCGGCCGGCGAAAAGCCGTTCGCGGGCGGCAAACCGGGCGCGCCGGCGCGGCAGAATCGTCTGCCGAAATTCGGGGCAGGGATCCGGGATGCCATTGCTGACCACGCGAATCCGCTGGGGCAAAAGTTTTTCCGCATCCGCCATGTTGTAGCGCGACAGGACAATGCTGAGGTCGGCCTGGCGCGCACAGTGGTAGGTCACCGTGCGGGACCGCATTTGCACGGAGGTTTCGAGCCACTTGGCCAGGCCGGCGGCATGCCAGTGAAGGATGATGCGTTTGAAGAACGGGCGGCAGAGCAGCAGCACCATCCAGTCGCGATAGAGGGCGGAGTTTTTGCCGGGCGCGGGGATGAAATAAAAATTGGTTATGCCATAGCGAAAACGACACCAGATGGCCTCGCCGCAATAGATGAGCAGGCGAAAGAGTTTGGCCCCGTGAAATTCGCCGATGTCCTCGAGGCGTTTGGAAAGCCGGGTGTTGACGTGGTAACACTCGATGCCATGAACGTCGCCGGCGTGGGGTGGGGCCCCGGGCGCCCGCCGCCGCCGGTCGCCGCCAAGCCCATCCAACATCAACTGCACCATGTAACTCTGCCCGTGATGCGGCGGCGGCGTGTGGGCGAAGATGAGCAACTTCATGCGGCGCGAATAATCATGGTCAAAGTTGGCGGTGGTTCATGCAAGCATCCGGCGGCGGCAGACTCGCTTAAAAGCGTCCGCGGGAGAAGTCTTTTCTTGAACGGACGCAGCGCATCGCGACACTCCCCGGGTGGCTTCCCCCCCAAAAACGGAAGCTCGAACAACGGAAAGGTGCCCGAGGGTGGAGCAAGGGCTCCGCCCCCCGGGAGTGATGGTTTTTGACTGATGAAACGAATGCACGTTTTGAGGGCGCCCCTGCTCGTGACCGATTACGACGAGTTGTCGTCGCTCTGCGTGGAATGGGCGCGCGCGCCGCGCTGCCGCCTCCTGGAATTTGTGAACACCCAGATCGTCACCATGCGGCGGCACGACGCGGCGTTCCGCGACCTGATGAGCGCCTACGATGATTTGTTGCCGGACGGGATGCCGCTGGTGTGGTGTTTGAATCGCGCGGGCGCCGGGCTGCGTGACCGCGTGTATGGCCCGGCGTTCATGCGGCGGTTTCTGGAAACCGCACCGGCCGGCAGCACGCATTACCTGCTCGGCGGATCGGCGGAATGTGGCGCGCGGTTGAAAGCGGTTTTTTCCAAGCGAAATCCCAACGTGCGCTTCGTCGGGGCGTTTCACGGTCGCTGCAGCGCGGAGGGTTCGCTCGAAGGCGCGGCGGAGCGGGAGGTCGTGGACGAAATAAACCGTCTCTCGCCGGATTTCATCTGGGTCGGATTTGGCACCCCGAAGCAGCAGGCGTGGGCGGGGCGGCACAAACCCCGGTTGCGGCGCGGTGTGGTGTTGACGGTGGGGTTTGCGTTTGACGCGAACGCGGGCCTGAAGTCCGACGCGCCGGCGTGGATGCAGCGGGGCGGACTGACGTGGCTGTATCGCATGGTTTCTGAACCGCGCCGGCTCGGACTGCGTTACGTGAAGTGGAATTCGCTTTTCCTTTACTACCTCCTGCGCGACGGCTGGCGCGGACAGGCGTGGGGAGGTCCGGTCGGGAACGCGAACTCCCCAACGCCCATTAAATAATCCCATGTGAATCCCGCAGTTGGGATTGGGAGTGGACGCGGTTGTTGCCGGGGGTTTTGCCGTGGCAACAAGCTGCGAAATCCTTTGGAGCAATGAATTCCTCACAGCCACCAAGCCGTATGCCGGGACGGAGTAATCCCGGTTACCAACTGGTTTGCGGATGTCGCCTTTGCTGGTCGGGGGCGAAACCGGGCCGGCACGAGGTTGTTGGAAACGCTGGCAGGATTCACAATCCAGGCGTGGGCCGGGGGAGGCGGGCCAGAGGATTGGCGAGAATATGATTGAGTACAAACAGGAATTTTAGCATCAATAAGCTTGGAACAAACAAAGGTGAACACGATCAATCAGACAGCGGTGGCCATTCCGGCGGAAGGGCTCTCAGGAGAAATTCGCGCCGCCTGGCGACAATTGCCGGATAAGGGAATTTTCTTCGTGCTACTGGCCGCATGGCTGGCGCTGTTCCATTTTCTTGGCAACTCCACGTTCGGCTACGTGGACACGCCGTCCTTGTTCATGTGGATGTACGATGCCTACAACAAGTCCGGTTTGGAGGGTGACGACGGGCATGGACCGATCATTCCGTTCTTGGTGCTGGGGTTGTTCTGGTGGAAGCGCAAGGAATTGCTGGCGCTGCCGTTGCGCGGGTGGTGGCCGGGACTGTTGCTGGCGGCGGGGGCGCTGGTCTTGCACATCCTGGGCTATCTCGTGCAACAACCACGCATCTCCATCGTGGCGCTGTTTACTGGCATGTACGCCCTGACGGGGCTGACTTGGGGAACGCGCTGGTTGCGCGCGAGTTTCTTTCCTTTCTTCCTGTTCGCGTTCATGGTGCCGCTGGGGTCGTACGCGGCGACGATCACTTTTCCCCTGCGCGTTTTGGTGACGTGGATTGTGGAGCATTTGTTCGATGACGTGCTGGGGATTGGCGTGATGCGCGTGGGCACCCAACTGTTCAACAGTCTGGGGACGTATCAATTCGAGGTGGCGGCGGCGTGCAGCGGGATTCGCAGTTTGACCTCCACCCTGCTGGCGGCGACGGCTTTGGGTTTCATCGTGTTCCGGTCGCCGTGGAAGCGCGCGGCGATGATCGCGGCGGCGGTGCCACTGGCGGTGATCGGCAACGTGCTCCGCCTGTCGCTGATCGTCGGGGCCGGGGAATTCTTCGGGCAGAAAACCGGGAACTTCGTGCATGAAAACACTTTTTTCAGTTTGCTGCCGTACGTGCCGGTGTTCGTCGGCCTGATGTACCTTTCCCGCTGGCTCGAAGATCAGCCGGAGCAACCCCGGTCGGCGGCAATGCCCGGCGGCCCTGAATCGAAAAGCGCATGAATCGGACGAAATGGATTTTTGCCGTCATCGGCTTGCTTCTCATTGGCGGCAGTGCCGTGGTGCTGCTCCAGTTCAAAGCCCACCAAAAGCTCGGTGATCCCGGCGTAAAAACCCGGGCCCTGCCCAACAGCCGAAATCTCGAGGTTGTCCTGCCGGAGACGGTGCTCGACTACACCTCGGAGTGGCTCGATCAACCGGCAATGGTAACTAACACGCTGCCTTCGGATACCAGCTTCGGATCGCGCCGCTACACGGCGCCGGACAAGTTTTCCGCACAGGTAACCGTGGTGTTGATGGGCAGTGACCGCACCAGCCTGCACAAGCCGCAGTATTGTCTTACGGGCGGCGGGTGGACGATTGACAACAATGCCACGCGTGAAGAAACCGTGCGGATGGAACAACCCCAGCCGTACGATTTGCCGGTGGTCAAATACGTCGCGTCGCGTCAGGTGCAGCACGAAGGCCGCAACTTAGAAGCGCGCGGAATTTACGTTTACTGGTTCGTGGCCGATGACGCCATCAGCGCCACCGAAAGCGGACTGGAGCGCATGTGGGCCATGGCGCACCGATTGGTGACGACCGGCGTGTTGCAACGGTGGGCGTACATCAGCTATTTTGCCGTCTGTCCGCCCGGCCAGGAGGAGGCGACTTATGAGCGTCTGAAAAAACTCATTGCCGCGTCCGCGCCGGAATTCCAATTGACGCCCAAACCGAAGACCCAGGTCGCGGCCACCCAACCGCGTAGAGCGGAGCCACCCGAGCGCGCGCAACCATTGGGTTTACGCGGCCAACCGTGATCCGCCGCCCGCTGTAATTTTTCATGCTGCGACGCGACCGACAGATGCGGATGCAACTCCATCAATTGATGGATGCGTGCATCTTTGCCGTCAGCTTCTGGCTCGCATACGAATTCCGGGCTTCAACCTTTTTCACCGAGACATTCAACCGGCCGATCGTTCCGCCGTTCGAGACGCTTTTCTGGTACTATTTAGTACTGATTCCCATTTCGCCCCTTCTCCTCGAAGTGCAGGGGTTTTACGACCGTCCGCTCATTTCTCCCCGTCGCCGCACCCTTTGGGCTTTGTTGAAAGGTTGCTTCTTCATTTCCCTCGGTCTGACGCTGGCCCTTTTCTTTGCGAAACTCATCATCGCCCGCTCGGTGCCGATCTGGTTTGGGATCTTCAGTTTCGTCCTTGTCTATCTCAAAGAGGAGCTCCTGCTGGTCGCGTTCAAGCGCAAGGTCGGGCAGGCCCAAACCCGCCGCCGCTTTCTCCTCGTCGGCACGCCGGAGGAAACGGCCGACCTGGGAGACGATATTCGCGCCCGCCCGGAATCGGGAGTGGAAATCGTCGCCGAACTCGACTTGAACCACACCAATCTCGACCAGTTCGTGGTCCGGTTACACGAACATTCCGTCAATGGCGTCATCCTTAGCACGCGGCACACCCACTTCGACCGCGCCGAAGCCGTGGTCCAGGCCTGCGAGATCGAGGGCGTGGAAGCCTGGCTGGTCGCGGATTTCTTCAGAACGGAGATCTCCCGCACGCGCTTGGATGACTTTTATGGCCGGCCCATGCTGGTGTTCCGTTCCGCGCCGGAGACTTCGTGGCCGGGCATGGTCAAGCAGGGGATTGATTTTATCGGCGCATTGTTGATGCTGTTAATCTTGACGGTGATCCCAGTCCTCCCCCTGATCGCGCTCCTCGTCAAGCTCACTTCGCCCGGCCCGGTGTTCTTCCGCCAGTCACGCTCCGGCCTCAACGGTTCGCCCTTCACCATCTACAAATTCCGCACCATGGTCACCAACGCGGAGCAGGTCAAACACGAGCTGGAAGCCATGAACGAAATGCGGGGCCCGGTTTTCAAGGTCACCAAAGACCCGCGCATCACGCCGATCGGAAAATGGCTGCGCCGATTTAGCGTGGATGAACTTCCGCAACTCCTCAATGTCCTGCGGGGCCAGATGAGCCTGGTCGGCCCGCGCCCGTTGCCGGTGGACGAGATCCGGCGCATCAGCGACCTGGCCCATCGCCGCCGGCTCAGTGTCAAGCCCGGCCTCACCTGTCTCTGGCAGGTCAGCGGGCGCAACCAAATCCTCGATTTCAAGGACTGGGTGCGGCTCGACCTGGAATACATTGACAACTGGTCGCTGTGGCTGGACTTCAAGATTTTGCTGCGCACCATACCGGCCGTGTTCGGCGGTACCGGCGCGAAGTGACCCGCCCCGCGACCGCCAACGAATTATCTCATGCCCCCAAAAACACCAGCGCGCCACCACCAACCCACCTCCGTCGTTACCGGGGCCGCCGGCTTTCTCGGCTCGCACCTCACCGACCTGTTGCTCGCGCGCGGCCACAAAGTCATTGGCCTCGATAACTTCATCACCGGCAGCGTGGACAACATTGCGCACCTCGGCGGCAATCGGAATTTCAAGTTCATCGAGCAGGACGTGACCGAGTTCATCTTTCTCGATTGCCCGGTCAACTACGTCTGGCATTTCGCCTCGCCCGCCAGTCCGATTGATTATCTGAACGTGCCGATCCAAACGCTCAAAGTCGGCTCGCTGGGCACGCACAAGGCCCTTGGCCTCGCGATGAATAAGAACGCCCGCTTCCTTATCGCGTCCACGTCGGAGATTTACGGCGATCCGCTCGTCCATCCGCAAACCGAGGACTACTGGGGCAACGTCAACACCATCGGCCCGCGCGGCTGTTACGACGAAGCCAAGCGTTTCGCCGAGGCGCTGACCATGGCCTACCATCGCGAGCACAAGGTCGCCACGCGCATCGTGCGCATCTTCAACACCTACGGCCCGCGCATGCGACTCAACGATGGCCGCGTCGTGCCCGCCTTTGTCAGCCAGGCGTTGACCAACAAGCCCATCACCGTTTTTGGCAAAGGCACGCAGACCCGGAGCTTTTGCTACGTGTCTGATCTGATTGAGGGCATTTACCGGCTGATGATGAGTGACTATGAATTGCCGGTGAACATCGGCAACCCAAACGAGATGACGATGCTGCAATTTGCCGAAGCGATCATCCAAGCCACCGGTTCGCGCAGCAAAATTGTTTTCAAACCCCTGCCGCAAGATGACCCCAAACAGCGCCGCCCTGACATCACTCTTGCGCGCAAGCTGCTGAAGTGGGAGCCGAAAGTCCCGCTTGCAGACGGCTTGGTCAAGGCCATCACTTACTTCCGCAACAAAGTGTGATCCAGCGGCGCACCGGTTTTCGGCCTGACGTGCCGTCCGGAAGCTGGCACTTCAGTTCGTGGATCACTTGCTTCCCGGCTTGACGGCTGGGATCGCCGCGAGGTCAGGCGGCAGTTTGTCGGGCGCGAACGTTTCAACTTTCAGGCGCAACAGGCTGAAAGCGGGGACATCGAGGTTCACGGTGGCATTGGAACGGTCCACCACCATCGCCAGCCCCAGCACCACGCCCCCGTTCCCCCGAACGATGTCAATCGTCTCCTTCGCGCGACCACCCTGCGTCACGACATCCTCGACGACGAGCATGCTTTCACCGAGCGCGATTTTGAATCCGCGCCGGAGCACCAGCTTGCCCTCCTCCTTTTCCACAAAGATGAAGCGGATTCCCAATTGCCGCGCCACTTCCTGGCCGATGACCAAGCCGCCCATCGCGGGGGCGATGACCGTGGTTACGCCGAGCGGTTTGACTTGAGCTGCCAGGGCCGCCCCGAGTTTCTCGACGATGGGCATTTGCTGGAGCGCCAGGGCGCATTGAAAAAACTGGCGGCTATGCAACCCGCTGCGGAGGACGAAATGCCCTTCGAGCAGCGCGCCGGTATCGCGGAAAACTTGCAGCACTTGGTCGTACGTCATGCGCGGGAGTTTAGGTGTCAGATTTCACGTGCCAAGTTTCAAGTTGTCGCCGGAGCGCCGGTCTCCGACCCGGCGGGAATAAAGGTGCGAAGGATTTCAGCCGGACAGAAACGATCGGTTTTATGCACCGTGACGTCAGGCAGTCGAGACTCTCAGTCGCCTGACCATCCCCTTCCAGGACCGCGCCTCCCGCTATCGCTTCCGCCCCTTGGTGGCGCAACCGCCGGAAGGCCGGCCGATTGCCGCCCATCTGGAAAGCCTGTTCCGCCAACACGGCGCGCCCTTGTTCCTCAAACGCGACAACGGTGCGCCCTTCAACTGCCAGGAGGTCGATGCCGTCCTGGCCCGCTTCGGCGTGCTGCCGTTGAATAATCCGCCGTATTATCCCCGCTACAACGGCGCGCAGGAAAAAGGCATTCGCGACTTCAAAGCCGCGTTGGATCAACGCCAGCAAACCACCGGTCGAAAACCAAAAGATTTTGCCTTGGCGGTGGAGCTCACCGCCAACGAACTCAATCACCAGCCGCGGCGCTGCCTCAACGGCCGCACCGCCTACGCCGTCTTCCACGACGCCGCCCAACGCCGGCACTGGACCAAATGCCAGTGTCAAACGATTTTCCGGTTGCTGCTCCAGCAGTTCGGAGCGATGCTCGGCAAAATGACGAACGGCCATCACCCCAAACCCGCCATGGTGTGGCGCGTTACGGTGAAATCCTGGCTCCGCTGTCAGGGCTTGATTACCGTCCGTCAAAACCAGAAACCAAATGTGTCAACCACTTCCCCCAAATGTTGGTCCCACAATTAAGTTGGGCCCACGACTATTGGCATTGCGTTTGAGGGAACAAGTTCGCGAGACAGATTGAACATCTGGTCCGACGGCGAGTGCCGTTTCCCCGCTGGAGCAGAAAGTATGTCCGTGAAAAAACGAACGATGATGCCGGTGACGAGAAACAACGACCGACTGGCACTGCGGCCACTTAAATTTGAGGACGCGGTAAGCGCGTAGCGGGCAAATCCACCGCCACCGTGTTCTAAAAAAGCAAAGAAACAGCCCATTCGATGCGGGGAATCATTTTTTGCCGTCGTCATCGGAAACCGCAAAGTTCCAACAAATACAAACGCCGATGAGGGTTAACATTCCGAAGATGATTAGTGGGATTCTGGCGACTTTTTCGATTGTCGTTGTTGGATATTTTTTGCTTCGGCCTATTTGGTTTTGGGTTTGCTGGGAAATTTTTGCTGCCGGGTTGGTTGCGGTGGGGTGCGCGGGCGAATGGTATTTGTTTAAGAACCCGGCAAAGAGAGGCCATGCGCCCGAACACAAAAGGAGCGAATTGAAGTTTGTGACCGCTGTGGCATTAGGCGTAAGCATGGAATTAGTTGCATTGGCTCACGCAATTCCTGAATCAATCAAACTCGAAAGAGAGGTGGAGGAGCTTCGCGAGGCAAACCTACTGTTGAGGTCAAATGTTGTTGCGCTGGAAATCAAGGCAAAGCCCAGGAGAATAGCGCCTGATGATAAAGCGAAGTTTGTAACATTTTTGAGCAATTATCCGAAAGGTCCGGTAAAGGTTTATATTGGAAGGCAGGATGATGAACTGCTGGATTTTACGAGGCACATTCGAGATGTTCTTGATGCCGCTGGCTATGGAACAACAAACCAACCGGGAATAATCCCATTGGGAGAAAACTCTGGATATTACACCCCTATCGGCGAAGAAGCGGTAACGCGGGTTTCTGTCTTCATCATGTTTTACGCAACGAATAATCAAATAGTCTGGCCGGGAATTGAATTTCTTCCCGGAGTCGAAGGGGTAGGTATTACTAAAGTTCGCGAAGATGATCCCCGCGCCATCCCGGTCTTCATAAGTCAGGCATTGAAGGAAATAGGGGTGACCACTGGATATGTAGCTACCCAACAACTTCTCGGCCCGGGGGAGTGGGGCGTTTTCGTCCGCCAGAAGTTCTGATTCAACGACATCGACCACTCCCATGTGATCGTCGCGCTCGGCGCCATCGCGGGGTACGGAGTGCTGAAGATCTTAATCCACATGGCCACCGTTCCAGTGGCGCGGTTATGGATGAAAAGTAGTCCCGTCCACGAACATCCGTCAGTCACCACGCGGGATTTAGGCTGGAAATACGATTATGCCTGTTCGAGGGGTAAAGGGGTAATAATGAAGGGGTCAATTCCGACAATTGACAATTAACTTGGGACGTTTCAGGGTGGGCACGTAGGGTCCACCAGTTATTGCTCTCGTGACTACCGTGACTGCGAAGGCAACAATTCACACCGCAGCGGCGTTCGGCCCAGCCATTTTCGCTCGCCGCTCGGGGCATTTTCAAAAACAATCCGCCCGTGCCGAAGTGGGTGAAAATGATTATTGCCGTTCTGCTGCTGCCGGTGTGCGCGGGCGCGGCGCTGACGCTTGGGTCGGTGATGCGCGCGTGCGGCGGCGCGGATTTGACGCTCGTGCCGATCCTTGCCGGCGCCGCCTGCTGGGTCACCATTTATCTACTCCTGCCCAAGCCGATGTGGCTTTACGTCGTCGGCCATGAACTCACGCACGCGCTCTGGGTCTGGCTCTTTGGCGGGCGCGTGAAGAAATTCAAAGCGTCCTCCGAAGGCGGCCATGTGATCGTGGACAAGACTAATTTTCTCATCGCGCTCGCGCCGTATTTTTTCCCGCTCTACGTCGGACTGATCGTGGCGCTGTTCGCCGCCGGCCATCTGATCTGGAACTGGCAGAGCTATCTCGTCTGGTTTCATTTGCTCGTAGGCGCGGCTTACGCCTTCCACGTCACGCTCACGGCGCATGTGCTCAAGACCCGGCAATCCGACATCACGAGCCAGGGCTATCTGTTTTCCGCCGTGGTGATTTTTCTCGGTAACATCCTCGTGTTGCTCGTCGGTCTGCCGTTGCTCACGGCCAAGGTGGATTTGACCGCCATGCTCCGCTGGTGGTTGG
>CAYHFK010000008.1:0-14123 GCA_964355895.1 uncultured Bifidobacterium sp. | reverse complement strand
CTGCCGTTGCTCACGGCCAAGGTGGATTTGACCGCCATGCTCCGCTGGTGGTTGGAGAACACCGGCGAAGTCATCCACCGCCTCGGGAAATTGTTTTGAACCCGGCGCGGGTTTCCGTAGTCTGCGACTCGCATGACGCACAATCCCATCATCGCCGCGCTGGATGTACCGACGGCGGAACTGGCGCTGAAGCTCGCGCAGGCAATCGCCCCGGCGGTCGGCGCGTTCAAGATCGGCAAGGAGTTGTTCACCAGCGCCGGGCCGGACATCGTCCAGCGCGTGCATGCCACCGGCGCGGCGGTGTTTCTCGATCTGAAATTTCACGACATCCCGAACACGGTCGCCAAAGCCGTCGCCGCCGCCGTCCGGCTCGACGTGCAGATGCTCACCGTTCACACCAGTGGCGGCAGCGAGATGATGCGGGCCGCCGAGCAGGCCGCCCAACAGACGGCGCAGCAACTTGGTCGCCCCGCCCCGCTGGTGCTGGGCGTAACTGTGCTCACGAGTCACGATGCCGGCACCCTGGCGGAAATCGGGTGCGAGCCGAATGTCGGCCAGCAAGTCGAACGGCTGGCGCAACTGGCGGCGAAATCGGGCCTGCGCGGTTTGGTTTGCTCGCCGCTGGAGTTGGTCGCGTTGCGGCGCATTGTGCCGGCGGCCATGCAACTGGTGACGCCCGGCATCCGCACCGGCGCGGAAAAGGCCGACGACCAAAAGCGCACGCTCACGCCCCTGGCCGCCATGCAAGCGGGCGCAAGCTGGCTCGTCATTGGCCGGCCCATCTACGCCGCGCCGAATCCGCGGGTGGCGGCGGAGCAAATTCTTGCTTCACTGGGTTGATGGTTTTTAGGCCAGCGCGCCGGTCATCGGACCCGATACGAAACACATGAACATTGAATGAAAATGGGAGCCACGCCATGAACCGCGAAGTCCTGGATCGCTGGTGCGAACGCGGCATCCTGGGTTTGGTGCTGGGGATTCTCGTCTATGGCCCGCTGGCGGTCGGGGCCGTGCGACTCCAGGAATTCCTCGTCGTGCAAGCGCTCACCATCGGGGTGTTGCTGCTTTGGCTGGCGCGCGTGTGGTTGAATCCCCGTCCGAAACTTTTGTGGCCGCCGATCAGTTGGGCCGTGATTGCGTTCGTGGCTTACGCGATCGGCCGGTATCTGACGTGCGACATCGAATACGTCGGCCGGAAAGAGTTGCTGCGCATTCTCGTCTATGCGGTGCTGTTCTTTGCGATCCTCAACAACTTGCATCGGCAGGAAGCCACGCAAATCCTCAGCTTCACGTTGATCTTTCTGGCGATGGGCATCTCGCTCTACGCGCTGTATCAATTTCTGACGCACTCGGATCGCGTGTGGCATTTCCCGGTCCGCTTTGCGGGCCGCGCAAGCGGGACCTACATCAGTCCGAACCATCTGGCGGGATTCCTCGAAATGCTGCTCCCCCTGGCGCTGACGTACACGCTGGTGGGTCGCGGGCGGGCGATGGCGAAGATTTTCCTCGGCTACGCAGCGCTGGCAATAATCGTGGGCATTGCGGTCTCAGGTTCGCGCGGGAGTTGGGTGGCCTGCATCCTGGCGTTGATTGCCCTGTTCGCGGTGCTGATCTTTCAGCCCGCCCATCGGCTGTCCGCCGGACTGTTGCTGCTGGTGTTGCTCGGCGGCGGCGCGTGGGCGGTGTCGCAAACCAGCCTTTTCCACTCCCGCGTCAATCAGACCATCATCGGTGGCCGGGTGGACATGGATGTGCGGTTGGTATTGTGGGAAACCGCGGTGCGCATGTGGCGCGACCACCCCTGGTTCGGCGTCGGGCCGGGGCATTACGATCACCGGTATCGCGCCTATCGCCCGTCCGCAGTGCAATTGCAGCCGGACTACGCGCACAACGACTACCTCAACCTGCTGGCGGACTATGGCCTGGTCGGTTCGGGGATCGTTTTGCTCGGGTTGGGCGCGTTGGCGGTGGGCATCGTGAAAGTCTGGAAACATGTGCGCCGGAGCGAGAACGAGTTCGGTTTGAGCCTGAGCGACAAGTTTGCCTTCGTCCTCGGCGCGACCATCGCGCTGCTCGCGTTGCTCATCCACGCCACGGTGGATTTCAACCTGCAAATCCCGGCCAACGCCATGCTCACCGTCTGTCTCGTGGCGCTGCTGAGCAGCCACTGGCGGTTCGCCACCGAGCGCTACTGGTTTTCGGCGCGGTTGCCGGGTCGGCTCGTCACCAGCTTCGCGCTCGTGGCCGCGGCGGTTTATCTCGGACAACAGGAGGTCCGCCTCGGGCGCGAATGGGTCGGGCGTGAACGGGCCGCCCGCGCGCCGGAACTTTCGCTCGAACGCGCCGCGTTGCTGGAAAAAGCGGAAGCCGTCGAGCCGAAGAATTTTGAAACCGCCTATCAGTTGGGCGAAATTTATCGGGTGGAAGCCTTCCAGGGCACGGGCGACTATGAGGCCTTCGCCGAGCGGGCCATCGCGGCGTATCAACGGGGCATCACGAACCATCCCTTCGACGGCGACTACTATCTGGGCTGGGGCATGTGTCTAGATTTCACCGGACGTCACGCGGAGGCGGAAACCATTTTTCTAAAGGCGGACGAGCTTGACCCCAACGGCTACTTCGTTGCCGCCCACGTCGGGCGGCATTACGTGGAGACCGGCGATTACGCAGCCGCGCGGCCCTGGCTCGAACGCTCGCTGCGGCTTTCCCAAACCAACACCATGGCGGTGAGCCTGCTCAAGATCGCCAACGAGCGATTGTTGGAGGCCGCCACGAACCCGTCCGTCCGTTCCCTGCTGGACCGGGTGCGCTGACCGAACCCGCGGCAGCATTCAAGACAAGACTTTGGATTACGGCAACGCCGGATGCGAATTTTGCGCCGGCCCGCCGCGCGGCCGGCGCCGGCAACCGTTCTGAAACCACAGCCGCCACACCATCCATAAGGCCTCGCTCACAATGTGCCCCGCCATTTTCGAGTGCCCTTGGACGCGCTCGGTGAAGATGATCGGCACTTCGGCGATGCGATAACCCTGCCGCCACAGCTTGTGGGTGAGTTCGATCTGGAAGCTGTAACCGTTCGATTGCACCGCCCCGAGGTCCAACGCGGCGAGGGCGCGGCGGCGGAAACATTTGTAGCCGCCCGTCGGATCCGTGAACGGCATGCCGGTGATGATTCTCACATAAGCCGCCGCGCTCTTGCTCAACATCAGCCGGCCCAACGGCCAGTTGATGATGCGAATGCCGTTGATGTAGCGCGAACCGAGGACCAGATCGGCGTCCTGCGCGGCTTCGAGCAGCACGGGTACGTCGTCTGGGTTGTGCGAGAAATCGCCATCCATCTCAAAGATGAACGCGTAGTCACGTTCGAGCGCCCACTTGAATCCGGCGAGGTAGGCGCGGCCCAAACCATTTTTCTCCGCGCGGTGCAGCACATGAATCTCCGGATGCCGCGCGGCCAGTTCATCGGCGAGTTGGCCGGTGCCGTCGGGCGAATTGTCGTCCACGACGAGCAAGTCCACTTTGGTCGGGAGCTGCAGAAGTTGTTGCGCCATGCGCGGGAGATTGTCCCGTTCATTGAACGTCGGCATGACGATGAGTGTTGAATGCATGCTGTGCTAGGCGGAAAATAGATACGGGACGACGGTTGCCAAAACAAGTTGAGATTTACCCGCGGTACGATTGCCAGTGGCGGTCAGGATTGGTGCGGTCCTCATTTTCCTTTTGATCTTTTCTGCGAATCTCGACACCGTGATCCGAACGGGAAGATTAAGATTACGATTAAGAACGAAAACTTGTGTGCCACAGCCCAACTATATTTTCACCTTGAACCGCTCGCCCTTCTTCACCGATTGCACAAAGGCGGCGAGGAGTTGCGGGATTTGTTCCAGGTCTTTCAGGCTCACGACTTCAACCGGCGAGTGCATGTAGCGGTTCGGCAAACTGATCAGCGCGCTCGCAATGCCCCCGCGCGTCCAGAAAATCACGTCCGTGTCCGTGCCGCTGCTGGACGACATGGCTTCGTGCTGGAGTGGAATCTTCTTTGCCTTCGCGACCGCCTCGATGCGCGTCACAACGTCGGGATGATTGCAGCCGCCGTGCGTGATCGCCGGGCCGCCGCCGATCTTGATGTCGCCATGCTGCGTCTTGCTCACGGTGGGATAATCCGTCGCGTGCGTCACGTCCACCACGAGCGCAATGTCGGGCTTGAGCGAATACGCGATCTGGCGCGCGCCCAGCAGACCCACTTCCTCCTGGACGTTGGAAACCGCACAAACTTCCGCGTGTAACTTGATCTTCGATTCGGCCAGCAACCGTAGTGCCTCCGCCACGGCGAAGGTGCCGATGCGATTGTCAAACGCCCGGGCCACCGCCAGATCGCCGCGCAAAATATCGAACTCGTCCACCAGCGTGATCGGGTCGCCGATGCGCACCAGCTTTTCGGCCTCGCTGCGTTTGCCGACCCCAATGTCTATGAAGAGGTCGTGAATCTTCGGGGGCTTGGGATCGCCCTCCTGTTTCATGAGGTGGGGCGCGACGTTGCCAACCACACCTTTAACCGGACCTTTACGCGTGTGAATGACGATGCGTTGCGCCTTGGTGATGGCCGCGTCCACGCCGCCCATTTTGCGGACGTAGAGGTAGCCGTTGTCGTCAATGTAGTTCACGGCCATGGCGATTTCGTCCGCGTGCGCGGCGAGCATGATACGGGGCGAACCACCCTTGTTCCGCACCGCCACGCAATTGCCGTAGGCGTCGGAGAAAGTTTCGTCGGCAAACTGTTTGGCGTAGTCAAGCCAGACGCGTTGCCCGCGCGTTTCATGCCCGACGGGGCTGGGGGTATTGACGAGCTTACGGAGAAAGTTCAGGGATGATTCGCGCATGGCTGTAAGGTAAAAAGCCGTCCGCCACGAGTCGAGGCGCGAATGCACACCAAAAGAAGCTAAATGAGACGTTGACACCCGCCCGCACTTTTGGTCTTATTTACGCCCCTTTGGGGAAAAATTTATGTACGCCGTCTTAGAAACCGGAAGCAAACAGTATCGCGTCAGCACGGGCGATACCTTGAAAATTGAACGCCTGCCCATCGAGGCCGGCAAGCCTGTCACGTTCGACCGCGTTTTGCTGGTCAACGCCGACGGCAAAGTCACCGTGGGTTCGCCCACCGTCACCGGCGCGACCGTGGTGGCGGATGTGGTCGAGCACATTCGCGGGGACAAGGTTGTCACCTTCAAAATGAAACGCCGCAAGGGCTATCACAAAACCATCGGCCACCGTCAGGAGTTGACCGTGGTGAAGGTGACGGAAATCAAAGCCTGAAGGCAAATTTATGGCACATAAAAAAGGTCAAGGCAGCGTTCGAAACGGGCGCGACAGCATCAGCAAGCGGCTGGGGGTAAAGGCGTATGGCAGCGAGACCGTCACCGCCGGGAGCATTATCATCCGGCAACGGGGATCGAAGTTCGTTGCGGGGGAAAACGTCGGCACGGGCCGCGATTGGACTCTGTTCGCGTTGACAGACGGTCGCGTGAAGTTCGACAAAAACGGCCGCCGCGTGAACATCGTGGCCGAAGCGGCAATGGCGAAGAACTAGCCTTCCGGAAACCATTTCAGGGCGAGGCCACGCGCCTCGCCTTTTTTATTTCCCGGGTCGTTATCGTGAGCTTGCTGTTCAGCATGATCTCTCGACTCGCAGATTAAGATTAGGACAAAGATTACGATTAAGAACCGAAGTAATGTTCATTGACGAAATTAAAATTTACGCCCAGGCGGGGCACGGCGGCAAAGGCGCGATCGCGTTCCATCGCGAAGCCTACATCCCCAAGGGTGGCCCCAGCGGCGGCAACGGCGGGCGGGGCGGCAGCGTGATTTTACAGGCCGACCACGACCTGAATAATCTCATCGCGCAGTATTACGTGCCACGCCTCATTGCCCAATTCGGCGAGGGCGGCATGGGCAAAGGCATGGACGGTCACGCCGGCAAAGATCTCATCATCAAAGTTCCCTGTGGCACGCTCGTCTGGCGCTTGCCGTCGGCGTCCAAACCCGCCGAAGATGAAACTGAAGAGGCGGACGAGGATCAGCCCGTGCTCAAAACCAGCACCGGCAAACGCCCCTTAATCCGCCACGCGGGTGGTGAGATGGCGCAGGAAATTGATTTGAGCAAGGAGGACGAGGATGAAACCGCCGCCATGGATTTGACCAAGGGCGAACTGGTCGCCGACCTGACTCAGCACGGGCAGCAGTTTCTTTTGTGCAAAGGCGGCCGTGGCGGCTTGGGCAATCGCAACTTTGCCACCGCCCGGCATCAGACGCCGCGTTTCGCGCAACCCGGCGAGCCGGGTGACGAAGGCGAGTTTCTGTTGGAACTGCGGATTGTGGCCGAGGTGTGCCTCGTCGGTTATCCGAACGCCGGCAAATCCACGCTGCTCACGGCGATTTCCCGCGCGCGACCCAAGGTGGCGTCGTATCCCTTTACCACGCTGCACCCGCAGATTGGCATCCTTGAGTATGCCGACTGGAAGCGCCTCACGGTTTGCGATGTGCCGGGCCTGATTGAAGGCGCGCATCAAAACGTCGGCCTCGGCCATAAATTCCTGCGCCACATCCGGCGCTGCACCATCCTGGTGCTGTTGCTGGACATGGCGGGCACGGACAACCGTGAACCGTGGGATGACTACCAGCAGTTGCTCAAGGAACTGGAACTCTACGACCCGGCGATGCTGAAAAAGCCGCGCTACGTCGTCGCGAATAAAATGGACGAAGCCGTGGCCGGGGAGAATTTGAAGCAGTTCAAACGCAAGATTAAGAAAGTTCCCGTCCTGCCCATCGCCGCCGGATTCGACCAGGGCATTGAGGAGTTTAAGAAACTGGTCCGCGATGCGGTGGAGAAGGCGTCCGGAAAATAGCGGCAGTTGATTAACATCAGAGCTTGATGCGGTCCGGTGTTTCGCCGGACAACTCCTTGATCTCCTCCGCCAGCCGCTTCAACTCCGCGCTTTCCTTCGCGAACAAATTCCTCCGATTTGATCAGTAACCCAGCAATCCGGCCGGATGCACGGTGTCGCCGCCCACGCCCATTTTCGGTGCGGCCTTGAGCGAGAAGGTGAAGGCCACAGTGACATCGCGCGGGCGGTTTTGATTGTCTTGGAGGCGAAGCGACAGCGCCGCGGTCCAACTGCGCAGGTCGCGGTAGATTGAGTAGCTCTGTTGCTGCATCACCCCTTCGCGAATTTCGTATTGATGGGTGGCCCGGACGCCCCAGTTCTCATTGAGTTTGTAATACAGCGTGCTGATTAACAAATTGTCACCCGCCTGTCCCGCCGTGAGCGTGGCGCTCACCGCATCGTTCAAATACCAGTGGCTGAGGCTCCAGCTCCAGGTTTCGTTGGGGCGCAAAGTCAGCGTGTGCTGCGTCGCGGCGAGAACCCCGCGACCGACGTCGTAGCGCAGCTCGGATTCAAACGTGAGCCAGGTGCGCGGGCGAAACACCACGTCGGAATACAAATCGGCAAACGTGGACTGGTCGGCGCGCGGGGTGAGTCGCCAGTCGGTGTACAGGTCCCAAAACAGAAAATTCTCGAGTTGCCCGGCGCGCTTGGTTTGCAGGCGGTTACGGAGCCCCATGCGGATGACGTTCTGGCTGTCAATGGAATCAATCGAGTTGTAGTCCGGGAATTCGATGGGCAACGGTCGCAGGCCGGGTTGGACGTAGTCGAATTGCGGCAGTTCGGCCAGCCCGACACTCGGCGAGGGCACATAAACATAATTCAGCGACGGCTCGACGATGTGCCGCAAGCCATCGAGCGCCAGCCAGCCGTTCGTCGCGCTTGCCCACAGGCGCGACACCTTGAACGTGGCTTCCGCGCCGGTGTTGAAGACAGTACGGGTGGTTTCACGGTTCGTTCCGCCGGGGCCACTCTCGTCGCCGTAGTAGGCCCACCGCCCGCCGACGCGCGGCGCCACATTGAGCCAGCCAAAGTAAGTCTGCGGCAGGGTGACTTGATGATACGTGTCCACGCGCGGCGCCGCGAAGTCGAGGCCGGACGCCACCCCGTTCGTAATGGCAAATTCGCGGTTAAAATAGCCGAGGGAGCTTTTGCTCTCGTAATACAGCGGGGTGTCAAACACCTGTTGCCGGAAGCCGGTGAGCTGGACATCGGGCAGGCGCTCGACGGTTTCAAAGAACTCGTTGATCCGCGCGACGGTGAGCACGTCGAGGCTGAAGTTGTTAAACAGTTTGTTGATCTCGACAAAGGTGCTGGGCTGCGGGTTCTGGCGATAATCGTGCTCGAAGAAATCGTGCAGCATCAGTGAGTCGCTCAGGTAATTAACCTGGGCCTTGAAGTTCAGATTGGTGTAGGGCGTCGCGTCGTAGCCGAGTCCAAAGCGCTGGCGGTCGGCCGGCGGGATGACGGCGGGATTGCCGTAGTCGGGATCCTCGTCGTGCAGGTAGTAGTAATTCAAGGCGGCTTCGCCCCATTGGCCAAGATGCAGATTAACGTCGGCCCCACCCGCGCCGCCCCGTTTCGACCGGTAGTCCGCCCGCAGCACCCCGTCCACCGTATCGTTCAGCCGCCACGTATAGCTGCCCAGGAGGAACGCCCCGTACCGGGTTCGGTAGCCGGGCGTAAAATCAAAACGGTTCTCGCTCCCATCCAGTCGGTGCTTGTAGTACGGAAAATAGAACACCGGCACGTTGCCCAGATACAACACGGCATTGCGGGCCTCAATGGATTTGCCGGGGATGATCTTGATGGCGCTTGCCCGGACCCTTTCCGCCGGGTTGGCGATGTCGTCGGTGGTGACGAAGGCATTCCGCGCGGTGTAGATATTGTTGGTCAGATCGCCCCCCAGGTTCTCCACCCCGAGCTTCTCGCCCGCGGCGAACACGGACACGGGCGAATAGCCGGTACGGAAAACTTCAGCCTGCATCTGCCGCGTCTTAAAATTGAGGTGAATGCTGTCTCCCGTCCACACTAGGTTGTCCCATAGGATGCGCACATGACCGGCGGCGATGACATCGCCCGTGATGTAATTCCCACGTACCGCATCCGCCGTCAGCACCGCGTCGCCGTATTTGAGCATGACACCGTTGGTGTAAACGAACGTGCCTTGTCGTGAATCGTATTCGATCTGACCGGCGCCGGAATTGGACAGGGTCCGAATCTCCAGCGCCAATTCTTCCTTCACCTGGGCGGAAACGGACAAGGCGAAGGCAATGGCCGCGAAGGCGAGCAGGGCGGCGTGGAGTTTTTTCATTCGGCCCCGCCAGCTAACCAGAACGAAATTGCGCTGCCAAGCTGGATTTGCCGCCGCCCGGGTTCGCGCCCCGCGTTTCCGCCGCCATTTCCACTGCGTTTCCGGTCCCGAACCGCACCCGCAGGCGAACGGGGAAAAATCTGGCCATCATTTTCCGCCGGCGCCGTGCTGGCACATGAACTGCAACATCGGCCCACTAGGAAGACAACATGGCTACCAAGATTAAAGTGCTCAAAATGCTTCAGGAGGTGAGAGGTTATGCTCAGATCACCAACCGCCGACCGGCCCCGCGCCCGCCAATGATTTACCTGATGCAGTTGCGCGCTCACCCCGCGCCGGCCGACCTTCCCAGGCACCGCCTCACCATTGCGACGGACTCGAAGGCGTTTGCCGATGGCCCGTTGCCCATCAAGATCAATCACGTCAAAACACATGAACGTGACCAGCCCGTGGTGATTTGCTGAAACGTCCCGACGGCCGTCGAAGCTTCGTCCGCGACCGGTGCGCCCGGAGGTTTCGCCCGCTGACTTGATTCAAGGCACTGTCCTGTCCACCGCCGACATTTCTCACTTCGCCAGGAACTCCACCGTCAGCCCCATCTGCTCAAATAAATTCTGCACCTGTGCCCGCGCCCGGTCGTCCGCGTCCTTCAAAATCCCCGCGCTCCGGGCCCCGCGGCGGATGTCGTCCACCGCGATTTGCCGCGCCGTTTGTTCCAGGTCCTTGTCGAACGTGCGCAGCAACCCCGTCGTCCGCTCCACCACGCGCGTCTGCCGGTCGTCCAGATACGCATCCGTGATCTGCGCCGCCGGCAGGCGGAGCGCAACCTTCTTCTCCGTCACCCGCACGTCCTCCGGTTTCAACCGGCTGAAATCCACGCCCGCTTTCACCACGCCGTTCGCCACCAGCAATACCCGGCTTTCGCCGAACCACTTCACGTCCTCCATCACCACCACTTTCTCCAGCACATACTTCACCGTGACCAGTTGCGACAATGTCTGCACCTGCCGCAACACCGTGGCCGTGTTATAGACCGTCGGCCCGCCGCCGGTCGCCCAGCGACGCGCGCCCCAGCCCAGCCAGAGGCCAAGAATGAAGAGGATCGCAAGCGCCGCCAGCCCGAGAATCACCCGGAATTTTTTCATGACCCAAGTTTACTTCGTTCCCGGACGAAGCAAAGCGGGAACGATGGCGTTACCCCGGCGGCGGGCCAAGGCCGGTCCGGCATCGTTGCGTTTCAAATCAAAATCCCCGCAATCGTCGCGGTGATGTAGCTGGCCAGCAAACCGCCAATCATGGCGCGCACGCCGAGCTTGGCCATGTCGCCGCGGCGTTCTGGCGCGAGCGTGCCGATCCCACCCACCTGAATGGCGATGCTGGAAAAATTGGCAAAACCGCACAGCGCATACGTCGCCAGCACAAAGCTGCGTTCGTCCACGACGGTTTTCGGATTCGTCAGCGAGAGGTAGCCGATGAATTCGTTGAGCACGATGCGCTCGCCGAGGATGCCGCCAATCGTCAGGCAATCGTGCGCCGGCACGCCCATGAGCCAGGCGAACGGCGCGTTTACCCAGCCGAAGAGAATTTGCAAGGTGACGGGCGTGGCGACGCCCAGCTTGGTCTGCGGATAGGTGAACAGGTAATTCGCCAGCGCCACGACCGCGATGAACGCGATGAGCATGGCGATGACATTGATCGCGAGCGCCATGCCTTCGCTCGCCCCGCGACAGAGCGCGTCAATGCTGTTGACCGTGGTGCGCGGCACGTCGGCGGGCGCGGTGGCGGCGGTTTCGCTTATCTCCGTCTCCGGCAGCATGACTTTGGAAATCAACAACGCAGCGGGCGCACTCAGCACCGACGCGGTGAGCAGATGGCCGGCGATTTCCGGGTGGCCCGCGTCCATGCCCATCTTGACGTACACCGCCGCCACGCCGCCGGCGATGGTGGCCATGCCGCCCGTCATCAGGCACATCAGTTCGCTGCGCGTCATGCGCGCGACGTACGGCTTGATGACCAGCGGGGCTTCGGTCTGGCCCATGAAAATGTTCGCGGCGGCGGCGAGCGTTTCACTGCCGCTGGTGCGCATGACCTTGCGCATCACCCACGCGACCCCGTGAACGACCTTTTGCAAAATGCCCCAGTGATAAAACAACGACGACAGCGCCGCGACGATGATGATGGTGCCAGTGACCAGGATGCCAAACACCAGCGAGCGGCCGGGAAAAGCTTTTTGCATCAGATCATCCACGGCCAATGGCCCGAAGACAAACTGGCAGCCTTCGTTGGAAAACAGGATGAGCTTGTTGATGGCCCGCCCGGTGAAATCAAACACGTCATGCCCGAACTGGGTTTTAAGAATCAGCGTGGCGAAGAGAAATTGCAGCGCGATCCCCCACAGCACCGTGCGCCAGGGAAACAGTTTGCGGTGCGACGACAGCGTCCACGCCACGCCGACGAAAACCACCAAGCCCAGCAGGCTGATGAGTTTGAGTTGCATGGCGCCGGACGGTAAAGGGTCAAAAGCCGGGAGTCGAGAGGCGAGTGCCCGGCTCTTCAACTCTCGGCCCACGTTCAGACCAGAGCTTCTCCGCAGGCAGGAGCTCTCATTCCCTGCCTGCACATCACCAACCGCGCCATGCCCGACCAATCAGCCCCGGCTACAGTTCCCGGGCCCGGAAAAAGGCCGGGCTGCCGTAGGTGCCAGGTGAAATCTCGTGCGTGATCACGCCGTCCAGCGGCGCCAGGAGCGGGACGGTGTTTGTCCAACCGACCAAGTTCTCCGAGACCTCGATCATGTAGAACTTGCCCGGAGTGCCTTGGAGCTTGAGTTCGAGGTTGCCGTTCGCGAGTCGGCGCCAATTGATGAATCGGGGGCCGCCGCCACTGCTGCCGGTGGTCTTGAGGGTGAAATTGACTTCCTTTTGCAGCATCGCCAGGAGGACCATGTCCGGGATCGCGTTGGAGCTTGAGTACGTGAACCGCGTGTACGCGAGCGAGCCTGCGTAGGTCGTGCCCGGCTGAAGGGTGCCGGCGGGGATGGTGACGGACGTGGCGGTGTTGGCCAGTGCCCGCGGCACGCAGGGGTCTGGGGCGGTCCAAATCCAGAACGTGGTGGGATGCACGATGCTGAAGCCCACGGAGTCGTTGGCCGTGGCGCCCGCGAAGCCGTTCCATTGCACCACGAAATCCGCGCTGGGATCAACCGCCTGCGCGGCGGCGTAGTTCAGGATTTGGGGCGTGGGCGGCCAGCTGCCGGCCAGGCTGATGTCGGCCGACACCGGTCCGCCAGTCGTGCGGGTGAGTTGCAGGTTGTAGGTGGCGTTGGGCCGCGCCGTGTCGAGGGCGGTTTGCGAGGCGTACTCTTCAATCGTCACGAAGGAGCGTCCCAACCCCAGGAAATTCGTAAGTGTAAGCAGGGGGCCGCCGGGAACCTGCAGTTTGGCGGAGGTGATCAGGTTATTGGTCGGCGAGGTGGCGCTGCCGAGGAAGGTGGCCGGACTCGTCGGATCCGGTGTGGGGCTGGCGGCGCTGGTCTGGACGTAGGTTAGTTGCTTGCTGACCGCACCACCGCCGCGGCCGTCGTCACCCTCCGGGTCGCACGGGTTGTTGGTGCGGGTCGAGAAGCTGCCAGAGTAGGTGTTGGCGGGAAGCGGGTTGCCCGCCACATCCGCGAAGTTCAGCGGCTGGGCGGACGGGTTCAACGTCCAAGTGATCGTACTGGCGGCCGGCAGCGATCCGAGGTAGGTGCAAGTGAGCATGTGGCCATCGCCACTCCAGTTGTAGAGGAAGTTCCCGGCGTTGACGTTCGCGCTCCAGGCGATGGACTGGGCCTCGGCCATTGCTTCGTTAAAGACGAAGACGACGGGTGAATTCACCGCCACGCCTGCAGTGCCGTTCAGCGGGATGCTGGAGATGAGTTGCGGCGGGGTGGTATCCGTCCCGCCGGCCGCAGTGGTGGAGAGACTGGCTTCGGTGCTCTTGTAGTAACCCGCCAGGCCGATAACGCCAGAGTAGCTGGTGGTGTCGCGCGTGATCACCTTGATGAAGGTCAGCTTGGCAGTGAAGAGACTTTCGGGCGCCAGCGTGTTGGCCGGAATGATCACGGACGTGGCGGTGCCGCTCAACGCGCCCGCCACGCCCAGAGCCGGCGTCTTGAATGCCTCGTTGTTGTCGGGATCCACGATGCGCACCTGGATGTAGTCATTGGCCGTGCCGCCGGTGAAGGACGACCAACTCAGCGTAAACGCCGCCGAGGGATTGACCGTTTGAAGCGTGGCGAAGTTCAGAAAAGTTGGCGTGTTGGGATACGAATCACCCGTGAGGCTGAGGGTAACGTTGCGATTGCCGTCGTGCGCGGTGGTTATGGCCACGAGGTAGTTGCCGTTGGGGAAGTTCTGGTTCATGTCCGGAAGGGTAAGTCCGCCAATGGTCTCGAACTGAAGCAACTTCGGGTCGGCCTGCTCAAAGAGCGACAGCGCATCCAGCCCCGGTGGCGTCGCGGTAGCCTCGGTGACCGAACCGGCGGCGGTCATCCGGACGGAGGCAGACCACCAGTAGAAAACCAGGTTGTCGCCGGGAGTTCCGGCTTCAGACTGGGAGTAATTCTTCCCTTTGAGGACGCCGTATTCGCTTACGTCCGCCGCCTGCGCGGCCACGCAAACCCCGAGCGCGAGTGCGCCGAGGCTGAGTTTCATTGCTTGGTTCGCTGTTTGTGTTCTCATTTTCTTTCCTTGCTTCTGTCTGATTCTGTTTTTGATTTCTTGAGATCCCGGATTCGGGATTTCGTTCTCACGGTTTGTGCAGGCGGTAAAACCGGTTGCCGGTGGGTGGATTGACGACGAGGGTCGTGGTCGTGCCGTTGTCCT
>CAYHFK010000007.1:9626-33690 GCA_964355895.1 uncultured Bifidobacterium sp. | reverse complement strand
CACGCGCGTTGCAGTGGCGTTGTCGGTGCGCGGCAGGCCGAAGGGGAAGCGGCGGCCCGGTCCGACCATGTCTTTCAACCGCTCCTTGTCCACGGCGTTGACGTTGAACGGCGGGTTGGCGAGGACGAAGTCGAAGCGGCCCGTGGCGGCGTGCGGGTCGTCGTAGTAGCTGTTGATGTTGCCGCCGTGTTTGATTTCGCCTTCGAGGCCGTGGACGGCGAGGTTCAGGCGGCAGAGGCGTCCGGTTTCGTCGGTTTTCTCGACGCCGTGGATGGAGAGTTCCTTGGATGGGTCGCCGGAGTAGCCCTCACCCCCAGCCCGTGTTGATGCAGCGCCCGGTGGGGGCACCGGGCCTACACGTTGTAGGCCGGGTCCCCCGACCCGGCGGTCTTGGTGCGCAAAGGCCAGATTCTGGTTCACAGAATCCTCGCCATCCGATGGCAGGGCGGCTCCGAGTGGAGAGGGAGATTCCAGCCTGGCGCGCTGGGCGGCAAAGCGGACTTCGGCGAAACGCAGGAAGATGAGGCCGAGGAGTCCTTCCGCACGGGCGCTATTGAAATCCGTTTCGGCAAAGTGGGGTGCAGGCACTGCCTGCTCAGCGGCGTCCCAGAGGCGTTTTTCCAACGCGGCGTTGTCGGTGTCTTTTTCGGATGGGGCGATCCAGTGCATGGCGTTGGCGCGCAGGGTATTTCATTCGGTTGCACGCGCAACACCGGAAATGCTGGAATTTGCGGGCGGACGTGCGGCGTGTGACGGCGTCGCCGTTGACAACCACTTGGCGACTCGTAAACGGGTCACATCGTGGGTCAATAACTTGAACGCACTGATCGGTAGGCAGATGGGGGTTACTCCCCGCATTGCTGGCCCCGGACTGATGTCGGATCCAAGCCCGGCATGGTGTCGGCGGATGTTGTCACCGGTTGAGTCCCTCAACGGTTCACCCATCTGGAGTGTCTCGCCGGATTTTTCGCAGAACAGGGATTGACGCCCAGCATTTAGAGTAGTTATATTGATGCCATTCGTATGAAACGAATAGACAGCTAATGAGTCTATTTTAACATTCTACCCCAAGGGGTTTTGCGGATTCACCAACGAAAGGCCATCCATGAAATCAAATCTCTTCCGTTTGAATTGTTCGGGCTGTCCCCTGAACCGTCGCAACTTCCTCGCGCGCGGAAGCGCCGCCGCGTTGGGCACCCTGGGCTTGCTGTCGGCGCCGGACTGGCTTGCCGCTGCGGAGACTGGACGCAAAACCCGCATCCGTATCGTCTATGCCTTGCATGGCGAGAAACAAACGGGACCCGACTGGCCCAACCAGGGCTTTGATTTCAAGCCGGTCATGGAACGCACCAACCACGAACTCGCCCAGCGCTGCCGCGGGTTTGAGTTCGTCCCGTCGCTCGCCGCCGGCGAAGAGCAGGCCAGGAAGATTCTCGAAGCGGACCAAGCCGCGGGCGGCATTGAAGGCTACCTCGTTTATCAGTTGAATTGCTGGAATCGCGTGGTGCAAACCTTTGCCACCTCCGGCAAACCGGTGCTTTACGCGGATTTCCAGTTCGGCGGCAGCGGCGGTTTCCTGGTTTACAATGCCGCCTTCCTGCGCCGCCAGGCGACCAACGTCGGCTTTGTCGCTTCTTCGGACATCAAGGACCTTGCGGCCGCAGTCCAGTGCTTCAACGTTGTCAAAAACGGCGGCTCGGTTTCGGATTTCGTCGCGGCCACCGCCCAAGCACGCCGGCAAGCCACCCCCAAGGCCGCTCGTCCCGCCAGCAAGCCCGACGAGGTAAAATGCCTTTCCACTGATGAGTGTCTGCGCCGTTTCAAGGAATCAAAAATCCTCGCCGTGCGCGGCCAGGACGTGCCGCCGCCCAGCGAAATCATGGGCATTAAAATCGAGCATGTAACTTTCGCCGAACTCAATGACGCCTGGAAAGCCGCGGACAAGGACGAAGCGCGCGCCGTGGCGGAGCAATGGACCCGGGCCGCGCGGAAAGTCGAAGGTGTGTCGCGCGAAACGCTGGATGCCTCCGCGGCGATGTATCTGGCGGAGAAGGCGGTGATGAAAAAGCACGGGGCGAGCGGCATCACCATAAACTGCCTCGGGGGATTCTATGGCGGGCACATTCATGCCTACCCCTGCCTTGGTTTTCACCAGTTGAACAACGAGGCGCTCGTGGGCGGTTGCGAATGCGACGTGCGCTCCGCGGCGACGATGCTGGCGGGCACGATTTTGACACAAGGCCGGCCCGGTTACATCTCCGATCCGGTGATTGACACCGCCAAGCGGCAGATAATTTACGCGCACTGCGTGGCGGCGAACAAAGCGTTCGGTCCGGAAGGCCCCGCAAACCCGTTTGAAATCCTCACGCACTCGGAAGACCGGCAGGGCGCTTCGATCCGGTCGCTCTTGCCCGTGGGTTACATGACCACGACCCTCGAATTCGATCAGGGCAAGAAGGAGATTCTCTTCCATCGTGCCCAAGCCGTGGCCAACGACCCGGACGACCGCGCTTGCCGCACCAAGCTCTGCGCCGAACCGGTCGGCGACCTCGAGAAGTTGTTCGCCGAGTGGGATCACTGGGGCTGGCATCGGGTTACCTTTTACGGCGATCTGAAAGCGCCGATCTACGCCCTGGCCGATGCGCTCGGGTGGAAAGTCGTGGAAGAGGCGTGAGGAGATGATCAACGATTGCCGGTGGCGTTGCCCCAACACGATGCGAAGTTTGCTCTGCCATTTGGGTTTTCGACAAGAAGATGCACGGAGGAGCGCGCCCAAAAGTTTCAAGCCTTTTCAAAGCGTGCCGCGAGGGCGGCGAACACAGACCAAGGCGGCGCGCAGGAAGATGAGGCCGAGGACGGGCACGGCGTTACCGGTGTCGTTTTCGGATGAGGCGAACCAGATCATGGCGTTGGCGTGGCGGTTCTGTCACGACGCCGCGACTCACCGACCAACTCCCGGCTCAGGCAAAAAGGTCCATCACCGGATTGCCTTCACCGTTGCGCGTTGTGTAGAACGGCCGCTTCTCAATTTCGTAAGCCAGTTTCGGCGAGATGCCGACCGCGCGATAAATCGAGGCATGCAAATCCTCGATGACGACCCGGTCCTTGATTGTTTTGCACGGTCGCTCGTCGGCGGTGAGACCGTGGAGATGCCCGCGCTTCATACCGCCGCCATAAAGCAACACGCAGCCAGCATCGGTGAAATGACGGTGCATACCGTAATGCTTGGGATCTTCGACCTTCGCCGGCACTTCGACCTGGTCCTTGATCAACTTGTCGGGCTTGCCTTCGATCATCGCGTCGCGGCTGAACTCGCTCGCGAGAACGATGAGGGTGCGGTTCAACAATCCCCGCGCTTCCAGATCGAGCACGAGCTGCGCGATCGGCGCGTCAATTTGCCTCTTCATCGCCACCAACCGTGAGTGGCCGTTTTCGTGCGTGTCCCAGTTGAAGAATGGAATGTATTCGGTCGTGACCTCGATGTAGCGCGCCCCCACCTCGGCCAACCGCCGGGCGAGCAAACAACCCAGGCCAAAACGTCCGACCATCTGGTCCTCATACTTCGCGCCAAACCGATCGCGCTCGGCCGCGAACCGCTGGGCCGGTTGATAGCTGGGAACGTATTTCCGAATGCTGTCGAGCGGTTCGAGCGAAAGATCAAACGCCTTCGCCGCCGGCGAACTCAGCAGGCGATGGGCATTGTCAAGCGAACGCAGGAGCGATTCCTTTTGATAATCGCTGCCGTATTCACCCACCGGGCTGGCCGCGAGCAGTTTTTTGTAAAACTTGTTCCGGTCTTCAAATCGCCCCGGCGTCATGCCGCCCGGCGGACGCACGGTGTCCTCGGCCTGATCGGGGAACGGAATGTTCAGCGGGCCGTATTCGCTGCCGAGAAAACCAGCGGTGGTGAAGGCCTTCAACTCCTCGCCTTCGCCGTTGTCAAAGCGCTGGCCGATGTTGATGAACGCGGGCACGGCGGGATTCAGCGGCCCGAGCGTGCGCGCCATGAACGCGCCAATATGCGGCGCGGCCACGGTCTGCGGCGGCGCATAGCCGGTATGCCATTGGAATTGATGCCGCGAGTGCAGAATGAAACCGAGATCGCCCGCCGTGTAGGAACGGATGAGCGTGCCGCGATCCATCACGGCGGCCATTTTTTCCAAGCCCTCGGAAAACCGGATGCCGTCCACCGCCGTCGGGATGCTGGGGAAGGTGCTGAGGAACGCGTCCGGCGCCATGCCTTTCTCGAACGGCGTGTAGCGCTTCGGATCGAACGTCTCCGTGTGCGCCATGCCGCCGCCCATCCACAAGACGATGACGGTGTCGGCCGTGGCCTTGATTTTCTCCGTCACCGCGTCCGCCGAAAATACGGCGCGGGGGAAACTGGCGGCCAGGGCCGACAAGGTTGCCGTGCTCGCGGTTTTCAAAAAATCGCGGCGGGACCATGGGGTTTTTGTATTCATTCTAGGTTTTCTCGTTCTCGTCGTCGTCGTCGTTCTCGTCCTCGATCTCTCTCCCGATTACGAGGACGAGGACGAGGAGGAATTAATAAATCAGTTGAAACTCCGGCATCATCGTCAGTCCCCAAAGCAAATCCTCGACGCCGGTCTTCTGCACCGGTTGGCCAACCAGACTCGTCGCCAGTTGCACTTCCGCCGACGTTGGTTTGCGGCCCAGGGCTTTGGCATAAAGTTGCGTCACCAAATCATTCGCGGGAGCTTGAGCGGCGATCGTTTTTTCCGCGCCGCGCGAAAGCACCTCGGCCAGTTCCGCCCCGTTCGTCAGTTCCAGCGCCTGCAACGTGGTCGCCGCAGAAGCGCGTGAAGTCAGCACCTGCTCGCGGTTGGGGCGGCCCAGCGCCACTTGCAGCGTGTCCGCGGCGACGAGCGCAGCCCGGGTGGCGGTGAATTGATTCGTCGAACCATCGGCGCGCAGGAATTGGGTGGCCGGTTTGTCATACCAGACTCCGGTCAGCGCGCCCACGGCATCCCGGAATTGTTCCGCGGACAACCGCCGCACTTGCGGCCCGCGAAAAACAAAATCGCTGCCGACTTGCTCGGTCGCCGGCGTCGCCGGCAATTGGTAAACCCGCGACGTCAACATCACTTCGATCAAATGCTTCACGTCGTAGCCGTGATCGGCGAAATCCTCGGCCAGCCAGTCCATCACATCCGGGCTCCACGCCGGGTGTTCCATGTCGTCGAGCGGCTCGACGAGACCGCGCCCGAAGAATTTTTGCCACAGCCGGTTCACCAGCGTGCGCGAGAGCCGGCCGTCCTCCCGCCGGGTGATGAGCTGCGCGAGGTGTTGAAGCCGGACAGACTTGTTCGTCGAAATCTCCAGCTCGCCGAGCTGCGCGTAGATGAATTTTGGCGCGGCGATTTTTCCGGTGGGCTTGTCGCACAGAACCATTTCGAGCGGACCGTCGGCATAGACGCCCGCCAGCCCGTAAGCGTCGGCCAGCGTCCAGTCGTTGACAAAGCTGTCGTGGCAACTCGCGCACTTGAGGTTCACGCCCATGAACACTTGCGAGACGCCTTGGGCCGCCTGCATCGCGGGTGTCTGGCTCGCGTTCACGACGCCGCGCCACACAATGCCCTTGGTGAAGCCTTCGCTCGCGGGCGTGGGATTGACCAACTCGGCGACGAACTGGTCATACGGCTTGTTCGTTTCCAGCGCGGTGAAGATCCATTGCGTGATCTGCTTGCGCCCGCCATCAATGTAGCCCGTGCCTTTGTAATCATTCCGGAGCATGTCATTCCAAAACGACAGCCAGTGCAGCGCGTAACCCTCCTGATCGGCCAGCAGGCGGCGGACAAGTTGCGCGCGCTTGTCCTTGCGCTTGTCCGCGACAAACGCTTCCAGCGCCTCCGGCGGCGGTAGCAAACCGACCACATCGAGATAAACCCGCCGCGCGAACGCCCGGTCATCCACCGGCTTCGCCGGCTTGATTTTGTTCGCGACGAAATACGGCTCCAGCAAACGATCAATCGGGTTGGCATTCTTGACCCGGCTCTTGGGAATTTCCGGCCGGCGCGTTTTCAAATTGGCCGGCTCGATGCGCGCAAACGTAACATTCGCATCCCACGGTGCGCCCTGGTCAATCCACGCCCGCAGCACGCCGATCTGTTCCCGCGTGAGCTTCGTGCCCTTCTTCGGCATGACGCTGTCCGGGTCGAAGCCGGCGACCAGTTCAACGAGCAGGCTCTCCGCGCTTTTGCCCGCCACGAAGGCCGGCCCGGAATCGCCGCCCTTGAGCAGCGTCTCCCGCGAATCAATCTGGAAATCGCCCTTCGCCCGGCCGCGGCCGTGACACTGGTTGCAACTGGCCTCGAAGATGGGTTTGATTTCCTGGCTGAAATTGACGGGGTGCGTGGCGGGCGGCGGCAATTGCGCCACCTGCTCTGGCGTGAGCGCGGCCAACGCGCTGGAACCAGCCGCGAGCAAAAAGGCGGACAGCAAATGGGAACAAGGTGATTTCACTGAGCGAAAGTTTACCGCCAAGGCCGGCAAAGGACAAATTAAAATGTCGCCGAATTTGGGGACGGTTTACGATTGATTGGCCCAACAATCGGTGATCGCAACGGTCTCGAATCTCCGGCGACCGCAACAAATTTCGCGGTGGATTTGACGTCCCGACCCTCGGTCAGGTTAAACTGGTCACGCGATGAAAATGATCCGTTTGCTCTACGCCCTCGCCCTCGCGGCGGTAACGGTAGCTGAACTTCCCGCCGCCGAAGCCCTGACGCGGCGCGAATGGAAGGTGGATGGCGTCGGGCGCGAAGCCCTGGTTTATGTCCCGCCCAAGGCCAAGACGGAAGCGACGCCCGTCGTCTTCGCGTTCCACGGCCACGGCGGCACGATGAACCACGCCGCGCGGAGCTTTGGTTACCACACGCTTTGGCCGGAAGCCGTGGTCGTTTACCTGCAGGGCCTCAACACGCCGGGGATTTTGACCGACCCCGAGGGCAGGAAGTCCGGCTGGCAAAGTCGCATCGGCGATCAGGGCGACCGTGACTTGAAATTCTTCGATGCCGTGCTGACGGATCTCAAGGCGGCATACCGCGTGGACGAAAAGCGGCTCTATGCCACGGGCCACTCGAACGGCGGCGGCTTCACGTATCTGCTCTGGGCGACGCGCGGCGACCGGTTTGCGGCCTTCGCCCCGTCGGCGGCGCCGGCGGCCCGGAATCTTGCGTTGCTCAAACCCAAGCCCGTGCTGCACGTGGCCGGCGAAAAGGATACGTTGGTGAAATTCGCCTGGCAGCAGCAGACCATGAACGCCCTGCGCAAGCTCAACGAATGTGGCGAAGGCAAACCGTGGGCGAAGGGTTGCACCATTTACGAGTCGAAGCTGGGCACGCCCGTGGTGACCTTCATCCATCCGGGCACACACAAGTTTCCGGAGGCCGCGACCGCGCTCATCGTAAAGTTTTTCCAGGCACACGCGCAGCCCTGAAGCTCGCCGTTGGCTAAAATTACGCAGACTCAGAGCCAGCTCCCAGACTTCAACCACGGTCGCACGACGTTAGAAGGCTCAAATCTGTCGGTATTTGCAGACTTCCATGCCTATGGTTCAAAGTCAGAGCCGCCTTACGTCGGCTGCTACTTTTCAAACGCAGGCTAAGGCCCGTTGCGCGCGCGATAGAAGAGAGATGGGTACGACCCCGCTTGGGGAGAAACGATGTGGACCCGCGTACCGGGGCTGTTGGTGGTTATCAATTTCGGCCACGCCCCCGCCGACAAAACGCTGGTGTACTCGACCGTCACGGTTTGACCGTTCGTGCAGATGACATCGAAACTGAATACGCCGGGCGACCAGCTTGCATTCGTGAGCACCAACGGGCCGGTCGCTGCGCCGCCGGTGGTGACTAGGGAGAAAGTCGTGTACGTCGCGCGATAAGCCATCGTGGTGTAATTCGCATTGGTTGTGCCCACATAGCGGTAGAAACCGATGATTGAATCGTTGGTGGAGTTTGGCTGCAAGGTGCCGGCGGGGATCGTGAACGTCCGGGCCGTCCCGGTCAGCGCCCCGGGCGACCCGAGCTTGGTGGAACTGTAAACATTGCCGATGTCCACTGAGATATAGTCGGACGCCGTCCCGCCAGAGAACGCATCCCAGCCGAGCACGAACGCCTGGCTTGGATCTACTGCCTGCGCCGCTGTGTAGTTGGTCAGGTGCGGCGCGCCAGGTTGCGAAGCGACCGGCAGATTCACCACGACCGTCTGATTCGAGGCCGCAGCCTGGACGAAGAAACTATAGTTGCCCGCCGGGAATATGTTATCGAAAGTTGTCAGGTTCGTGTTACCGGCAAACAACATGAACGATTCCGGGTGTAACGGCGTCTGCACCAAATTGGACACACTGGCAGTCGGCAGGGTGAGAGCCACACTCGTCGCGGTGCGATTGGATGAGAGCGCCGTCACCGCGATGAAGCTGTAGGGCCCGGTCGGCTCGAGCGTCGGGGCGCCGCTGGATGTTTGATCGTAGGCATGAACCTTCCCCACGGAGAAAGTCGTAATGGCATTCGTCCCGCTCCCGCCACCGCCGCCAGAGCCAGCACCGGTCGTGAAAATACCGCCCGGAGTTCCACCCAATGAATCGCCGGCAGGATTTTGTCCGTCCACAGACCAAATGATCATCCTGGTTGCCGGAAACGCGGGCGAAGGGGTACACGTCAGGACTGTATCACCACTGCTCCATGCAGCTGTGGTCGGTAGCAAAGCGAAGGTGGTCGAGTCAAAGAAGGTGGCGGTTGTGGCGGCCGTATCCATCGCCTCGCTGAAGGTGAAGACTATGGCAGCCGATGGCGAAACCCCGTTGGCCGGTGGCGGGGAGATAATGGTGGGCTCAGCCTGAGCCGGTGACAGGTGCATGAGCGCCCAGGCGAGGATTAAAAGTCCGAGGAAATTGCGACGCATATAAAGTCCTAACGGTTGTGTATTGACGCGTCTCGATTACCCCATGGCGGACCTCTTTTGTCACGCAAAATCTTTACCCAACCCGGTCCGCAATTTGGTATCCACCGACCCGTCGAGATGGCTAAACTCACCCTAGAACCGGCCAAACCTCTGCATGGGTTGCCGCTTTACGAATGTCCACGGCAACCGTTTACTCTTACTCTGGGCCCTGATGAAACTGAAAATTATCGCCAGCCTCGTAGCCTTCAGCACCTGGGCCCTTCCGGCGGGTGAACCCAGCGAACCGGTTCGGGCCGAACTCAATGGTTTGCGGGTCGCCATTGATCCGGGTTCGGGTGGCCTGCTGGAACTCGAATACGAAGGCACGAAGATGTTGCAAGCCCGTCCCGGGAGCGCCTCGTTGCTGGATGCGGCTTACCCTGGTTATGGTTTCGAACCGCTGCGGCTCGGGACACGCTATTCGCGGGATGCTCGCGTCGAGGTGGCGGCCGGGGGGATTTCAATCACCTGGCAGACCCTCGGGATGAGTCGTGCTTTTGAACCGAAAGGCTCTGTCTTCGCGACCGTGCAAATCCGTCCGGCAGCGGATGGGCGTTCCATCACGTTGCAGGCTTCGATTGAAAACCGATCCGAGCTGACGATTCCACAGGTGCTGTTCCCGGATTTGGCCGGGCTTCAACCCTTCGCCGGTGTGGAAACCACCGAACTCCGCACCTGCGGCGGCGTGCAGAAGCCTTTTCGCGACCTGGCTCCCCCGGAAGACGAGGGCCGGTGGTACGCCAGTCGGAGAAACTGGCTGACGCTGAAATCGGGCGCCTATGACAAATCCATGGCGGCCCGGTGGCTGGACCTCGGCAGCCTCAAAAGCGGTTTCAGTCTGTTTCCGAAACTCTGGAGCTGGGGACCGGTGACGGAATCTGGCTCGCCCCGTGAAATAAATGGCGCGTGGTCCAGCCGCGGTTCGGTCAGCCCTATTTCACGGGGCGAGCCGACTTCCGATCGCGTCCTGCTGCATCTTTCGCAAGTGAACCGGACGCTTCGGCTCATGTGCGAACACAAGGCGCTGATCCGACCCGGCGAAAAATGGTCCAGCCCGGAGTACGTTTTGACCCCGCACTGGCACGGTTGGGCCAAAGGCATCGAACCGTTCCGAGCCTGGGTGAAGGAAAACGTCCAGCGACCCCATCCGCTGCCCAAGCACCTGCGCCGTACCCTCGGCTATCGCAGTGTGTGGATGGCTCAACAATATGCGCCGGCCGATCCCGCTGGCTCAACCGTCGTCTGGCGCTTCCGCGACCTGCCTGGTTTGGCGGAGGAATCTCGCGCTCACGGTCTGAACGAAATGGTGGTCTGGTTGTGGGGGCCTTGGGAAATTCCGAATCAACCGTCGCCCGAACTGGGCACGGTCGAGGGATTCAACCGGGCCATCGCGGAGTGCCGAGCCAAAGGCGTCAACGTGTCGTTGTTCGTGTCCGTCATGACGATGCTCAACCCCATCCCCGCCAAATACGGCCAAGCCGACGGCCAGGAGTACTGGGGATATCACACCGATTTCATCCCGATGCTGCGTCCCTATTATGGCAAAGCCTCGCGCGGTTCCTTTGCGGATCCGAACCACCCGGGCTGGCAGGCGGACATCACGGCGAGCTTGTTGAAGATGGTTGAACGCGGCTGGACTTCGATTACCTGGGACCAAGCCATGCACAAGCCTGCGGCACCCAACCTGGAAACGCTTTTCGCCAAGGTGCGTGCCGCCGCCAGCGAAAAGGATCCGGAAGCAACCTTCGCCGGGGAGTGTCTCAACAACCTCGATCTGGACAGCCGCTGGCTGGATTACACCTGGAACTGGGCATTGTTCGACGAGCACATGGACTGGCGGGCCCTCGTGAACGCCTATCCCACGCCCCGCTTCAACGTCAACGTAGGAACGTCGCCGCGCGCGGTGAAACAATTATTCGCCGACCACCTGTTCTTGAATGTCCTGCCGTCGAAGCCTGACGGCATCAACGGCTCGGCCCGCATCACCGACCACCCCGAATTGGCACAGGCGCTGACCGTATGCGCCAAACTTCATGACCAGTTTCAAACCTACCTGGAAGACGGCCTGGTGGTGGGCGACAACCTCCTGTCCGAGCCGTGTCGCGAAGGGCGGGTCAACGGCTACGTTCTCCCGGGCAAAGCCCTCATCCTCGTGCTGAATACGGGAACCCAGCCACGTTCCATCGCCTTCACGACGGCCATGGCGCCATGGCTGAGTTCTCCGTCCGGCCGCTACGTCATCACCGCTCACGACGAGTCCGGCGCCACCTGCGCCACCCGCGTCGAAGGCAAAGCCTCGTGGAAAGAAACCACCCGCATCCTCGCCCCGAACGAACTGGCGCTCTACGAAATTGCTCCGGCGAAATGATGGCGGCGGCGACCCTGTCCGTTCCATGAGCGGCGGCGGATTTGGTTTCCAACGCCGCGGCCCGATGGCTATGCTCTTCTGAGCACACACATGAGCAACCCCAAACGCATTCCCACCGATGGCGGATCAAGTTTCGGTCACAATCCCTTTGCCGCGCTGTCCAGCGCCGGACTCCCGCCCGCCCCTGAAAATCCGCCGGCGGCAAATCCCGGTGGGGAGAGCGTCCCCGCGAGCCGGCTCGTCAGTAGCCTCGCCCCACCAACTGCCGCGAAACCCGCAAAGAAGAATCGCGGGCGCGTGGACATCATCCGCGAGAAAGCCGGGCGCGGCGGCAAGACCGTGACGGTGGTCCGGGGCTTTGTCGGCATCGGTCTGCCGGAAAAGGAGCAACTGGCCAAGGCGATGCAGAAAGCCTGCGGCACCGGCGGTACGGTAAAGGATGGCCAGATCGAGATTCAGGGCGACCAACGCGAGCAGGTCGCGCGCATTCTGACCGAGGCGAACTTTCGCCCGGTGTTCGCCGGCGGGTAAAACCGCACCGGGCCGTCTGCGGGAACGGGCAGCGGCGGGCGGATGTCCTTCAGGACGGAAAGTTTGATGAACATTCCAGCGTATTCCTTGTTTCGCGCCGTCAACGCAAGCGCATTTCATTTTCAGTCGGTCGCGAGGACGCATCTTGGCAGTTCCACCATCCGGAACCTTGGAAAATGGATCTACCCCATCGGCGCGCGCGGAGCGACGCGCCCCAGCGCCGACGTGAAGGTAGGGCCGTTCGTGGTAATAGGCCAAAGAAATATCTTGCCCGAGGACAAAAGCCCGCCTTAAATCGCCCCATGAATTGCTGCGCTAGGCCAAACCAGCCGCCGCTAGACCAAACCCACGTTTGGCCTACTCACTAGGCGGCTACGCACATGGGCACACTCATTCTCATCATCGTGGTTCTGATAGCTGGCATCAGCTTCGGCTTCATGCTTGGTTTCTCACGAGCGATGCGTGAAGCGGCCAGCCGTATTCACGGCACGAAGCGTCCCACCATCGCCAAGCTTGTCATTGGTTTTGGTTGTGCCGCTCTGGTCGGCGCACTCGCTACGACACTTCACACTTTGCATTTCACCCGCGTTGCACAGCGGACCAGTGGCACTGTCATCGAGATGCGGGAGCAGGCCGACAAGGATTCAGGCAGCGTTAGTTACGCGCCGACATTTCGGTTTCAGGACGCCAGCGGCACACCGCACACAGTTTCGTCGAGTTTTTACTCGTCGCCGCCAGAGTTCCACGTCGGCGATACTGTCACAGTTCTCTATCGCAGCGACGACCCGCAGACCGCGCGGATTGACAGCTACTGGCAGGTTTGGGGGCTTCCGAGTTTGTTGGGTATCATTGGGAGCATCCAGTTACCAGTCGGTCTCATCGTGCTATTCTGGCCGAGGATTACGGCCCGATTCAGAGGGCAGACACCACATGCACAAGCCGCCTAACCAAAGGATTGGAAAGGACCGAGGCGCGTGTGGGACTTCCAGCCTGTCGTGTGAGGTAGTCGCGCCGAACATCCTTTCCATCCGTTGTTGAACCCGCCCCGTAAAAGCCTGCGGCTCACGGGGCAGGCCCGTCGAGTTTGCAGAAGTCGTCCGTCCCGCCCGCCACTGCCTGCCGCGTAGAGCCGTCACGCGCGGAAAACCGGAGGCCCAGAGAGCCCACCTTGCGCCACTGCACGTCCGACGCGCTGGGTTTACGCGGCCTGCCTTTTGCTTTTGGCGCCGCTCCCGGACCGAACTCCGCCCGGCGGGTGGCGGCGGGGACCGCCGGCCCGGCCCCCGCACCGGTGCGCCGCGATTGTTCCGGTCCAATCTCTGATAGGCGGAAGTCTGCCTGGCTGAATCCAGCTTTTTCCGCTACTGCCCCGCGTAATACGCATCCACCTTGGCCGCCACGTCCTTGTAGCCAATGTCGGTTTCGTAAATGAGTTTGAACTGTTCGATGGCGTCCTCTTTCTTGCTCATGCTCTCCAACACGCAGCCGAGGTGGTAGATCAGTTCCTTCTTCTCGTCGTCGAACACGAGCTTTTCCTTGATCGCGTTTTGCAGGGTCTTGGCGGCGAGATCGTTCATCTTCCGCTTCGCAAAACACTGCGCGAGATAATTCATCGCGGCGAGGCGCTTGTGCGGATTGCTCTGCGCCTTCTGAAATTCCTGAATGGCTTCCCCGATCTTGCCCGTCGCGAAATAGAGCGTGCCCAGCTCGTACCGGATGGCCAGGTCAGTCGGATATTTCTCCACGCGCTTCTGACATTCCGCGACCTGGAACGCGAGCTTTTCCGCCTGCATCTGCGCGGCGCGCTCCGCGTGATCGGGCGCGGCCACGTCGAGTTGTTCCCCCTCATGTTCACACCGGCGGACGGTGGTGTCGGCAATGGCGCGGTCGAGCGCGGCGTCCGCGCCTTGGTCGGTGGCTTTGAGCCGCTCGTAGTAACTCAGGGCGCGGTCAAACTGCTTTTTCTGCGTGTAAAGCTCCGCGAGCGAGCGGAGGAGTTTGGGCTGGTTCGGTTCCTTCAGGAGGCGCGCTTCGTATTCCGCGATCAGGCGCTCGGCCCCGTCCTCGGTTTTCTGGACGCGCTGTCCCTGTTCGAGTTCGACCGCCTCCTGCTCGTTGCGCAGAATGTCGCGATAGGAGCCTTCGCCCGTGGCCAGTTCGTTGTAGCCGCCTTCGGCCAGGGTGCGGCGGGCGGAAATATCCTTGAGGGCCTGCGCCAGGTCGGCATCCCCGGGCAGCAGGCGCAACGGCTCGGCCAATACCTGCTCGGCGCGTTTCACGTTGCCGATGTCCGCCAGGGCGTGCGCGAGCTGGATCGCCACCGCTTTGTCCTTGGGCGAATTTTTGACGAGCGTTTCCAGCGACAGGACGAGCGTTTGCGGCATCGCCAACGCCGTCGCCGCCTCGACGATCACCCGGTGCGCGCCGGAATTGGTCGGGTCGGAATCCAAAACCTGCTCGGCGATGGCCATGGCTGCCGCCGGATTTTTGTTCAACGCCATTTGCGCCTTGGCCACCTGCGGGGCCGACCCGGCGCTGCTGAAAACTTTTTTGAAGAAACCACCCGCGCCCTTGGCGTCGGCCTTGCCCGCCTGCGCCTTCCGCAGCGCCCTGCGACAGTCCGCAACGGCCGGTTCGCGCGCGAGCACCTGGTGAAAGAGGTTAATCGCGTAGTCGAAGTTTTCCCGGGCGAGCGCGTCATTGCCCTTGGTGAAGAGCGGCCGCAGATCGCGCGGGATTTCATTCACACTTTTTTCTGGCATGGCGACGCAATGTAATCCGAGCGCCGCGAAAAAAGCCAATTCCATTTCATAAGTAGTAGGAGACGACGTGAGGAGTCTCAAACCCCTTTTCAAATTGAGACTCGTCACCTCGTCTCCTACAGGATTTGACTGTCCGCTTTGCGCGCCTACGCTTCCCGCGTATCATTGCTTCACGTTGAACGGCGCCGCGCGGCTTAAATCGCGAAATCGTTGTATTCCGGCTTCACCACCTCCAGCGGCGGGGACAACATGCCCGCCGCCACGGTCGCGTTCGTGCCCGGTTCGATGAGAATGAACGAGCCGGTCAGCCGATTCGCCTTGTAGCCGTCGAACACCAGCGGCTTCGAGGTCCTCAGGCGGATTTCACCCAGGTCGTTTAAGGCGAGTTCGCCGGGCGCGGGTTCGGCCTCGAAGGTGTGGATGTTGACCCGGCTTTCCAGGCTCGTGACAATCGCCTGCACGGTTTGCGTGGTGTGCTTGAGGAAAAACTTCTTGCCCGGTTGCAACGGCCGCGGGTGCATCCAGGAAATGCGCGCGTGCAGTTCGTGGTTCATGCCCGGCAGATTTTCGAGGCCCACAATCATGTCGCCCCGGCTGATGTCGAGGTCGTGCTCAAGGACGAGGGTGACGGATTGCGGGCAGAACGCCTGCGGCAGCGAGCCGTCGAGCGTCCAAATTTCCTTCACCGTGCTCTTGAGGCCGCTGGGCAGGACCATGACTTTCTGACCCACTTTCACGACGCCGCCCGCGATTTGTCCGCTCAAGCCCCGGAAGTCATGCAGTTTTTTGTCCGTCGGATTGTTCGGGCGATTCACCCATTGCACGGGAAACCGAAACGCACTCAGATTCCAGTCGCTCGCGATGTGGACGTTTTCCAGATGACCGAGCAGCGTCGGGCCTTCGTACCACGGCGTGTGTTTGGAGGCGTCCACCACGTTGTCGCCGTTGAGGGCGCTCAGGGGAATGAACTTCACGTCCTTGAATACGTCGAGCAGCGGCAGGAAATCCTCGAACTGATCGCGGATTTCGAGGAAACGCTCGCGATTCCAATCCACCAAATCCATCTTGTTCACCGCGATGACGAGATGCGGAATCCCGAGCATGGCCGCGATGAACGTGTGCCGCCGGCTTTGCTCGATGACGCCCTGGCGGGCGTCCACGAGGACGACCGCCAGGTTGGCGGTGGACGAACCGGTGACCATGTTGCGGGTGTACTGCACATGGCCCGGCGTGTCGGCGACGATGAACTTGCGGCGCGGCGTGGCGAAGTAGCGATACGCGACGTCAATCGTGATGCCCTGCTCGCGTTCCGCGCGGAGGCCGTCGGTGAGGTTCGCCAGATTGATTTGCCCGCCGCCCGTGATGTCGGCCGAGCGTTCGAGCGCCTCGATTTGATCTTCCATCAACGACTTCGAGTCGTAGAGCAGACGACCGATGAGCGTGGACTTGCCGTCATCAACCGAGCCGCAGGTGTTGAAGCGGAGAATTTCGATGGGGTGCTGGGTGTGAGGCATGGAAGGGGGGAGATAGGAGATGGCAGATGGGAGTTAGGGATTTGCGGTTCGGGCGCGGGTTGAGCGAATCAGGCCGGAAACCAGCCGGCCAGTTTGGGCAACGAGTTCAATCAGCATTTTATGTTCGCCGTCTGAAATATATCCCGCATCCAACATGACATACGATAAGGATCGCACCTCCCCAGCGGAAGCGCGCGCGACATTGTAAAACTGCAGCTTCTCAGCCGTGTGTATCCGCTCGAAACCCTCGGCGATGTTGGTCATGGCGGATACTGCGGCCCGCTGAACCTGATCCCTTAGACCAAAATCCAATGCCGCCGGTTTGCGCCGGAAGCGGGAATAAACAAACCGCACGAGTTCTCTCGCCGTTTTCCACGCTTGCAGTTCTTCGAATGAGTTGATCCTATCTGCCATCTCCCATCTCCTGTCTGCTTAAAAGTATCCCGCTTTCTTGCGGTCTTCCATCGCGGCTTCGGACGACTTGTCATCGGCGCGCGAGCCACGCTCGGTCACGCGCGCGGCGGCGATCTCGGCGATGATGTCGTCCACCGAGTCGGCGGGCGATTCCACCATGCCGGTGCTGATGATGTCGCCAATGGTGCGGACGCGGACCACCATTTCTTTTACCGGCTCCTTTTCCTTCGGTGGCAAAATATTTGAGACGGCCAGCCATTGTCCGCTGCGCCGGACACATTGCCGGGTGTGGCTGAAATAAATCGTCGGGACTTCGAGCTGCTCGCGCTTGATGTATTCCCAAATGTCCGTCTCCGTCCAGTTCGAGAGCGGAAAGGCGCGCATATGTTCGCCGGGATTCACGCGGGCGTTGTAGAGATTCCAGATTTCCGGGCGCTGGTTCTTGGGATCCCACTGCCCGAACCCGTCACGGAAGCTGAAGAAGCGTTCCTTGGCGCGGGCTTTTTCCTCGTCGCGCCGAGCGCCGCCGATACAGCAGTCAAAACGAAATTCCTCAATCGCCCCCAGCAACACCGGCGTTTGCAGGCGATTCCGGCTGATCTCCCCGGGCGACACGTGCGCCAGTCCTTTCTGGATGGCGTCCTCGACGGTGCGGACGATCAGCTTCGCGCCGAGTTGCTTCGCGCGCCGGTCGCGGAATTCGATCAACTCCGGAAACTCGTGGCCCGTCTCAATGTTGAGGAACGGCATCGGCAGGTCGCACGGGCGGAACGCTTTTTCCGCGAGGCGCAGGAGGCAGATGGAATCCTTGCCGCCGGAAAAGAGCAGCGCCGGGCGCTCAAATTCCCCGGCGACTTCACGCATGACGTGAATCGCCTCGGTTTCCAGATATTGCAAATGATCCAAATGATACGAACTCATGAAAAGGAATCAGGGTCTGGCTTCTTGGGCCTGGGTGCTTGGAATGTTCATCGGTCGCCTCATGAGCGAATCAAACCGGTGCTGAGTTTGCCCGATTGGGTGCAAAGTTGAAGAAGATTCGTCAAAGCTCAAATCCCCGACCCCATCTTCTCCCCGCCCCACGCCGCGTGCAGGCCGCATTCGCGTTTCTCGTCAGCCTTGGCCGGATCGAAGTAATCCCACTCGTTCGGCAGGTTGTGTTGCTGGAGGTAAGCCTCCATCTCCGCGTCGCTCCAGTAAAACAGCGGACTGACTTTGATCGTGTTGAAATTTTTGTCGGCAACGACGATGTCCAAGCCCGCGCGGTTGGGATTTTGCACTTTGCGCAACGCCGTGAGCCAGATGGTGGGCGCAAGTTCCTTCATACCACGCATGAACGGCTCAAGCTTCATCACGGCGCTGAACTGCTTGATGCGCTCCTCGTTTTCCGGCGTTGGTTCGGGCGCCCCGCCGTGGACGGCATCGTAATGCGCAGTCGTCATCTTCGGTACGTAGGCCTTGATATTGAGCTTGAGCAATTTCTTCAACTGCTCCGCGTGCTTGTAGGTCGCGGGGCGATTGTAGCCGTGGTCGGCCCACAGGACCGGGATGTCCGCCTGCCCCTGCGTGGCAAGATGCAGGATGACGGCTTCGTACGGGCGATAATTCGTGGAGACGATGGCGCGGCCTTGGGCTTGGGCGATGGCCCACTTCACGATTTCAAGCGCGGATTTGTTCCGCAACTCAGCATTGGCTTTGGCGATTTGGTCAGGTGTCATGGTTTCTTCTTCTGAATTCTTTGCGCGGCAACATCAGCGGCAGACCGCAAGGCTGGAGGATTCAAACGCTCATACTCCTCGCGGAATCGCTCCAGCATCGGCAGATCAAGCAAGTCCTTCTCGCGTCCACTCGCGCGTTTGCTGGCAATGATGTCCCGCAGATTCGCAATGCAAAATCCATCAAGCTCCAGGCTGCGGGCCTTGGCAGCGGCAAAATTCTCAATGCCATCCGGCGCAAAGATCAAGTCCACGTCGAACGGCCCGTTCTTGATCTGCACGAAATCCTTGCCGCGCGTGATCGCGGCTTCCAGTTCAGGATTGATGTCAAATCCCACGCGGCGGAGTGCGGCGACAATCCGCGCGCCGTTGGCTGGAGACTTTTCGGGAAACACATCCACGTCCTGCGTCACCGCCGGATAGCCCAGCAGGATCGCCGCGCTCTTGCCGATGAAAACATACTCGACACCTTCGTCCGCGAACGCGCGGGCGATTTCCTTTGCCTGTTCCGGTTGAAATTGAGGGCGGTTCATTTCGCGGCAGGCTTGAAGCCCAGATAATCCGGCAGGCTGGCCGCGCACCACGCGCGATACTCCGCCATCGTGTCGAACACCCGCCACGGCGCGTCATCCAACACCGGCTTGTACATCAGGCAAAAACCGTATTTGATGCGCTGCGCCAGCGGACGCGCCATCTGCCGGCGGCATTGCTCGCGGAAATCCTGCCACGAGGCGTCTTCAGTCGCGGACTTGCTCCGCAACTCGGCGTTGGCTTTGGCGATTTGGTCGGGTGTCATATCCAAAAGTATTTCTGTTAATTCGTTTCAACTAACCAATCGCCAGACGAATAACCGGCAGCTACGACAATTTGCTGACAGTAACGCGCAATTGCCTCGGCGCTCAAATTGGTTTCAAAATGAAGATTCCCTCCGAGCGAGCGTGCTGAACGGAACTTCCCAGCATCAATGCCGACAAGTCGCGGGAATTTGAAGTGATCAAGACCATCCTCGAATTGATTCACGAGGTAAGATTTGTCGAGCCGTTCCGCTAACTGGCCGGGAAGCTCACGCGAGCGGTCACGCAACGCGGCGAGCAAAACTTGTAGCGTGGTGAGCCGCTGCTGGCCGTCAATCAGCAAGAACTTGTTGACGCCCTCCGGCACAGACCGAGTCGGCACAGTCACAATCGAACCAAGGAAGTGTGGTTTCGCTTGCGAAGTTGCCTGTTCGTCCTCGCACAATTCCACCAAGTCCGCCCAGAGAACTTTCCACCGAGATTCATCCCAAGTGTATGGCCTCTGAAAAAGCGGCACTACATATTGCTTAATGCCTTCAAGGATTTTCCCGAGGTGTGTTTCGTGGGCGTTCACAATTTTATTTAGTTGGCTACAACAGCCTTTTCATTCAGCAAAACGCGGTCGCACCAGTCGCCGAAGCGTTCGCCGGAATTTCTTTCCTTCGCGAAGCGCGCGAGCACGGGGCGCAGTTCGGTTTCCATGTCGAGGTCTTTGATCACGTCGCGCCAGACGCGGTTGAGGCGCGTGCCGAAGGCGTTGCCGCCAAGCCAGACTTGATAGCGGCCCGGCGCTTTGCCGACGAACGCAATCTCCGCCATGTACGGTCGCGCGCAGCCGTTCGGGCAGCCGGTCGAGCGGATGATGATCTCCTCGCCGCCGAGGCCGAGGTCGCCGCAAACTTTTTCGAGGCGGTCAATCAAGCCGGGCAAATAGCGCTCAGATTCCGCGAGACCGAGGCCGCACGTCGGCAACGACGGGCAGGCCATCGAGGCGGCGTGCAGTACGGTCGTTTGATTTTCAGTCTTCACGGCGGCGGCGTTGAGCCACGCGGTGATGGCGGTTTTGTTGGCGTCGCTCACGTTGGCGAGGATGACGTTTTGATTCGCGGTCAGGCGAAATTCAATGTTTGGAAATTTTTCCGCGACCTGGCGCAACGCGGTTTTCTGCGCGTCCTTCACTCGGCCCATGTTGACGAACAAACCAAGAAACCACGAGCCATCCACGGCTTTGTGCCAACCGTAGAGATCACTCATCGTCGTGAACTTATAGGGCCGCGCGGCTGCGAGCGTGATGCCGGCGCGCTGGTTCACTTCGGCGCGCATGAAATCCACGCCGCGCTCGGCGACGACGTATTTCAGCCGCGCGTGTTTGCGGTCGGTGCGGTCGCCAAAATCGCGGTGAATCGTCAACACCGCTTTCGCCACGGCCACAACTTTGTCCGGGGTGAAGAATCCGATGACGTCCGCGAGGCGCGGGTACGTCACGGTGTTGCCATGACTGCGCCCCATGCCGCCGCCGACCGCGAGGTTGTAGCCGACGAGTTGGTCGTTCTCGATGATGGCGATGAAGCCGAGGCAGTTTGTAAAAACGTCCAGGTCGTTCACCGGCGGAATGACGAAGGCGATTTTGAATTTGCGCGGCAGATAGGTTTTGCCGTAGAGCGGGTCAACGAAGTTTTTGTTCGCCGCGTCTTCGTTGTCGAGTTGCACGCCATCAATCCAGATCGAGTGATACGCCTTGGTCTGGGGCGCGAGCGCCAGCGCGACTTGGTGGCAATCCTGGAAAACCTGTTCGCGCGCCTTGGTGTAAGCGGGGGTGGGCGGGGCGAGGACATTGCGGTTGACGTCGCCGCACGCGGCGAGCGTGGAGAGGAGCGAATCATTGATCGTCTTGATGAGCGGACGCAAATTCCCCTTGAGCACGCCGTGGAACTGGATGCTCTGCCGCGTGGTGATCCGCAGCGTGTTGTTGCCGTATTGCGTCGCGAGTTCGTCGAACACACACCATTGCTTTGCCGTCATCACGCCGCCGGGGATGCGACCCCGGATCATCATGATGTATTTCTTGCCGGTCTTGCGCAGGTCGCGGTCGTCCTGCTGATACGAGCCGTGGAACTTGAGGAACTGATTGTCGTCTTCGGAGAAATGGTCGGCATTCGGATCGGCGAGGGTGGCGGCAATGGTGCCGGCGAGCGTGGGGATCGCGTCCTTGATGATCTCGTTGTGCGTCGGTTTCGGTGGCGTCGGGGTCTCACTCATAAAATAAAAAATACCAGCTTCCCATGGTTGGTTTCGAGAAAATCTTTCTCAACGGAAGAAAAGCCCCCAGACGACCAACAACATCGGCACCATGAACGGCAGGGTGAATCGGAAAACATAGCCCAGGAAAGTCGGCGTGCGGACCTTTTGCTGGTCGGCGATGGCTTTGACCATGAAATTCGGGCCGTTGCCGATGTAAGTGTTCGCGCCAAAAAATACCGCGCCCACGCTGATGGCGACCAGGTTGGCGGACTGCGTGGCCAGCAGATGTTGCACATCCGAATCCTGCGCCGCGCCCATCAGGGCGCTCAGGAAACTCAAATACGTCGGCGCGTTGTCCAGCACGCTGGAGAGGACGCCGCTGCCCCAGAAAAAGAAGGCGGGCGTCGGACTGCCCAGTTTCGCCGCGTTGATCTGCAACCAGTCCAGCGCCGGCATCATCGTGGCGAAGATGCCGAGGAACAGGATGGCCACTTCCTGGATCGGGTGAAAGTTGAAATGGTTCGCCTCATGCACTGGCTTCCGGGTGGTGTAGTAGGAGCCAATCGCCGCCGCGACCATCAACGCCTCGCGCAAAAATAACAGCTGCTCGATGAACACCGCGCCCAAAATTACCGCCAGAAAAAAAACGTTCGCCAGCCCGTCAAACCGCCATTGCTCGTGCGCGGTCTCCTTTTCGCGAATCGGCTTCGGCGCCCGGCGATAATTGAAACTGTCCACCACAAAAAACATCGCCAGCAAAATCCCCAGACCCGTCGCCCACATCGGCCAGCAATGCTCCGCCACCCACCCAAAGGGAATCCCCTTCAGAAAACCGAGGAGCAACGGCGGATCCCCAATTGGCGTCAGACAACCACCCACGTTGGAAACGATGAAGATGAAGAAAACAATGTGATGCGCTGTGATGCGGTATTTGTTCATCCGAATCCATGGACGGATGAGGAGCATCGAAGCGCCCGTCGTGCCCAGCACATTCGCCAGCACCGCGCCGATCAATAGGAACATCACGTTCACCCACGGCGTCGCCTCGCCCTTGACCGAGATGTGGATGCCGCCCGACACCACGAACAGCGCCCCAATGAGCGCGATGAAACTCAGGTACTCGTGCGCCACAGCGAGGACCCGGGGATAGGCGTGCAGACCGAACAGGTAGTAGCCCAACGTCACCGCGCCAAGGGCGAATGCGACCTTCGGATAATGTTTGGCCCACCAATCCGCAAACCACAGTGGCGCGAGCGCGATGGTGCCGAGCAGGATGCCAAACGGCAGCATCATCCAGGGGTTGGGCGAGATCACAGCGTCTGGCATGGCGGAAAGCATTTGCGGCAAATACAATCGTGGTCAATCAAATCCTAGCGACGGGCGACGGGCAAAGGTTCGCCCCGGGGAAAAATGGGAGCGCCGTTCGGCACGACGATCCCGCCCCCCATCCGCACACCTCATGGCGTGAAATCCTCCGGGCATGGCTCATTCGGCCAGTGCCAGCAATTCATTGCTGCGTTCGCGGATAAGCGCCTGTCGGCCGATCTTGATCCGCGCTGCCCGCGCCTTTTCCTCAAAGAGCACCGGCAACAACAACAGCGGATACGGCGTGAGCCACACGAGCGCCACCGCGTCGTTGGCGGCCCGCCGCAAGCCCACGTTCTGCTCCAGGGTGGCGGTGCGGGCCAGCTCGCGGGCGAGCAGACGGTTCTTGAGCTGGTCCAGCTCGGTCTCCGCCGCCCCGCGGAACGGCACCGCCGCGAGTACGGGCGGGGCAAATCTCGTCGCCGCCGCGAACTTTGTCGGCACCCGATTATCTTTCGTCTTCATCTTTTTTCCTTTCGCTGAAACTGGTTGATTCCCTTGGGTTCAAACAAAAAACCCGCGATTGACTGGCAATCGCGGGTTCTTTGAAAAAATTGGGTTCGTTGATCAGGAACTCAAGCCCGCGATGCCAAAGCAGAGGGAATGACGCGTCCACTGGGACGTGTATCCACCGACGTGCGTCGGCCTCTGCATTTTATTAATCGCGGTTTTCATTCCGTCGGGGAGTATGAAACAACACTCCAAGGCCGTTGTCAAAAACATTCTTGGCCCGCCGCCTGCGACACCGCAAAAGACTGACAAGCAACCCGGTTGCCCGTTAAATCATCGGCGCGCTGATGAACAAACTGTTCGACATCATTCACGAAGACGACGAGTTGCTGGTGGTCAACAAACCGGCGGACCTGGTTTGTCATCCAACCAAGGGCGACGAGTTTTCGAGCCTCATCAGCCGGGTGCGTTTGCATCTCGGCGCAACGGCGCAGCCGCATCTGGTCAACCGCCTGGATCGCGAAACGAGCGGCGTGACCGTCGTCGCCAAGAGCGCCGCGGTCGCGGGCGAGTTGGGGCGGCTGTGGGAAGCGCGCGCGGTCGAGAAGGAATATCTCGCCATCGTCCACGGCCACGTCCGCGACGAGCACGGGCTGATTGACGCGCCGCTCGGCAAGGATGAACGCAGCCGCGTGGCGATCAAAGATTGCGTGCGCGCCGACGGCGTGCCGGCCCAAACCGAGTTCCACGTCGAACGCCGATCGGGAACGCTGGCCTCTGAACTAGCGCACTCCCTCCTCCGTATTCAGCCGCACACGGGCCGCAAGCACCAGATCCGCATCCACCTCGCGCACATTGGTCACCCCATCGTGGGCGACAAGATTTATGGCGGCGACGAGGATTTGTATCTGGCGCTGGTTGAGCGCCGGCTGACGGACGAACAACGAGC
>CAYHFK010000007.1:0-9526 GCA_964355895.1 uncultured Bifidobacterium sp. | reverse complement strand
TATACTGGGCGGCCTTTTATGAACAAGCATCCGCATGTGGCCGTGGTCGGTGCGACGGGCGCCGTCGGCATCGAAATGATCAAAACCCTGGAGAAGCGCAATTTCCCGGTCGGGAAGTTGACGTTGCTCGCGTCCGCCCGCTCCGTGGGCAAGAAGTTAAAATTTCGGGGTGGGGATGTGACGGTCACTGAACTCACCAAGGATTCGTTCGCAGGCATTGACATTGCGCTGTTCAGCGCGGGCGGGAGCATCTCGAAGGAATTCGCGCCAATCGCGGCCAAGGCGGGTTGCGTGGTCGTGGACAACTCCAGCGCCTTCCGAATGGACGACGCGGTGCCGCTCGTCGTGCCGGAAATCAACGCCGCCGACGTAAAGCAGCACAAAGGCATCATCGCCAACCCAAATTGCACCACGGCCATTACCCTCATGGCGCTTTACCCGTTGCATCAAGCCTTCGGCGTGAAACGGATTTTCGCTTCGAGCTATCAGGCGGTTTCCGGCACCGGTGCGAAGGCGATTGAAGAACTTGAACGTCAGGTGGAGCAAGTCGTGAACAAACAGCCGGTGACGAAGGAAGTTTATCCGCACCAGATCGCCTTCAACGTGTTGCCGCAAGTGGATTCCTTCCTGCCCACGGGCTACACGAAGGAAGAGATGAAGATGGAAAACGAAGGCCGCAAGATCATGCATCACCCGGCATTCCGGGCGAGCGTGACGTGTGTCCGGGTGCCCGTCTATCGCTCCCACTCCGTGGCAGTGAGCGCGGAGTTTGAGAAACCGGTGAGCGTGGCAGCCGCGCGCGCGGTGCTCCAGCACGCCCCCGGCCTCGACCTCGTGGACGAGCCGGAGAACAAGCGGTATCCGATGCCGCTGTTCACCTCGGAGAAATACAACTGCGAAGTGGGCCGCATCCGTCTGGACTGCGCGCTGGACAACGGCCTGTGCTTCTGGGTCTGCGGCGATCAATTGCTCAAAGGCGCCGCGCTCAACGCGGTGCAGATCGCCGAAGAGTTGCTGAAATAGTTTCACGCCCACCGTTTGAAATTTGCGATTTGATTCCGCTTGGCAACGGTCATCCTCCGACCTCTTGAGCCTTCGCGGGCGCTCGCCGGGACGCTTGCCTCGGCGCTCGGCCACGCCATACTCATCTCATCATGCCGTCACCGAACGCCATCAACGTCGCCCTCATTGGTTGCGGCAACATCGCCCTGCAAAATCATTTGCCCGGGCTGGCCTTGTGCCCGGACGTGAAAGTCGTTGCGCTGTGCGACACGGACGGCGCCACCCTCAACCGTGCGCGTCAACAAACCGGCGTCGCGGTCACTTCCACACGCCCCGCGGACATTGTGCAGCGCAATGACGTCCACGCCGTCATCATTGCCACGCCGAATTTTACCCACGCGCAAATCGCGTTGGACGCCATTGCGCACGGCAAACATGTGTTGTGCGAGAACCCACTCGCGTTGAACTTCGCTGATGCCAAGACCATGGCCGCCGCCGCGGACCGCGCTGGCGTACGGCACATGAGCGCGTTCACCTACCGTTTCGTGCCGGCGATGCGCTACCTCACACACCTCGTGCAACGCGGCGATCTGGGCCGGCCTTATCACTATCGTTCCTGTCGTTTGCAGGACTGGGGCACACGCAGCGTCGGCTGGCGGCAGGTCAAGCAACTCGCCGGCACCGGCGAACTCGGCGACATGCTCAGTCATCGCATTGACTTCGCGCATTTGCTGATCGGCCCGATGCGACGGCTCGTGGCCAGCTTGAAACAGTGGCATCCCGTGCGCGGCGGCCAGCCGAATGATCTCGACGATTGGGTGGCCATTCTCGCGGAGTTCCAAAACGGCGCGACGGGGGTGCTGGAAAGCAGCAAGCTCGCGAGCGGTCGCAACGAAAGCTGGCGAAGTCTCGACTCTGTGGAAATCAACGGCAGCGAGCGTTCGTTTGTCTTTATCACCGGCGACTGGAACAAGCTCCAAACCGGCAAGGTTGGCGGGCCGGGCATGGCGACGATCGATGTGCCACGAGAGTTTTGGACGTGGCCAGGCTCGCCGCGTGATCCGGGGCAAGGCGATCCGCTCGTCACGTTCCGCTACGACCAAGCGTGGGAGTTTGTGGACGCGATTCGTAATCAGCGTCCTTGCAACCCCAGCTTCCACGACGGGGTCCGCGCGCAAGCGGTGATGGATGCGGCGGTGAAATCGGCGGAAACGCGGCAGTGGGTGGCGTTGGATAACGCCCCGGATTAAAAACAGTGGATGCGGCGGTAGCCGCAGCGGTTCGCCGAGGGAATCTTTTTATGAATAAATCGGCTGTAATTACTGGTGCCGGCAGCGGCGTGGGTCGAGCCATCGCACTAAAACTCTTATCCCTGGGCTGGCGAGTGGCGTTGGTTGGCCGGCGCGCGGAGGCGCTCAATGAAACCGTCCACCTCGCTGGCTCATCCGTCATTCAACCCTTGGTCTGTCCCTGCGACATCGGAAATGCCGCTGCCGTCGCGATGATGGGCAAGCGCGTCCTCACCGAGTTCGGCGACGTCGAATTGCTCGTGAACGCAGCCGGCACGAATGCCCCGCAACGTTCGCTGGAAGTTCTGTCCCTCGCAGATTACCACGCGATGATCGCCACGAATCTCCACGGCCCTTACTACTGTGTGCAGGCGTTCCTGCCGCCGATGCGGGCGCGGCGTAGCGGCACCATCGTCAACATCGTTTCCGACGCGGGCAAACTGGCGTCCGCCAAGGCCGGGCCGGGTTATGTGATGAGCAAGTTTGGCCTGGCCGGGTTGAATCAAAGCCTCAATGCGGAGGAACGCGGGAATGGCATTCGCGCCTGCGCCATTTTCCCCGGCGACATTGACACGCCACTGCTCAACCAACGCCCGCAACCGCCCGCCGCCGCCGCCCGCGCGAAGATGATGCGGGCCGAAGATGTGGCCGACTGCGCGTTGTTCTGCATTAACATGCCGCCCCACGTCATCGTCGAGGAAATGCTCGTGCGTCCGCGTTAACAACACGCTGCCCCTTGCCCCGGGCAGCACGAACTTCTTTGAAATCAGCAAGACCGGCGGCGTCCGCACCAACGACCTGGTGGCCGTCAGCAGCGCCTTGAATTTGGGCGGCACGCTGGTGGTCACGAACATCGTGCCCCGAAGCGCTGGCCGCCGGGGCCGGATTTAAACGGCTCAACGCCGGCAGTTGGAGTGGCAACTTCACCAATCGCATCCTGCCGCCGCTCATCAACGGCTTGAGTTGGAACACGAACACCCTGACCACGAACGGCACCCTCGCGGTGGCCTGGTGAATTGGGGCGACGGCCTGACGGCCAACCCGCGCACGGACGCAAACGCGACCAACAACCTCAGCGTCACTGCAAACTTTGTGGCGGTGAACCTCGCGCCGCCGGTGATTCTGCCGGGCCTGAATGTCGCGGGCGGCAACTTCAACTTCCAGTTCACCGGCACGCCCGGCCAGCACTACCGCGTCGAGTTTACACCGGTGCTGCCCGCCAGCGGGCCGTGGCCGGTCTTGACGGCCAGCTACCAAAACTCAAATCTGCCCGGGTTGTTCATCCGGCCGCCGGTGAGCAGTCCGGGGCGCCGAACGCTGCGATCGCCGTCGCCAATGCCTCAAATGTCGTGGTGACGCTCGGACCGATTTTCCAGCGCGCCGCGAAGGACCGGAAACATGCGCTTGATTTGCAGATGCCGGCCAGCTAGCCCTAGCCCATGTTCCATGCTTAACCACTATTCCAACGAATTGATATGAAACCACTCTTTTCAACAATTGCCATCAGCCTCGCCTGTTCGATGATAACCGCAGGTGCGGCGGAGAATTCCACAATGCCCCCGCCCAAGGCATTTGGCCCGGTGCCCACGGAGCGGCAATTGCGCTGGCACGAAATGGAATTCTACGGCTTCCTGCATTTCACGGTGAACACGTTTACGGACAAGGAATGGGGCTATGGCGACGAGCGCGAAACCGTCTTCAACCCGACTGATTTCGACGCGGACCAAATCGTCAAGGTGGCCAAAGCCGCCGGAATGAAGGGACTGATCCTGACCGCAAAGCATCACGATGGTTTCTGCCTCTGGCCCAGCCAATACACCGAGCACTCGGTCAAGAACAGTCCGTGGCGGAACGGGAAAGGCGATGTCGTCAAAGAAATTTCCCAGGCCTGCCGCCGGCACGGCCTCAAGTTCGGCGTTTATCTCTCCCCGTGGGATCGCAACCACGCGGACTATGCGCGCCCGGAATACCTCACTTATTATCGCAATCAACTGCGCGAGTTGCTGACGAACTACGGCGACGTCTTCACCGTGTGGTTCGATGGCGCCAACGGCGGGGACGGTTTCTACGGCGGCGCGAAAGCGAAGCGCAACATTGACAACCGCACCTATTACGACTGGGAAAATACCCGGAAGCTTGTTCGCGAGCTGATGCCAATGGCCGTGATGTTCAGCGACGCGGGGCCGGATATGCGCTGGGTGGGCAACGAACGCGGCCTCGCCGGCGATCCGTGTTGGGCCACCCTCAATGCCGCCAACCGTTTTCCGGGCGGCACCAGCGATGGCCTCAACTCCGGGGAACGTCCCGGCACCGATTGGATTCCCGCCGAGTGCGATGTCTCCATCCGCCCCGGCTGGTTTTACCACGCCAAGGAAGACGCCCGCGTCAAAACCCCGGCCCAGTTGCTCGACATTTACTACCAGTCGGTCGGACGCGGCGCGGACCTCAACCTGAACCTCCCGCCGGATCGTCGCGGGCAGATTCACGAAAACGACATCACCTCGTTGCGGGAATTCCGCCGCATCCTGGACGCAACATTCGCGAAAGACCTTGCCCGTGGTGCGAAACTCACCGCCAGCAACACCCGCGGCGGGGCAAAGCGATTCGCGCCAAAAAACCTGCTCGATCACCGGCGCGACACCTACTGGGCGACGGACGATTCGGTCACCACGGCGGAACTGATTCTCGATCTGGGTTCGCCCGTGACCTTCAACGTCGTCAGCCTGCGCGAGTATCTGCCGCTGGGCCAGCGGGTGGATGCTTTTGCCGTGGATCGTTGGCAGGACGGGCAATGGATCGGGTTCGCCAAAGGTACCAGCATTGGCAATCGTCGGCTGCTGCGTTGCGATAACATCACCACGGACAAGGTCCGGCTGCGCATCACCCAGGCGGCCGCCTGCCCCGCGCTTTCGGAAGTCGGATTGTACGCCGAACCAGCGCCGTCTCCCGGCACGAATCCCAGGAGGTCAAAGTGACACACGGCGAAACGCGCGCTGGATGGCAACGCTAATTTAGAAAACCCATGAATGCCTCCTTCTCACAACACATCACCGCGCAACTGGCCGCGGTACGCGCGGCGGGAACGTACAAAAACGAGCGCGTCATCGCCACGCCGCAAGGCACAATGATCCGCGTGGCCGACGGCCAGCCGGTGCTGAATCTGTGCGCGAATAATTATCTCGGCCTCGCCCAGCATCCCGCCGTGGCCGCGGCCGCGAAGGCGGCGCTCGAACGGTGGGGCTACGGCTGCGCCAGTGTGCGTTTCATTTGCGGCACGCAGGGCGTCCACAAGCAGTTGGAACAGAAGCTCAGCGCGTTCCTCGGTACGGAGGACACGATTCTTTATTCGTCATGCTTCGACGCCAACGGCGGTCTGTTCGAGACGCTGCTTGGGCCGGAGGACGCAATCATCAGCGATGAGTTGAACCACGCCAGCATCATTGACGGCGTGCGCCTCTGCAAAGCGCAGCGCCTCCGCTATCTCAACAACAACATGGCCGACCTCGAGGCGAAGTTGCAGGAGGCGGACGCGAACAAGGCACGCTTCAAAATGATCGCGACCGACGGCGTGTTCTCGATGGACGGTTACATCGCCAACCTGACGGCCATCTGTGATCTCGCCGATAAATACGGTGCGCTCGTAATGGTGGATGATTCGCACGCCGTCGGTTTCATGGGCAAGACGGGGCGCGGCACGCCTGAACATTGCGGCGTGCTGGGCCGCGTGGACATCCTCACCGGCACGTTGGGCAAGGCACTCGGCGGCGCCAGCGGCGGCTACACGAGCGGGCGCAAGGAAATCATCGAACTGCTCCGCCAGCGTTCCCGGCCTTATTTATTTTCCAACACGCTCGCGCCTAGCATTGCGGGCGCATCACTCAAGGTCTTGGAACTGTTGACGGAATCCACCGCTTTGCGCGACACGCTGGAAACGAACACCCGGTTTTTCCGCGAAGGCATGGCGAAGCTGGGTTTCACCATCCTGCCCGGCACCCATCCGATTTGTCCGGTGATACTCGGCGACGCCGCGCGCGCGACGCGGTTCGCCGACGCGATGCTGGTCCAGGGCGTCTATGTGATTGGCTTCTCTTTTCCCGTCGTGCCGAAGGACAAAGCGCGCATCCGCACGCAGATTTCCGCCGCGCACTCGCGCGCCGATCTGGAGTTCGCCATCACCGCGTTTGGCCGGGTGAAGAAGGACCTTGGAATTTGAAAAGTAATTTAACTTGAAATGAATCCTGCAAACACAAACAACACGATATGAACACACCAAATAACAAACTCACCCCGCGCCGGGAATTTCCCGGCACTTCCTCCGCCCTCATCGGCGGCGCTATGGCCGCGCCGGCCATTTTGTCGGGCAACCTGTTCGCCGCCGAAAACAGCGCCCCGCTGCGCATCGGCCTCGTCGGTTGCGGGGGCCGCCAGCCCGACGTTGCACGCGGATAAGAATGTGGGGCTCACCGCAATGGGCGACGCCTTCAATGAGAAATTGCAGCCCGCACTGCGTGAACGGCAAAAGGAGCATCCCGACCGCGGGAAGGCGACGCCGGACAGACGTGACGCTATCAAGGCGCGAACAGCGACATGTACCAGAGCGAACACAACGAATTCTTCGCCGGCAATTCGCAGCGGCAAACTCATCAACGACGGTGATTGGATGGTGCAGAGCACGCTGCTGGGCATCATGGGCCGCATGGCCGCCTACACCGGACAGGAAGTCATGTGGGAAGACGTGTTGAACTCGAAGGAAGAACTCGTGCCGCAGAAGCTCGATTGGAAAATGAAGCTGCCCATCGCGCCCATGGCGATTCCGGGCTTCACCAAAATGACTTAGTCCGGACTTTTCACAAACTTCGTAGCCGCCGACGTGAGGCGGCGGATGGGCCCGCGTCGCAAGAAGTCCGCCGCCTCACGTCGGCGGCTACAGCCGGTCGGCGTTTCGTGCGCGGTGTGAAATTTCCGGGCTAACAACACCTCCGGCCGGCCCGCGCCACGCCGGCCAGTTCCCCGCCTCGGCGGGGAGCGCCCAGGTCGTCAGCCATAAAGCCGCGGGAAACAGATTGCGGAAGCCGCCTGGCCTCCGTTGCGGATAGTCGTGGCGTGGAATTGAAAGGGTCACGGGGGTTGAGACAAGCGCGCCGGCTCCGCCACCTCTCGTTGCATGAGGTCGGCAGCGGATACCCGGAACAGGCGGTTGGATGCCCCCAAGTCCTCGGGCAGGAAATAAACCCGGCCCGCAGAAATCGCCATCGCTTCCCGTGCCAGCATAATTCCCTTCTGCCTTGGCAGCGTGACCGTCCGGCGCTGGGAATCCGACTCCAGAAAACCAGCGAACCAAATCAAGCGGCTTTCGGTGGCCGCCGTCGCCGACCCGGGAGCGCGGAAAAGGCCCGAAGCATAAAGACGATCCCCTACGACCTTCCAATCCTGGACGGCGACGCCCGGGCGGCCTCCCGCGCCAGCCATCACGCCCAGTCCCCGCGCTTTCAGTTCGAAGTCCGTCAACGTCCACTGCAAACGACCTCGGAAATCCCAAACGTAAACCCGCTCCGTGTCCCAGTTGGCGCCGAATATCAATTGGCGATCGGCGGCGACCGCCACGGCGCCGATGTGGTCATCAACCGTAAATTCATAATCCGCTTTGAGTCGCCCGCCGGCTGTCATGTCCGCGAGCTTGTATGCGCGGATGATGCTGCGCCCCGTCCGGTTGCTCTCCGCCAGCGGTATCCACAGCCGAGCTCCATCCGACTGCATTCCGCCCGGATGATCCTGCGCCGTGACTGCGCCTTGGGCATCCACCGGCGTGATGTCCCACACGTCCCAGTCCGTGGCGGCGGGTTCCGACCGCAACAGTAAAGCCCGCTTGGGGCGAACGTCGTCCCGGCGCGCCGTCACATAACACTTGCCGGCCACCAGTTCCAGCCCCTGAGTGTGTGCCCTAGCAGCTTGACCCTGAATCCGCAGTGGCGGGAGTCGGATTTCTTCAACGGCCAGTTCCACTGCGGGGGAATCGGCGCGCACCGCACCGGCAGATAGAACCGCCAGCAAAACGAATAGCTCGGTCCACAGCCGCCGGACACGCGGGCGACCCGTTTGCGCCAAGATCGTTCGGCGCCTGAGTTCCGGCAGGCGGGGTGGAGTGGCATGATGTCGGATCTGAAGAAGGATGCGCATAAGTCAATGGGTTAAGGAATGACCGGCGGATGGATGGGCATCGAATGGGCCTGCTCCGCGTGATAAATCGCGGTTAGTTCCTGAAACGCTCGCCGGAGCGTTTCTCCGTGCAACTTGCCTTTGGTGCCGAACAACTCGCGGTCAATCAATGCCCGAAGATACAGGATCCGCCAACGCCACGCCAGGCGGGCTTGGGGCGTCATTTTCTGCTCCGCCTCTTCGATGAGGCGAAAGGCATCCTGAGCCCCCAGTCCGATCTTTTTTCGGTCGTGGTTCGCTTCGAGCAGCGTGATCGCCTGGGTAACGGGTCCGACGACGTCGGGGGAAAATTCAAAGGCCACATACTCCCGGACCGTTTCAACGGTGGAACGACGGCCATCCCAGTAAAGCTGACTACAGATGGCCTTGTTGAGATCCTCGTAAATGCCTTCGGAGTAAGGAAACCCGCCGGAGAGTTTCTTCTGCGTCTGATTCCACAGGCGTTGCAGACGATCCGGCAACGGATTCGCGCCGTAGCCGCCCCAGGGATTCTGACCCCACATGCTGATCTCGGGGAAGTTTAGCAAGGGAAGTCCGCCGGGAACTCCGTGCTCGATCGGATAGCGCGGGAAGTCTTCGTGCGAATCCGCCTGGATGTAATCTACCCAGCTCCGGTCCGTCGCAACAAACCGCTCCAGTCCTTCCCACTCGCCTGCGGGCGGGGTATCGAAAGTCCAGGTCGAAAGGATGATCTTGATCCCGGGGTATTTTTCGCGGGCGATCCGTGAGAGGTCTCGACACAGGCTGGGATAACCGCGCGCCCCCCACGGCCAGCAATCCGCGCAGCCGCAACCGCCTTCGTCGTACGGCCAAAATTCAACCGCATCAAGGCCGATGTCGGTGAACTCGTCCAGGAGTCGCCCCCAATCCTTCAGGAGCAATGCGCGCGCCTTGGGATTGCTGGGACAGAGGTTCACCCCGAAATCGCCCCGGCGTCCCAAGGGGTCCGGCACGGGCACGCGCAGGAATTCACGGGGGGCGGACTTGAAATCATCATTCGCCGCGACCAGCAGCGTCAC
>CAYHFK010000006.1:0-34990 GCA_964355895.1 uncultured Bifidobacterium sp. | reverse complement strand
CGGGTGCTGTAATCATGATTGCTGTGGAACATCTCAAGGTGTGCGTCGGCGGGTTTGCGCTCGAAGACGTCAGCTTTGAGGTGCCCACGGGACACTATGCAGTTTTGATGGGCCGGACCGGCGCGGGGAAGACCACTCTGCTGGAAGCGCTCTGCGGCCTCAAGCCGGTGGCCGGGGGAACAATCCGGCTTAATGAGCGCGACGTCACACGGCTCAAGCCCGCCGAGCGCGGCATCGGTTATGTGCCACAGGATCGCGCGCTGTTTCAGACCATGACCGTGCGCGAGCATTTGGCGTTTGCGCTGGTGATCCGAAAGGCGGACCAACAAGCCATCCAGCAGCGCGTGGCCGAATTGTCCCGCTTGCTGGGCATCGAGCATTTGCTGGAGCGCAAGCCGCATGGCTTGAGCGGGGGCGAAGCGCAACGGGTGGCGCTGGGCCGCGCGCTCTCGGTTCGGCCCGGCATCCTTTGTTTAGATGAACCCTTGAATGCGCTGGACGACGAAACGCGACAGGAGATGTACCAGTTGCTCGGCGAAGTGCAGCAGAGCACTGGCGTCACCATTCTTCATGTGACCCACAATCTCGACGAAGCCGAGCAATTGGCGGATAGAATTCTGGTATTGCGCGACGGGAAAATGGTTTGTCAGAAAGGGTGAAGCGTGAACGGATTTCCCCTCACCCCGGCCCTCTCCCCTTCGGAAGGGGAGAGGGAGAATTATCCGCAGTCTCAGCGCAAACGTGCGACTGAGGGCAGCTCGACCACCTCTGAGAATTTCGCCGGAAGAACTTTGCTGTTCCCTCTCCCCCGCCGAGGGGGAGAGGGCCAGGGTGAGGGGGCATTCGTGTGAAGCCAGCAAAACTACCGAACATGGATTCTCTTTCCTCTCTCACCGACATCGAGCGCCAGGTTTACGAATGGCAGATGTGGGTCGCGGGTTTTGGGGAGGAAGGCCAGCGACGGCTCAAAGGCGCGTCGGTGTTCATTTCGCGCTGCGGCGGCGTGGGCGGTGCGGTCGCTTTGGAACTGGCCGCGGCGGGTGTTGGGAAAATTATCCTGGCGCACGCGGGCAACCTGAAGCCGAGCGATCTCAACCGGCAAATCCTCATGTCGCACGACTGGTTGGGCCGTTCGCGCGTGGAATGTGCCGCCCAACGCTTGCGGGCGCTGAATCCGCGCCTGGAGGTTGTCGCTGTGGCGGAGAATGTTTGCGAAGCCAACGTCGCGCGACTGGTCGGGCAGGCCGATGTGGTGGCGGATTGTGCGCCGCTGTTTGAAGAACGCTTCCTGATGAATCGCGAGGCCGTGCGTCAGGGCAAACCGATGGTGGAATGTGCGGTTTATGAACTGGAGGCGCAGATCACCTCCATCGTTCCGGGCCAGACGCCGTGCCTCGCGTGCGTGTATCCCGAGCCGCCTCCCGATTGGCGGCGACAGTTCCCGGTTTTCGGCGCCGTCTCCGGCATGGTGGGATGCCTGGGCGCGATGGAGGTGATCAAGCTGCTGACCGGACTGGGCGAGCTGTTGCAGGGCCGGCTGCTAACGTGTGACCTCCGCACAATGGCTTTCCGCTCGTTGAAAATACTGCGCCGGTCGGATTGTCGTGTGTGTGGAAATGGTCAGTAGTTCTTAGCCGATCCTATGCAGTTGAAAAGAGGCCACCGATTGGGGATTGATTGGTGGTAGATGAAAACAACGCAATCGACGGGCACACGCCCGGATCACCAAACGGTGGCCGGGACAGTGGAGTTCAAAAGCAACGGCAAGGCAATCGCCATCGGCTTCACGGACCAACAACTTTCACCGCATGCGGGCAGCGCCGTGTTCTGGGGTTGGCTGCGTCCGCTGGGCTGGTGCAGACGCCTGGCCGCCGCGCTGCCCCATGCGCTGCCGCTTTCCAACAACAAGCTGTTGCCACTGGAAAAGGCGCTGGCCTTTATGCACGGGTTGCTGTGTGACGCGCGCAAGCTCACCCACGTCTCCTATCTGCGGCGTGATCCGCTCGTGCCGGAGTTGCTCGGGATCACGCGCGTGGCCAGTCAGTCGGTGCTGACGCGTTTCTTCCAAGGGTTCACTTCAGCAGGCGACAACCTGCGCTGCTTTCGCCCGCTCTGGCATTGGTGCATGGATCGGTTGCCCAGCCAGAAGGAAGGTTACACGCTGGATTTGGATTCCACGCGCCTGCTGCACAAGGACGGCAACCAGGAGGGCGTGCGGGGCGGCTACACCAAACAAGGGATCAAGCCCTGCCTGCATCCGCTCCTGGCGGGGTTGGCCGAAGTGCGGCTGGTGGCGCAGTTGTGGTTGCGCCCGGGCAATACCGCCTGTGGCAACAACTCGACCGCCTTCTTTCTGGACCTGTGGGAGAACCTGCCGCGCCACATCCGGCTCAAAGGCGTGCGCGCCGATGCGGGCTTCTGCCTGCCCGAACTGCTGGATTTATGGGAGCAATTGAAGCTGCCCTACGTGGTGGTGGCGCAACTGAGCCAGCCGATTCAAACAATCATCAAGGGCGAGATGAAGTGGACCCCGACCGAAGTGCCGGGCACGCAAGTAGCCGAGTTGGAATATCAGGCGATGAGTTGGCCACACCCGCGCCGATTGGTGCGGCGGCGGCATCGTGAGCGACGACGAGGAACGCGGCGGCAAAAAGTTGCTGGACGTGCCGGGGTATCGGTTTCAAGCCTTGGTGACGAGCCTGCCCCAGAGCACACATCCGCCGTTGGCCGTGTGGCGTTACTCCAACGGCCGGGCCGATTGCGAAAACGTGATCAAGGAATTACCGACGGGCTTCGCGCTGCCAACCTTGTGCTTGGAACAGTTCTGGGCGAGCGAAGCGGCGTTGCGCCTGGCGGCGCTGACCTACAACCTGGTGATCTTGTTTGAGCGGCATCTGGGCTGGCAACAAAAAGTGACGCTGCGCAATCTGCGCTTCTGGCTCTTCGTGACCGCTGGAGTGCTCAGTCATCCGGCCGGCAAGACCACGATCAAACTGGCCGTGCCCGAGCGGGAACGTGACTGGTGGCGACGCTTGTGGGAAAAGATTCTGAGCCCGATCCCCAACTGCAATGCAGTAGAAAACCACCCCACATTCAGCACAGCAGCCAATCCGCATGAAAAATTAACTCCTACTGCATAGATTCGGCTGAAGCGGCTGGCAGGCCACGGCTAATTTCCGGCGCTTGGTTATGAAATTATGGCGGCATGGTTTCGTCCAAAAACGGTTTGGTTCGCCGGCGATTGGCTTCGGCACAACGCCAACGACTGCTGAGTGCCTTGGACTTGGGAATGTACGTTCACAATAACCGGCAAAAAGAATGAACCTTTTGGCACGGTGCCGTTATTAACGGACAGACTGGATTGCGAAATCAGAAAAATCTTATGAAAACCTTGAAATCACTCTGCCTGTCGCTGCTCTTCGTGACCGAGGCCATATTTAGCGCGCGGGGCGAGCAATTCCGCACGGACATAAACCCGGCGCAACTATACTATCAGGCATTTCTGCTGGCTCCGGACTTGGAGCACGCAGACCACGAGTATCTGTTCACGTCTCAATGGTGGGGACAGAAGCTTCCGGAACGCTTCGGCGAACTCGTTGCCCGGTATAATGGTCAGTTCAGACTGGTGCGTCAGGCGGCACACGCAACTTCACCCTGTGACTGGGGCATTGATCGGAGCGCCGGTCCGGCCACATTGCTTCCCCAGCTCCCCCGCGCGAAGGCCATTGCGCAAACGGCCCGATTGCGCGCCATGTGGGATTTGCAACAGGGTCGCCCGACAGATGCGTGCGATGATTTGCTCGCAACACTGGCACTGGGGCGGAATCTCTCCCGTGGCGGGACTTTTATTTCGGTGCTGATACAGCTCGCCATTGAAAACATCGTTGCCTCAACCGTGGCCGAGAACTTTTACCAGTTCTCCCCCGAGACACTGAAACAGTTGGTCGAGGGATTTGATGCGGCTCCGGCTCGGGGCACGCTGGCCGCCTGCGTCCCGACGGAAAAATCCTTTTTCCAAGATTGGCTGTTGCGCAAAATTCTTGAATTGCAGAAGGAAAACCCAGGAAACGACGCCAAAGTAATGGAAGACCTTCACCAGCTATTTCGGAGCTTTGAAGACCCGCAGCGGGGTGAAACTGATTTTTGGGAACGTTTGAGCCAAGCCGCAGGAAGCACGAGCGATGGCGTGATCAAACTAATCCATGATTACGAGCAAGTTTACCAGAGAATTGCCGTGCTCTTGGCTCTTCCATACCGGGAGTATGAAAGCCAGGTGAAAGAGTTCAGCGTGGAGGTGCAGAAATCCCCCAACCCTTTTATCTCCGCAAGATTCGCTGGCTTGTTGAAATTCCCGGCAAGGGAATTCACGATTTTGGTGGACTTGGCAATGGTGCGAGCAGCTGTGGAATACAAACTGCACGGTGAAGCTGGATTGAAAAGTGTGATGGATCCATGCGGAAAGGGTCCTTTTGCCTTTCAGCGCTTTGTTTTTGAAGGCGTGGACCGCGGATTCCAACTCAAATCCGCCTACGGCGGAGGCGAATTTACCGAAGTGCTTATCTTCGTCGAGAAAGAGGGAACCCCATTTCGGGTTGCTGGGCCGCAGGTGGGCCAAGCTTTGGAGAACGTCTCCCAGGCCGAGGCTTTCCGGCGTCGTTATGGCATCGCCCCTGGCAAATAAACAGCAATTGTGTGGGCCGTTTGCGGTTGGACCGCCTAGCCCCATTCGAGCATAATTGAGATGTGTTCAGCCTGAATCCAGCGTTTGTGGAATTCGAAACCCCAGACCCGCGAAGTTTGCTGGAGTTGGCTCGAACGGGCGATGCCGAAGCATTTGGCGGGGTCTGCCGCGTTTACGAAACCCGTCTGTTGCGGCAGGCGATCGCGCTCTGCGGCAATGTAAACCCGGCCGAAGACCTGGCACAGGACACCCTGATTGAAGCGTGGAAGTGTTTTCGCCGCTACAACGGGCGCTGCCAATTTTTCACCTGGCTCTGCGCGATCCTGCTGAATCGTTACCGCAACAGCATTCGGAACGACCGTCGGGCTTCCATTCTCGTCAGCCGGGAGCAGGATGAATTCACCAATGCCGTTGCGAAGCTGACCGATCGCAGCATTTTGCCGGATGAAGCAGTCGAGTTGTGTGAGCAAACCGCTCTGGTGCGGAAGTGCATCGAGGCGCTGCCGGTCAAACAACAGCAGGTAATTTACCTGCGCTTCTACGTGGATGATTCGCTGGAGGGAATTGCCGCGGCGCTGGGTTGTTCGGTGGGGACGGTCAAATCCCGGCTGTTTCACGCCCTCGACAAGCTGCGCGGGATGAATGCCCTCAACGCGCAATTTGTGAATCTCAAGACGAAGGGCTGAATGTTATGAAACCGTGTTCAAAAAATCGAAAACTGATTGCGTGGCTGGCGCTGAATGCACTGGATACCCGAAAAGCGGCGGCGCTTCGCGATCATCTTGCTCTCTGCGAAGGTTGCCGCCGCTATTCGGAGGAGATTTCAAGCGTGACGGAAAGACTGGCGTCGGCGAAGCCCGATTCCAATCTTGAGGCGTCAGAATTCTTCCATCTCAGGGTGGCTGAAAAACTACAGGCGGTCGAATCCAGTTCCGTCCAGGAAAACCTGGCGGCGTGGCTTCGCGGATCAATGCTGAACTGGCGCGTGGCCCTGCCGGCCATCGCGGTGCTGGTGATTGCGCTCTTTGCGTTGGTCGCACCGCGACACCATCCGGCTCTCTCCCTACGAACGCCGCCCACGGTTCCAGTTGTGTCGGCATCCAGTTCCGGAAGCGACTTGGCGCCAACTATCGCCAACTATCAGATGGTTGCCAATCAGTCTTTGGAAAAGTTGTCCGAACTGCTGACCAGACAGGGAAACAAGAGTCTGCCACCGGCTGCCGTTTATACGATTTCGAGTTTTGAACCTGCAAACGCGCCGTTTTGAGAAAGGCCAGTCGGATTGGTGTCAGAATCAACGACATCACGCGGAATTCGTGGCCGGAAACTGACGTGGCCCCTCAGCCAGAAACCGCGTTCACCCACCTGCGGCCACCCGAAAGCAGTGAATCGTCCCACGATCCGTACTCACGAACAGATGGCCATTCGCGACGGCCAGTCCGTGCGCCCGGCCCGTGACGGGGGCGGACCAAAGTAGCTTCCCGGTGGCCGTATCGAAGGCGGCCACCCGGTCGTCGCCTCCGGCGAATAACGTTTCGCCGGCCAGAATCATATCGTGCGGGCAGTCGGCGACGGTCCGCCAAAGATAACAAGCGGCCAATTTCGGAGGCAACGTCGCCAGCTCCGACTCAATGGGCTGGAGGTCTTCCTTCAGTTTTTCGCCCGCCGCTTCCTTCGCCTTGTCCCCGAGTTTCTTGAGTTGCTCCTTGATACCCTTCTGCTGGGCCAAGAGCTGGGTTTGGCGTTTGGCAAGTTCGAGATAGCGGGCGCGGGCGAAACCGGAAAGCTCCGCGCCGGTATTCAGGTAGGCGGTCGCGTCCGTTACGACGATACGCTTGGCTTTGGGAAACGTGACGAAGTAATCCCGGCTGTTCGCATCGAATCCCCGGAGTTCGCCATCCGCCCCATGGTTCTGCCCGCTGCCGTGCAGGAACTCGTCGGTCCGGCTCACGACGGCAAAAACGCCCCCCTGACCCGAACCGCCAAAACCGCCGATGGCCCGCCCGGTCGTACGCTCAAACATTTCCGGCTGCTGGCGGCCTTGGGGCAGGTAGAGGCGCGATTGCGTCGCGAGCATCGCCCCTTGCATCGTGAGGTGTTCGAGCGTGACCCGGTAACGCCCCGGCCCTTCTTCGGCACCCGTCCTGGCGTCAACCGCACACAAGTATGAGTTCTCCCACGGCACGAGGGACGCACCGAAGTATGCGATGTCGTCCTGGACCAAAACGCCCGTCCGGCACGGCCAATGGGAAATCAGTTTGCCGTCGTTGAGCAGCAGGGCTTCCTGGCCGGACGGCTTCCGCTTCCACACCAGTGCGCCTTGGGTGGCGTCGAGGCAGTACGCATGGCCGTCGTCGGAGCCGAAGTAAATTTTGCCCTGATGCCAGGAGGGGGGAAGCCGCACAGGCCCATCCGTGTGGAACACCCATTTCTCCGCGCCCGTCGTCGCATCCAGACAATGAACGGCGTCATCCACGGACGACCCGAAGTAAACTGAATCACCGACCGCGATGACGAAGAACGCGGGATCGAAGTTTCGCATGGACTCGAGTCGGCGGAGGTTGGCGTAGGAATCCCATTTCGCCGGACCGGCCCAGGCCATCTGCGGCAGGGTCGGCGAGGCGTAGCTCCAGGCCGAGGACAACGGGAACTGGATCGTCTCCGCCGTGACGCCGCTGCGCCGATTATCGCAGCGATAGGTCGGCCAATCCGCGGCGGACGCGCGCAACACCGATAAGTACAGCATGGCGATGAGGGATACCGTCAGTGGAAGGAAACGGTTTAGAAATCGTGGCTGAGGGTTCATAACAATTCCTCGGTCACTTGGGCTTTGCCCCAAGCTTCGGCGCAAATCCGATGGACGTCTCGAGCCAGTTGCCACAACTGCAACCGCCGCCGCCTTCGGGCGACAGGACCATTCCGTTGGCGGGCACCGTGCTGAGCCAGCAACTCGGGCGCAGATTGTACCAACTCGTGACCGCCGCACTCGCCATGTCCCACATTGCCACGCGCCCGCCTTCGCCCCGGTAAATCAGGGCGTGTGACGTGGCGGCGTAGGTCGCGCATCCGCCATGGCGACCGACCTCTTGCGTCAGCAGCTTGCCGGTCGTGGCGTCGTAACCACACGGCTCCTGGAAGACCGTGTTGCGGACAAGCACCGGGTGTTGCATGTGGCCCCCATGATTGTCATTGGGCCAGTTGTGGATTGCCTGCCAGAGACTCTTTCCATCAGCCGCACTGAACGCGTAGAGATTGTATTTGCCGGCAGCGGACGACGAGATGACCACCTTGTCCTCCGCAGCGAGGAGATAAAACACAACAATCCCGTCGGCGGTGTCGATCGGCTGCTCCCACAGCTTGGCGCCCGTCTGGGCGTCCAGCGCGATGAGGAATTGGTTCTCCCACAGCTTCGGGGATCCAATCCGACTCGTGGTGAGGGCCTGCACCTCCGGATTACGGCACTCGACGAAAAGCACCTTGCCGGCGGCAATGGCGATGGTGGGATTGATTACGACTCCGCCGCGATAACGCCATTTCAGTTCACCAGTCGCGCTTCCCACGGCGAACACATCATCGCTGCAAACCTTCTCCGTGCCGGCCCCGGAGGTGCCATCATACCAGCTTTCCTTGCCCCAGAAGTCGGTGTACACCGCGCCCGGTTTGACGCTGCTGCCATAAAGCAGATCGCCGGCTCGGGCAACATAGCCCCAGTCGTCAGAGGCGCTCAATCCAGGATCAGCCAGCGCAAATGTGCGGAGCAGTTCGCCCGACCCCGCCGCAATCACCCAACAGCGATCCTTGACGGCAACATACAGATGATCGGGATCGGCGCACCAATTGCCCGCGTCCCGCGGCATATTCACGCGGCGCAGGGCCGGGATTTCGAGCGACCACAGGACCGCGCCATTGTAGGAATCGAGCGCCATGATCCGGTTCATGCCTTGATGGAAAAGGCGTCCGTTCACGGCGAGCGGGGCCGGCATCCGCGGGTTGCGATCAATTCCAAAATCTGCGCCCGGCCGGCCGAGCCATTGCACTTCGAGGCGGTCCGTGCGGGCGACTCCCTGCAATCCCTCCTGACTGTTGGCGGTGTTGCCGGCTTCCCCATACTGATGAGTCCAGGAACCGGTGTCCGGCGGTGGATCACGTTTGACGCGCACCCAGCCGCCCGTATCCGAGTTCACAAGATCCCAATTGGCTTTCATTTCGCCGAACCATTTTGTGATGCGGTTCTTGACCTCCGGCGGAGTCGCGGAACGCCACGGCCCCAAAAACGCGACACCGGTTGCGGGTTGGAGCAGGGGGATTACCTGTTGGGCCGTTGCAGGCAGTTCACCGCTAGCCGGCAAATCATCCACAACGATCAAGTTGGCGAACGAATTCGGGTAGGGCAGGCTGGCGAGCGAATCATCGTGGTGTAATGTGATTCGCGAACCATAAACACCCGCCTTGCGGAGGACGGCTCGCGCCCGGGCAATCTGATCCGGATCCGTGTCCACGCCGACGATGATCAACTCGCTGTGTTTGGCCAGTTCGTAGGCGAGCCGTCCTTCGTTGCAGTCGAGGACGAGGCAGTATCCCCGCGTGACGCCGGTGGTGGAAAGGATCTGTTCCGCGACCTGGCGGTAGTGCCGACTGCGCGCATCGTTCGCGTAGGGAGGGTTCGTATCCGCGACGCGCGCGACGGAGTAATTTAATCCGTTATCCAGTTCGAACGCCTCGGTGACCCGGTTCTTCGCCTGCGCCGAGTCCGTTCGGATTCGGTACTGGTGCCGCGCCCTTGGTTGAAGACCATGCAAAGTTATCTGATGGCTGGTCTTCAATCCAACATCCCGGATTTGTTGATCAAATTTCTCCGTGACCCCAAACTCGAGGCTGCATTCCGACGGCTCAACGGTTTCCCACGAGAACAACGCGGTGTCGGGGGCGAGGAACCGCGCATGCGGTGGCACGCGAAACGCAAAGGGCTGGGGAGTTTGCATGCCCTTGGCGGAAAAACTCGACTCAATCTCCTTAGGCTCGAGCGCCCGGCCATAAATGGCGACCTCGTGGATCTTGCCTTGCATCCGGTAGAACTCGTCATCATCCCGGTAGGCGCCGAGGGTCAGGAAGGCTTTGGGTGGATAGGCGATGTCTCCACGTTGAGCGGTTGACGTGCCTTCGAGTTTCCCGTTCACGTACAACTTCATGACTTCGCCGTCATAAGTGCCGACGACATGATACCACTGCCCCTTCTGGAATGTTGAAGTGCCCGTCAGATACGTGAGCCGACCAGTCGCCGACAGTGCGAATCGGAAATGGGATTCGTCGAAGCCGAGCAACCAACCCTTCTCGAAATCGCCGTTGTCCTGAAAGCAGCCGACGATCCCGCCCCAGGCCATGCCCGCATCCAGCGACACCCAAGCCTCGACGGAAATTTGGGTTCTCGGAAAATCGTCCAGTTGGATATTCGGGATGTCAACGCTGTTCTCGGTGCCATCGAGGTTCAGGGAACCAAATTGATCTTTCGAGAGGCGAACCGATCCTTGAATGACACCATGAAGATCATCCGCCCGGTCAACCACCTTCGTCCCCACAATGTGGTCGGAATCGAACGTCCACCACACGAGCGGCTGAGCGGTGGCCTGCCAGATTGCGGTTACGAGCATCATGAGTCCGAGCCACAGGCCCTCTCCCCGGGCCAAGCTTGGAGCGCCACCCAGCTTTGGACGATTGAGCATTCGCACGTTTGAAAGAATCAAGAAGCCACCCCAAAACCGCAAGTCCAGATCCAACCGCCGATTCTGACTTTGCATGATCGAAAAATTCCAGCCGCTTCCTGATGGTAGAGTTTTAGCAAACCTCCCAAGCGTTCACAGGTGCGGATCCCGCCAGCCGATGCGGCGCTCCGCTCCGCCGGCGCTGGAACCAGAAGCCGGTTCCTCTGCCTTGCTGCCAGCAAGCGGCCGTGGCGTCGCCCTTTGCTGCCCAAACAAGTCCCAAACAAGTCTCGGACAACGGCCAACAACTACCGGGAAGGTGATGCAGTTCAATGCAAAGAAAAAGCCCGTAAAATTTGGGTTTAATCAAAATTCACGGGCTTAAAAAGATGGTGGAGCCGACAGGTCTCGAACCTGCGACCCCCACAATGCCATTGTGGTGCTCTACCAACTGAGCTACGACCCCAACCAAAGCAGTTACACTTTAACGACGCTCTGGCCGCGAAGTCAAAATCATTTTCTCTGCAATCCATGAACCCCGATACCCGCTCCCGTTTTGCGCGGTGATGGGATTCGGGGTTAGACGAAGGCAAAGTTTGCGCTAACTTGGCGGCGCGGTGACAACCAAAAAACCATCATGGCAACCGAACTAAAACTAAAACTCCAGGCAGGCGACCCAGCGCCGGATTTCTCGGCGACAACCAACGGTGGCGGCAAAGTTTCCCTCGCTGACTTCAAGGGGAAACCGGTCATCCTCTACTTCTATCCGCGGGACGATACGCCGGGTTGCACCAAGGAAGCGTGCGCGTTTCGCGATCACTTCGCGGCGTTCAAAAAGCGAGGCGCGGTGGTGCTGGGGGTGAGCGTTGATCCGGTGAAAGCCCACGACAAGTTCGTGGCGAAATTCAAGCTCCCGTTTCCGCTGCTCGCCGACGAAGACAAGAAAATCGTTAATGATTACGGCGTGTGGGGTCAGAAAGTTTTCATGGGGCGCAAATACGAGGGCATCCATCGCGTCACTTTCCTCATCGGGCCGGACGGCACGATCAAAAAGATCTGGCCCCAGGTGAAACCGGAAGAACACGCGGCGGAGGTGCTGGCCGCGTTGTAGGCCGGTCAACGTCCCGTCGCCGCAAACGGTTGCAATGCCCGGACGAGGTTTTCCAATTGGCGCTGGGTGTGTTCACTGGAAATGACGAAACGGAAATAACCGTTGGCTGGACTGCCCGGATAATGAATTAGCGGCGGCAGGATGTCGGCGGCAAGCAGGGCGCGGTTCACGCGCGCGATTTGCTTCAAATCATCGAAGTGCAGCGGCACAATCGGGCCGGGGGCAACGGGGAACGTGAAGCCGGCCTGACGCAGGGCAGATTTGATGAAGGCGGCATTCTGTTCTAGTCGGCGACGGAGAGTTTTGTCGCACCGTAGAATCTGCAGTGATTTGCCGGCGGCGAATGCGAGTGGCAAGGGCAGGGGAGTGCTGCCCACAAACATCCGGCTGGCCGCAAATTGCATCCGCAATTTTTGCGAGCAGAGAATGGCGCCGCCATAAACGCCCAATGCCTTGCTCAAGGTGATGTTTTGCACGACGCGGTCACGGCTCACGCGCTCCAGTTCAATTGTACCCTTACCCGTTTTGCCCAGCGTGCCGGCTCCGTGCGCGTCGTCCACCACGAGCACTCCATCGCGCGGCAGGAGTTTCAAATACCCACGGAGCGGTGCGACCGAGCCGTCGTGGGAAAACATTCCGTCCGTGAGCACCACCGGGCGCCCGCCGGGGCCGCAACGTTGCAGCGTGGCGGCAAAGTGGTTCACGTCGCGATGTTTGAACTGCAAGACCGGACAATTCAATAACAGGGCGGCGTCCTGCAGAGCGGCGTGCGCGCGTTCGTCCACGAGCGCGTGGGAAAAATGCCCGGCGAGCGATTGGGCGACCACCAGATTCGTGACGTAGCCGGTGCTGGTGAGCAGAGCGGCTTCGGCGCCGAAGAAACGGGCGAGGTCCATTTCCAGTTTCGGGTAAAGCGCGTGGTTGCCGGTGGTGAGCCGTGACGCGGCCACATTCAAGCCATGACGCTTTAAGCCCTCGCCCACGGCTTGCAAGACCTTGGGGTGACTTGCCAGTCGGAAATAATCACAGCCGGAAAAGTAGGTGAGCGTTCGTCCGTGGCAGCGAACGTAGGTGCGCTTCAATTGCTGGAGGACTTGGGCTTCCCTCATGCGGCGGAACATTAGCGGCGGATTGTTTGAAGAGGCGAGCAAACTTTCAATTGCCTCAACAACTCGCGGGGACCTCCTGCAACACCTCGACGCAGTGTGGAATGGCTTTCACTACGAAACTGAGACACTCCACCGCGCCGCTGGGTTTTCCCGGCAGACAAATGACCAAGGCCTTGTCCACCACCACGGCGAGATTGCGCGAGAGAATGGCGTTGGGCGTGATTTTCATGGATTCCGCGCGCATGACTTCGCCGAAGCCGGGTAATTCGCGGACCGCAATTTCGCGCACGGCCTCCGGCGTCACATCCCGCAGCGCCACGCCCGTGCCGCCGGTGGTGAGGATCAACTGACACCCTTTGGCAATCAGCGCGCGGATGGCTTGTTGGATTTCACGGTTCTCGTCGGGGACGAGTAATTCATGGAGGACACGCCAGCCATGTCCTTCCGCCGCCCGCTTGAGCGCCGGCCCGCCAAGGTCATCGTAAAGCCCGCGCGAGGCGCGATCCGAAACGGTGATGAGGCCGGCTTGAATTTGCATGGACGGATTTTAGTGCAAAGGCACTCGGAGGCAAAGGCGCAAAGGCGTCGGTTAGTCCTGCCGCTTCGTGTCTGAGTGACTTGGTGTTAATCTCTTGGTCTTGGAAACAAGCTTCACATCCGTAATGCGCATCGCCTTGTCCACGGCCTTGCACATGTCGTAGATCGTGAGGGCCGCCACGCTCACGGCGGTCAGCGCTTCCATTTCCACCCCGGTTTGGGCTGCAACTTTTGCCGAAGCCGTGATGACGATGCGATCCTTGGTGCGTGGGAACGTGAAGTTTACCTCGCAATGCGTCAGGGGCAGGGGATGGCAGAGCGGAATCAGGTCGCCGGTCTTCTTGGCCGCCAGGATGCCGGCCAGCCGCGCCGCGGCCAGAACGTTGCCCTTGGCAATGGTGTGCGAGTTGATCAGCCGCAGGGTGGCCTGGTGCAGGCGGATTTCGCCCCGCGCCACGGCTTCGCGCAGCCCGACCGGTTTGGCGGACACGTCCACCATGCTGGCTTCGCCCCGAGGATTGATATGAGAGAGTCGGCTCACGCCCATGGGATAGCGGTTCCCGAGCAGGATGACAAAAGTCTTTTCGTGGCCGGGGTGTGATTTTTTGCGGATTAAATCCGATATCCCCCGCAGGCAGGCAAAATGTCCCTTGCGGGAATCATCCCGTGTGTTAGCATAATTCTGTCAGGACAGAAATAACGGACATAACAAAACAAACTACGAAAGGAATACTATGAACTGGATCATCAGCACCTACCTCGCCTATCTGGCCATCAGCGTCGCCCTCACCGTATGGGTGGCGCGCACGCTCCATAAAAGCGGCCGGATTTTTCTCGTGGACAGCTTTCTCGGCAACGAAAAGCTCGCGGATTCGGTCAACCACCTGCTGGTGGTCGGGTTTTACCTCATCAACATCGGCTACGTGACGCTGGCCTTGAAATACGGGGTGGCCGCCGCCAGCGCCCAGGAGGCGGTGGAAACGTTGAGCACGAAAGTCGGGTTGGTGCTGCTGGTGCTGGGTGGGATGCACTTCTTCAATCTCTACGTGTTCACGAAGATGCGAAAGCGGGCTTTGACCAACCGACCCGTGCCGCCCTTCCTGCCGGCGGGTGTGGCGATGACACCAGTGCATTAAAACAATCGTGGTTGGAGTCCAACGGGGCGGCGAGGTCCGTCGCCCCGTTCTTGTTTCCGGGATTCTATATCGCCGTTCGCCACTCCTGAATCGCCGCCCGCATTTGCTCCGCCGCGTTGAGTTTTGGCTTCGTGAACTTGGGGGTGAACCACGGAAACGTGCCAATCAGATCCGGCGTGACCAGAATCTGCCCGTCGCAATCCGGCCCCGAGCCAATGCCAATGGTGGCGAATGGAAATCTCCCGGTTATTTCCTTCGCCACCGGCGGGGTGACCAATTCGAGCACCACGGCAAAGGCCCCCGCCTCCGCCAGGGCTGCTGCATCATCCAGCAACTTCGCATGGCCCGCGTCATCGCGGCCCTTGATGCGATATTTGCCGCCTTCTTCGAGGACGTGTTGCGGCAACATGCCGAGGTGGCCGATGAACGGAATGCCGGCGGCGATGATCGCGCGAATTTGCGGGAGAATTTCCCGTCCGCCCTCGGCCTTTACGTATTCCGCGCCGGCGTCAACGAGTCGCCGCGCATTGGCCACGGCTTGTTCGGGGGTTTCGTAGGCGTGGAAGGGCAAATCGGCGCCGAGCAAAGCGTTCGATTTGGCGCGGGTGGCAGCGCGGGTGTGATGTTCCATCTCGGCCATCGAAACGAGTGTCGTGTTGGGATAGCCGAGCACGACCATGCCCAGCGAATCCCCCACCAGCAGCAACGGCACCGCACATTCATCCAGCAGTTTTGCCATGGGATAATCGTAGGCCGTGAGGGCGGCGATCTTTTCGCCGCGCCGTTTCATGGCCCGGATGGTTTCGGGGGTGATTTTCGCGCTCATCGGTTGCTGAAACTCTGGAGCAACTCTGCGGGCGAGGGGGTGGCCGTGCCGACCTTCCCCACGACGATGCCCGCCGCGTGATTGGAAAAAATGGCGGCTTCGATGGGCGAAGCGCCGGCGGCAATGGCCAGCGTGAAGGTGCTGATCACAGTGTCGCCGGCGCCGGACACGTCGAATACTTCCTGCGCCACGGTGGGGATGTGAAACGGCTTCTGCCCACGCTGACAGAGTAGCATGCCGAGTTCGCCCAGCGTGATGAGCAGCACGGCCGGGCGCAGTTCATTCAGCAACCGCTCGGCGGCGAGCATCAGGTTTTTGTCCGCCAGCGGATTCGCGTTCCGCGTGTCGTCCGCAAGATTCGCCAGCTCGAAGGTTTCCTTCCGGTTCGGCGTGATGAGGGAGAGGCTCGCCAGATTCAAGTTGTGGACGGGTTTCGGGTCGAGACTCAACCAGACGCCACGGTCGTGGCAAAGTGCCTTTACTTCATTCAGCAGCGCCTGCGTGACGACCCCCTTGCCGTAGTCGCCCACGATGACGGCGTCCGCGCGATGGAGTTGCGCCTTGAGCGCGGTGACCAGCCGGGTCGTCAACGCGCCGTTGAGATGGCTGCGCGTCTCGCGGTCAATGCGCACGACCTGCTGCTGGTTGGCGACGATGCGCGTCTTGCGCGTGGTGGCGCGCGTGGCACTCGCGATGAGGCCGCCGCACCCGACGCGTTGCGCCTTGAGCAATGACTTGAGGGTTTTGGCCGCTTCATCCTGGCCGATGGCTCCGAACAACTCGGTCGGGACATTCAACGCCGTGAGATTGCGCGCCACGTTCGCCGCGCCGCCCGGCATGAAACTCTCGCGCTGAAAATCCACCACCGGCACGGGTGCTTCCGGCGAGATGCGCGCCACGTTGCCCCAGATGAACTGGTCGAGCATCACGTCCCCGACGACGAGCACGCGGGTCTTGCTGGCGGCGGTGAGAAGCTGCCGCACGCGCGCTGGTGACAAAGTATTTTGATTCATGGTCAATCCAGAAACCCCGTGAGCGGGCTTGTCGCGCTGGCGGTTTGGCTTTGGGCGCCCAAACCGGATTCATAGGCCGCCCGCCCCGCTTCCACCGCCATCTTGAATGCGACGGCCATGCGATTCGGGTCGTGCGCCACCGCAATTGCCGTGTTCACCAGCGCGGCGTCCGCGCCGAGTTCCATCGCTTCGGCGGCGTGGCTCGGGGCGCCGAGGCCCGCGTCCACGACGACGGGCACGGTGGCTTGTTCAATGATGATGCGGATCTGATCGCGCGTCTGGAGGCCGCGATTCGAGCCGATCGGCGATCCGAGCGGCATCACCGTGGCCGTGCCGATGTCCTGTAACCGTTTCGCGAGCACGGGATCGGCGTTGATGTAGGGCAGCACGATGAAACCTTCTCTCACCAGAATCTCCGCTGCTTTAAACGTCTCCACGGGATCGGGCAGCAGGTAGCGCGGGTCGGGATGGATTTCGAGCTTCACCCACTTGGGCAACCCGGCGGCGACGGCCAGACGCGCGAGCCGCACGGCTTCCTCGGCGTTCATGGCGCCACTGGTATTCGGGAGCAGCAGATATTTTGTCGGATCAACAAATTCGAGGATGTTCGCGAACGGATCTTTCTTCCCGCTCAAATCCGCGCGGCGCAAGGCCACCGTGACCATCTCTGTGCCGCTGGCGGCCAGCGCATCGCGCATGGCTTCCGGTGACGAAAATTTTCCCGTGCCGAGAATCAGGCGCGAGTGAAATGTTCTGCCGGCAATGACGAGCGGTTTGTTGGATAACGACATCCCGCCCAATCTAGTCGGGGCGGGAGTCATTTGTCGAGCGACGAGCGGATCAGAAACGGTAGTCAAACGCGATGGTGGCCGCGTGCGTTGCCGTCTCGCCCAGTCGGACACGGTCGGAAGTTGTGCCGCTGGTGATATCGGCGCGCATCTCCGAGGAGGTGGTGGCGAAATAGTGATACTCCACGCTCAAGCCCATGCGGTCATTGATCGCAAAACGCAATCCGCCAAAGGCCTGATAGGCGAAGACCGCGCTGGCGGCGCTTCCATGCATTGTTGTGCCGCCAATTACCAGGTCGTCCCCCGATAGAATCGTCGTCGAAAACCCCAGGCCGCCACCGAAGTAGGGGCTTACTCGATGCAGTGCCGGGCAGTGAAACCGGGCGTTCAGGAGCAGGGGGATATTCGTCAGCGCCGCCTCCGTTTCTGTTGCGCCGGTGACAGACTCGATATGGTTCGCCACAAAGCCCGTTTCGACCTCGGCGTCGAACCAGTCGGTCACGCCGTAACCGCCCCGCAGGCCGAGCCAGAGGCCGGGATCGAATTTCACCTCGCTGTTGGGCGCGATGGTGGCCCCGAAGAACTCCTTCAATTGGGTATCCACCGTGACGGCGCCACCGACATCGCCTTCCACATAGAACTGGTTTTTCTCAGCCTGCGCCGGCAACAACAGCAGCAACGCCACGCTGCACACGGCCAGACGAATGACGGATCGGAAGTATGTTTTCATAGCTTGTTTGTTTTGTTTGGTTGAACCACGGGTGGGTTCGCATCATTCGATAAATCTTTCGGTAACAATTGTCAACCCGCCGAAAACAGGGTGTCGTAAGGATTTCAAGCTTGCGTTTTGTGGCTCCGCCCGGAAGATTGCGCGCTCAATTATGGAACAAGACATTACCGAGTCGGCCTATTTTTTCAAACTGTGGGCCTGGTTCGACAAAAACAAGAAACAAGTCGCTTGGGGCGCGGCGGGAGTGGCCGCCGCTGCCGCAGTGGTTGGCATTGTTATCTGGTCGCAGCAGGAAAAGGAAGGGAGTGCCGCCCAAGCGCTGTCGTCAGCGCTGGTGGCGCGGACTTTCAGCCGGACCGAATCGCCCGAGGCGATGCTGAAAGTGGCGACGACGTATGCGGGCACCCGGGCCGGGGCGCAGGCGTTATTGCTGGGCGCGGGCGAATTGTTCGCGGGCGGCAAGCCGGCGGAGGCGCAGGCACAGTTTGAACGGTTTCTCCGTGAGTATCCCGCCCATCCGCTGGCGGCCCAAGCCAATCTGGGTTTGGCGGCGTGCTTCGCGGCGGAAGAAGGGAAGCTGGACGAGGCCGCGAAAGCCTACAAGAGTTTGGTGGATCGTTTTCCCAATGCCAACACCGCTCCGCAGGCGCGGTTTGCGCTGGCCGGAGTTTATGAGACCCAGGGCAAGCTCGAAGCGGCGTTGCGGCTGTTTGAGGAAGTTGCGGGGGGCGACCTCAGCGGGACGTTGGGCTCGGAAGCGGGAATGCGCGCCCATGAATTACAGATGAAACTGGGGCCGATTGTGGCGGCGAACAGCCCGCTCCCGGTGGTCGGCAGCGCCACGAATGTGGCCACACCCAAAACCAACTAGCCACGCGCAGCCACGGTCGGGAATTTCCATTCGCCCTATGAAGTTGACGATCATTGGAACGGGATACGTGGGGCTGGTCACGGGAACTTGTTTTGCGGAAGTCGGCCATAACGTCGTGTGCGTGGACAGCGACGCCGCGAAGGTGAAAATGTTGCAGGGGGGCGGAATTCCCATTTACGAGCCGGGCCTGGAGGAACTGGTCAAAAAAAATGTCGCCGCCGGCCGCTTGAGCTTTACCGCCAGCACGGCCGAAGGCGTCGAGAAATCCGATGTGATTTTCATCGCCGTGCCCACGCCGCCGCAACCAGACGGTTCGGTGGACATGAGCTTCATTGAGCGCGTGGCCCGCGAGATCGCCGGCGCAATGACCGACTACAAGATCATCGTGGACAAAAGCACCGTGCCGGTGCGGACCGGCGACAAGGTGGCCGAAACGATCAAGCGTTACTGCAAGGCCAAGGTGGAGTTCGACGTCGTGAGCAATCCAGAATTTCTCCGCGAGGGATTCGCCGTCGAGGATTTGATGAAGCCCGACCGGATCGTCGTCGGCGTGCGCTCTCCCCGATCCGTCGCGGCTATGAAGCAGGTCTATGAGCCGTTCAACGCGCCGATCATCATCACGGACATCAATTCCGCCGAACTCATCAAGCACGCGTCGAATTCCTTTCTCGCGCTGAAGATTTCCTACATCAACGCCGTTTCGGTTCTTTGCGAAGCCACCGGCGCCAACGTGCAGGAAGTCGCCACAGGCATGGGGTTGGACGAACGCATCGGGCGACGGTTCCTCAATGCCGGCATCGGCTTTGGCGGCAGTTGTTTTCCCAAGGACCTCAGCGCGTTTATTAAAATCTCCGAGCAGAGCGGTTACGATTTTCGGCTGCTCAAGGAAGTCCAGCACATCAATGCGGAACAGATGGAGCGGTTCGTAAGGAAAATCACGGACACGCTTTGGGTGTTGAAGGGCAAAACCATCGGCGTGCTGGGGCTGGCGTTCAAACAAAACACCGACGATGTGCGCTCCTCACCGGCGATTGATCTTTGCCAGCGGTTGTTGAAGGAAGGCGCCACGCTGCGTGTTCACGATCCCAAGGGGATGGACAAGGCGCGGGCGATTCTGCCGGACGTGACCTATGTGGACGACATGAATGCCGTGGCCGAACACTGCGACGCGCTCGTGGTGGCGACCGAGTGGGATGAATTCAAACAGCTCGATCTCGAGCGCGCGCGCAAGGCGTTGACGCATCCGATCATGTTTGACGGGCGGAATCTGTTCGACGCGGCGGAGATGGAAAAGCTCGGCTGGATTTACAAAAGCATCGGGCGGTGAAGTGGAAATGGAGTGCTGGAGTATTGGAGTAATGGAAAAATCCGGCCAAACACCACGCCAGCACTCCACCACGCCAGCCCTCCAGGTTGTTGAAGTCTCCGCCGGGCTGATCTTCCGCTCCGGCCAGCTCCTCATCACCCAACGGCATGCGGGCGACCACCTGGGCGGCTTGTGGGAATTTCCCGGTGGCAAACGCGAGCCGGGCGAAACCTTCGAGCAATGTCTCACGCGCGAACTGCGCGAGGAACTGGGTGCGGAGGTCAGCGTGGGCGAATTGTTCGAGCGCGTGACGCACGCCTATGGTGAAAAAACGGTTCACCTGAAATTCTTTATCTGTCAGTTGGCAACCGGCGAGCCGCAAGCGCTCGACTGCGCGGCGTTGAAGTGGGTGCGCCGGGAAGAATTGGCCGCCCACGCTTTTCCCGCCGCCGATGTGCAATTGTTGAGCCGGCTCGCTGCCGGGCCGGGCCGGTGGCAGTCGGCGGCGTGACCGTTGGGGTTCAACGTTGCATCGCAAGCTGACTCCATTTGATTCGCTAGTTTTGTTCGTGGATGAGGGTTCGCCCGTTGAAACGCGGTTCTTGCGTGTCGCGTACGTTACCCGGTAACATGTGTGGGTAAACCGAATCCAAGTTGTGCGTGGCATGGAAGCAAACGCTGTGAAGCCCGCAGGGAAAGCGCCGTCATGTATATCATCCAAATCGCGTCGGAATGTGCGCCGGTGGCCAAGGTGGGCGGCTTGGGTGACGTCGTCTTCGGATTGAGTCGAGAGTTGGAAATTCGCGGCAACTCCGTCGAGATCATCCTGCCGAAATACGATTGCCTGCGCTACGATCAGATTTACGGGTTGCAGGTCGCCTATCAAGACTTGTGGGTGCCGTGGTATGGCGGCACCGTGCATTGCAGCGTGTTCTTCGGCTTTGTTCATGGCCGCAAATGCTTTTTCATCGAGCCGCACTCGGAGCAGAACTTTTTCAACCGCCGGATTTTCTATGGCCACCCCGATGACGACCAGCGCTTCGCCTTTTTTTGCCGGGCCGCGCTGGAGTTCATGCTCAAGAGCGGAAAAAATCCCGACATTATTCATTGTCACGATTGGCAGACGGGACTGGTGCCGGTGTTGCTCTTCGAGGTTTACCAACATCTGGGCCTGACGCACCCGCGCGTTTGCTACACGTTGCACAATCTCCAGCATCAGGGCGTCACGCGGGAACACATCCTGCGCGCGACGGGCTTGAACCGGCAGGGTTATTTTTTCCATCATGACCGCTTGCAGGACAATTTCAATCGCGGCGCGATCAATCTGATGAAGGGGGGGATCGTTTATTCCAATTTTGTCACCACGGTCTCCCGCCGTTACGCGCATGAAATCATGCACGCCTCCCAGAATTACGGGTTGGGTCACACGCTGCATGTGCATGGCGGCAAGCTCGGCGGCATTTTGAACGGACTGGACTATGACGTTTGGAATCCGGAAACGGACAGCCACATCCCCCGCCGCTACGGAATCGAGACGTTGGACGCCAAGTACGAAAACAAAGCCGCCTTGCGTCAGCGGTTCTGGCTGCGGGACACCCTCAAGCCCATCGTGTGTTACGTCGGCCGGCTGGATCATCAGAAGGGTCTGCCGCTCATCACGCACGCGATCCACTATTGTTTGCACCACGGCTGCCAGTTCGTGCTGCTCGGCACGAGTCCGGACGGTCGCATCGCACATCATTTCGCGGGCTTGAAGCGACACTACAACGATCATCCCGATTGCCATCTGGAGCTGGGTTTCAACGAGGACCTTTCGCGGCTGATTTACGCCGGGTCGGACATGATCATCATGCCGAGCTTGTTCGAGCCGTGCGGACTGACGCAGATGATCGGGTTGAAATACGGCACCGTGCCGGTCGTGCGGGCGACGGGCGGGCTGGCGGACACGGTGTTCGATGCCGATTACGCGGATAAACCATTCAACGAGCGAAACGGCTACACGTTCAATGATTTCAACCACGCGGGCATCGAGTCCGCGCTGCACCGCGCCATCGGCCTGTGGTATTCCTACCCCCACTATTTCCGCGAACTGATGGTGAATGGAATGCGCTGCGATTACTCGTGGAACCATCCCGGTCAGCATTACCTGAACGTGTACGATTACATTCGGGACAAGTAAGGTGTGGCCGCTTTGCCGCTTGACCCGCAGTGCCCGCGAACTCATTTTTAATTCCCACAAGCCCGACTTTCGCAGAAACCAATTATGAAAACCAATGCCCAACCGGATCAAAACGGAAACGCCGCCGGGCGCGAACTTCCCACCGTCTCGCGTCCGGACGAACGCGCCGCCGCCGGGGAACGCCGCAAGTCCTATCCCTACCGCTTCCCGCGCGACCGCCGGCAACTGGGCGGGCACTTTTCGGTTCAGGAAAACGCGCGCCGGCTGCTGCGATTCTTTTACTTTGAACGGCGGCTGGCCCAGGCGCTCGGCGCGTGGACGCTGAACATTCCCGAATTTGAAGTGAAGCTCGAAACCGGGCGGCACATTTTCTTTCATGCCGACGCGGCCCGGCTTTTGCGCGAGCGCTTGACTGAACAGGAAATGCGCCCGAAGGCGATTGATGAATTTCGCGACGCAGGGATTGATCGGTTTGTGGAGGAGATGCTCAGCGCCGCCGACGCGCCCGAACTGCTGGTCGGCATCCATCAGGTCATCGGGAAGGCGCTCGAAACAACCTATCGGCATCACATTGATGACACCGATCCCATCACCGACGTCCCCACCATCCGGGTGCTGAAGCGCGTTCTGACCGATTACGAACCGATGCGCGAATGGGCCGAGCTTGCCATCGCGGCCTACGTCGAGGGCGGTATCGAGGAAAGCCGGTTGGCGGCGTGGCGCTGGCATTTGCAACGGCTGCTGGGCAGCATCGGTGGGGTGACGGGCGCGGAGGCGCGCAATCCCGAACCCAGTCCGATGCGCATCACGGAGAAACCGTTTCAACGCGGGACGGTGCCGAAACGCGATGTCCGCTTCGACACGTTCAAGAACACCGGCGATTACGACACCGCCGACGGTCAGGAGCGTTTCCCCAAGGATTCCTACGAAAGCCTTCGGCTGCGCTTCATTCGGACGCAGCGCGATGAGGTGGACGCCATCGAAGCGTTCGGCACGTTCCTTTGGGATATCCGGTTCCTTGATTTTCAAGCCGAATACGATCTGGCGCGCGTCACCTGGGACGAGGCGCGGCACACGGAGATCGGCCACCGCGCCCTGCTGGCCGCCGGTTACGATCCGTTCGAACTGCGCAATCGCCTGACCGGTTCGACGTGTCGCGGCCCGATGGAACCGGCGTTCGCGATGGCGGAAATCAATTTGTTCGGCGAAGTGGGCGTGCTCAAAACCATCAACGGCCTGATTGACACCGCCCGCGAGAAGGATGATTCGCTCCTGGTCCACATCGCCGACTACATCCGCTCGGATGAACGCACGCACGTGCGCAAAGGCCAGCACATCTTGAAGTGCATGACGAAACTCGGCTCGCAGGAACTGGAGTTGAAGACGCGGGAATTGTTCACGGAATGTCTGGTCAGTCTCGGCGCGGTGAAGGCGGACATGGATTTGTTCGTCGTTTCGCGCGAGGACATTGAACGGCTGGTGGGGGAATAGGCGGACGATCTTCACGCCGTTTTGCCACCTATTCCGCTTGGCGCAACCGCCAATCGCGTCGAACAAAAAGGGGTCGCTCCTAAAGGGGTCTCCTTACTTTTGACACAAAATCGCCGGGCGGGTCGGTGGTGGTCATGCCCCGTGCGTCGTGCTTTCGCTGGGGAGTTTTTTTTGATTTTAGAATTGCGCCGGCCTAATTCGTGGATGCAAAGTGACACCGTGACGCTTACGAGTAAATAACTTGCCATGCAAAAATTGGGAGTTGTGAAATGGCTGGCAAATGAAGGCCAAGTGCCGTTGCTAGTGAGGCAAGGGGATGGAGTAATCGAATTGTTTTTTCAGCTGGTATGGGCGAGCTACTGGTTGTTGCTAGTTTTTGTCCTCTGTCAGATAGCCATAAGACGGCTTCGTGTTAGTCAAACTCTATTGCGGAGAACTAGATGTTTATTTTTTGGGCTGACTTTCTTCTCGGTTGCTTAGGACGCGATTTTCGACCGAGGGAAGTGATTGCCGGGAAGTTGATTGAATGATTTTGCGGGACAACCCGGGGGCGATTTTTTACGCTCCGGGGCATGAAATGTTCCGTTTCCCGTTTTCGTCAGCCCACGCCCGATGAACAACACATCCTCATTCACCTGCACGTCCGCCTCGTGACGCCGGAGGAAGCGGCGCGCTTCGATCAACTCATCGCCGAGCATCACTATTTGAAAAGCGCCCAGGTCGTGGGCGAACATCTGCGCTACGTCGTCACGTATCAGGGACAGTGGCTGGCGCTGGCTACCTGGTGCGCGCCGGCCTGGCATCTCAAGGCGCGCGATGCTTTCATCGGCTGGAGCGAGGAGCAACGCCGCACCCGCCTGCCGCTGCTGGTCAACAATTCCCGCCTGCTGGTGCTGCCCGGCGCGCAGTGTCCCAACCTCATCAGTCGCTTCATGAAACTCATGCTCGCGCGGCTCTCCGGGGATTGGCAGCAACACTGGGGGCATCCGCTGGCTTTGGCGGAAACCTTCGTGGACCCGCATCTCTATCAAGGCACGGCTTACAAGGCCAGCAACTGGCAGCGGCTCGGACCCACGTCGGGTTGGAAACGCAGCGCGGAGGATTTTTATCTCCAGCACGACCGTCCCAAACAAATCTGGGTGCGCGAACTGGTCCCCCACGCCTGCCGCCAACTGCGCGCGCCGCAACTGCCGCCCGCGTGGGCCGCGGTGGCCGCCAAGGCCGCGCCGCATTGCCCCGCCAAAGCCGCCGCGCTGGGCAGCCTGATGGCCACCTTGCGCGCCCAAGTGCCGGAGTTCCGGCGCAAAGAATCCCTGGCGTATCCGCTGGCGGGCTTCCTGACGCTCATGGCGTTGGCGGTGTTCAGCGGCGTGCGCCGCGGCGCGCTGGATCTGGCCGACTATGCCGCCACGCTCTCGCAGGGCCAGTTGCGCGCGCTGGGCTTTCGGACGGATCGCCAGACCGGTCGGATTCGTTGTCCCGGGGAAAGCACCTTCAAGCGGGTGCTGCCGAAAATAAATGCCGACGCGCTGGAACGCGCCTTGTTGCTCTGGCAGGAACAACTCCTGGGCACGCCGCAGGACCCGCTGGTGATCGTGGACGGCAAAACATTGCGCCATGGCCACCTCGAACTGGTCAACGCGGTCAACAGCGCGGGTCGCTGGCTCGGCACCGTGGCCGTGAAAGAAAAGAGCAACGAGATCCCCGCCGCGCGCACCCTGCTGGCCAAGGTGGACGTCTGCGGCAAACTGGTGCTGGCCGACGCCCTTCACACGCAGGTTGAAACCGTCCAACAAGTGTTGTTCGAGGGCGGCGGCGATTATTTGCTGACCGTCAAAAACAACCAGAAAGAACTGGTGCAAACCCTGGCGACGTTGTTGACGCCCGGGAAATTTCCCCCCTCGCCCCACGCCCCAGACCCGCGCGCCGACCCGGGAAATTAATTGCGGACGGCGTGAGATCCGATTGCTGGACTGTCAGGAAGTGACGCCCGCGCAGGTGGGCTTTCCGGGGGCACGCCTGATCGCGCGCCTCCAACAACGGGTGCGGCGCCACGGCAAAAAGAGCACGGAGACGGTTTACTTGATCAGCAGTCTGACGGCGGAGCAGTTGGACGCGCGGGGCTGGCTCAAACATAAACGCGGCTATTGGGTGATTGAAAGCCGGCTGCACCACGCGCTGGATGTCTCGCTGGACGAAGACCGCAGCCGGGTGCGCCAACCCAACACCGCGCTGGTCCTGGGGATGTTTCGGCGACTGGCGGTCAGTGTCGCGCAAACGGCGATTGCCAAGGTGCAGACCAAAAAAACTCGATGGAGTGTGCGCCGTTACCAGCAACGCTTCGCCCATCGCGATGGCGGCCCCGAACGACTTCACGCCTTGGTCTTCGCCAAAGCCCCGGCTTCGTGGCGCTTGCCAAAATGAAAAGACGCGTCCTATGTTCGGAGCGAGTTTGGTAAGTTTCGCTTGCCGCGAGGGGGGGGGTGCCAGTGCAAAATGGTAGATTGGTCGGTTCATAGTTTTGTCGTGTTGGTGTTTTGGCGGGTGCTACATGGGGTGATGTTGGGTGAAACTCCAGACATCTCGCAAGGATTTTTATGTAAAAGTGTTGAGCCGCTAATGCTGCGGTGACAAGCGGACCCCGGGAATTCCACACGCCGCCAATGAAAAACTTTGCCTTGGATGGGCAATGGTGACAGCTCAACACTTTCACATCACATTCGCTCGAGCGGGTTCGTCGCGACGCGGCGAAATTCACCACCCGTTGTGTTTGAGGCATGAGGCAATGCCACCAATCGCAGCTATGTATCCGGCTTGGCAGTCACGCGGTAATGCGCTAGCGGGGTTGCTTGGGTTTTTGGCTTAGGGTCATCGGGCCGACCCATCGGGTGTTGTACTTGCTCATCCAGCCGTCGCTCCGCCCTGAAGGCCGTGTCTGCCGTCCGTAGGCCTGATCATCCAGGCCGAGGAATGGCAGCGGTTCGACCCGCCACCCTTCGGCCACATGGAAATCAGCGTCCTTATCCCAGCCGACGACATACAGGAAGAAATGGCGTTCGAAGCCGGCCGGTTTGGGTGGAAGCCGGTCGGCGTTGAACGACAGTGCCAGTTCATCGCCGCCGTTCAGGAGAACCAGCGCGTCATCGCGGTCCTGAACCAATTCATCCACGGCTCCATACCGTGTACACCAACCGGCCGGGGTGCGTCGCCACGGAGGCGCGAATTCGACCTTGTCGTATTCCGGTGTGAGCGGGAGATAGTCGGGCAAGGGCGCGTGCTTGCTAAATCCCCGCCAATGCAAATCGGTGCGGTCCGGCAGCAGAGTTGTTTGGTGGCTCTGCTCCGCCGCCTTCTCGCCAAGTGCCGCCGAGTCCCAGTGAATTTCGAAGGCGGTGGTTAATCGGAGACGGCGGGCGTCCGCCGGCAGTTTTTTCTCCAAGTTCACGAGGATGGTTTTGGTTTTGCCCGCCGGCGCGCCAACCTCAACCGGCACGGGCTTCCAAGCGCCATCGGGCAACTCCGCTTCAAGCGTTGGGAAAGGGAACGGAAGGTCCGCGTCCAAGGAGGCCGCCACGTTGGCCATTCCGCCGCCAAAGCGCAGCCAGCCATTCAAGACCAGCACCAGCGGCCGGTCGGCGGGCAGTTCCCCAAAATCCATGGTAATGGAAAACGGCTCAGCCAGTCCGCGCAACTGTGGGTCGCGCAAACGCACCGGCGAAACCATCTGACGATCTGTCCGCGCCAATGCTTTGGTGACATCCAATCCGTCGCTGCGAGTTGCTTGCTTGAGCGAGGCCAGCGGGCGCAGCGTCCAGAGTTCGTGGGGCGGGAAGGGTTTCCCCGCGTGCAGCTTGCTGGTGGGTGTCACCAATGTCCCGGCGGGATGATCCACGACTACCAGTCGGGCGTTGTCCAGATAAAGCACTTCCCTCAACTCCTCGGTGATCCTTAGTTCAAACCGGCCATTCTTCGGGGGGAACTCCGGCTCGTTTCCGAGCGCCAGGTATTCTTCTGGATCCGCTTCCACGTAGCGCGTTTCGGACACGGGCAGACCCAGTGGTGAAGCGCCGAGGATGTCCGTCACGAATTTGAACTGCTGACCGTCCCAGGCGAAGAGATACGGGCAGGAGCCGGTCGGCAGCGTCAGTTCCACCAGATCCATGGACTGCGTCGAAACCGAGACTTCCGTCAGGGTCGTGGCCAGGTCGAACCAGCGGACCTTGAGCAGATCAATCTGGTCATGCTGGCCGACGCCGATTTCAAACGGGAGCTGGGTGAGGGTGCGAATGGTCCGCCAGTTGCCAGACACGAGTTCCACCCGGACGCCCAGCCCCGACGCGTTTGAGCGATTTCCCACCAGGCGCAGCTTCAATTGCTTGTTCGCGTTGCCGCCATCATTCCGCCAGAATTGCAGACCGTCCGGCGCGCTCGTTACCAAATCGGTGTCACCGTCCTGATCAAAATCGGCCGCCACCATGGACTCCACCGCCCGCAGTTTGTTGAGCCCAGTAGCGGAAGTGACATCCTGGAATCCACTTTTGCCGGCGTTGCGCCAGAGGCGGACGCCGTTGCCGCAGGCAGCCACATCGAGCCAACCGTCATTGTCATAATCCAGGAGCAGGATGGTTTTGACCTGAAGTCCCTGCGAAGGGAGATTCAGCCGTTCCTTCATGCCACCGAAAACAAGATGGATCTCCTTTTCATCGGCCAGCGCCATGTCCACCCGAAGATCGTTGTTCAAGTCGCCCAGAGCGATTGCATGTCCCGCCGGCCAATTCGTGGTCAAGTTTGTTTGGACGAATTGACCGGCGCGCTGTTTGGCGAAAAACAGCGGCGGCTGCGCGGCCCGCGTGACAAACGCTCCGGCCATGTCCTCGTCGTTCCAATCCTCGACTGCCACCTGCTCCGTCCCCGGCAACAGCGCCGGCAAACCTGAATTGGTCTTGTTCTGGAAGTAAAAGCTGCCGAGGTTGCGGAAAGTGCTCAAGCCTTGTCCCCCAGGCAGGACCACCAGCAAATCGAGCTTGCCGGTAAAGTCGAGATCGGCCAACAGCCCGTCTCGCCCCCTGAGATTCTTGAGGCCCGCCGCCGCCGTTACCTCACGAAACAGGCCATTGGTGGCGAATCTGAAGGCATGGGACGCCTGCTCGCCGATCACCACCACGTCCTCAAAACGATCATTGTTCAAATCTCCGACGAGACAGCGCCGGTACGTTCCGCCATTCGTTGCGGAAAACAGCTCGCCCAGCGGCGCGAACCGTCCGTTGGTATTGTTCAACAGCCGGAAGCCATTTCCCTCCATCACAAAGAGACTATTGCGCCCGTCGTGGTTGTAATCCAGAACGCCGAGCGGCCCATGGTAAGCCGAGGACGGCTGGCCGAACGCGGCGGGCGTCGCATCGGCGTAGCGAACGGGAATTCCGGTTGGTTCCGGCTGGGCGAGACTGAAGGCGACGCGGGGTTGCGTGTACTGGCAGCGTTCAAACGTCGCCGGCCCGCCAGCGGCCCCCGGGCTTTTCGCCAGAATTTCCTGGTGCCGGGTCAACGCCTGGGCCGCCTCGGCGGTGCGGTTCACTCGCTGATAAAGCCGGCTGAGTTGATAATGCCCGGAGGGATGGTCGGGCTGAAATTGAACCAGCGTTTCGAATTCGCGGATGGCATCCTCGAAGTTCCCCAATCGTTCCTGGGCGACGCCCAGTTGGAAATTCAGGGCGTCCACCGCGGGCTCGATCTTCTGCGATTGCTGAAATGCCTGGACCGCCGGCCCGGCCTCATTCAGCCGCAGATGGGCGCAACCCATCAGGTAATAGGCCGCCGGGTTGTTGTGGTCGAGGGCAAGCGCGGCTTGGCACTGTTCGATGACGGCCCGGTTGTTGTCCGCCAGCAGGTAGGCGTTGGCCAGGTTCAGATGCGCATCGATGCTTTCCGGGGCGAGCTTGACGGACTGCGAGTAGGCGGCAATGGCGTTCGTGGCATCGCCTTTTTCGAGATAGCCCTGACCGAGCGTCATCGCGCGTTCGAAGCCGCCGGTATCGGGCTGCCGTTGCGTAAAAAACACCAGTACCGCCACCACGGCGAGGCCGACCACGATCCAAAGCAGGAGTTTTTTCATCGAGCCAGAGTCTGTCTATGTGTCGTCTGACCGGCAATAAAAACTGCCTCCGGCTGGCCCGCCTGAAACTCAAACCACCGCATTCACCCGGCGATCGCCATCGCGCCACCGTGCCTCCACCGGCAGCGCCAACGCGTGCCACCCCGCGATTCATCTCCAAGACCGCTTTCAAGAACAGTGAGTAGTCAATACCAAGAACTCCTTTAAGGAAGCGCTGATTTAATCGGAGTTGGTAATTTTGCCTGAACTTCAGATTTCTAGCAGCCTGTCGGGCTTAGGCTACGAAAGATTTTTGAAAATGGTTTGAACACAAAGTGGCGGCCAGGATCCAACCCTCATGTCCGCACGTTTTGTTAATCTCGACCGCCAGACGCCGATGTTCCTGCCCTGCGATCTGCGCGACTGGGTGTCGGCTGACCACATCGTCCACTTCATCCTCGAGGCCGTCGAGTTGATCCCCACCGCCCACTTCCATGTCAATCATCGCGGCACGGGCAGCGAGCCGTAGCCGCCGCCGATGATGTTGGCGCTGCTCATTTACTGCTACGCCACCGGTCGCTTCGGTTCGCGGACCATCGAGGCCGCCACCCAGAGTGACGTCGCCGTGCGCTACCTCTGCGCCAATGTGCATCCGGATCACGCTTCGATCTGCGCCTTTCGCGTTGCCAACGAAGCGGCCTTCAAGGCCGCCTTCGTCACCGTGTTGCAACTGGCCCAGGAACTCCGCCTGACCCGTGTGGGCACGGTCAGCGTGGATGGGACGAAGATCCAAGCCAACGCCAGCAAGCACGCCGCCGTCAGTTACCAACGCGCCGGCGAACTCATCACCCAGTTGGAACTCGAAGTGCAGGAACTGGGGACCCGGGCCGCCCAAGCGGACCTGCAGTCGCCCAAGGAAACCCTCGACCTCCCGGCGGAACTGGCGCGCCGCGAAAAACGCCTGACGGCCCTGAACCAAGCGCGCCAAGTGATTGAAGCCCGCGCCAAAGAACTGGCCGCCGCCCAAGTGGAACCCTACCAAGCCAAAGTGGCCGCGCGCCAGGCCCAGCGTGACGCGGGCATAAAGCCGCGCGGCCAGGAGCCGGCCCCGCCGAGCGCAGTGCCCGATCTCCAAGCGCAATACAACTTCACCGATCCGGAAAGCCGGATCATGAAAGCGGGCAGCGGCCCACATTTCGAGCAGGCGTATAACGCGCAAGCCGCAGTGGATACAGCCATGCTCATCGTGGGGGAGCGGGGGAGCGACGCGTCCAACGACCAGCAGGAATTGCCAGCGGACGTGGCGGCGATCAGTCCGGTGGTGGCGGCGGAAGTCAAGGCGGTGTTGGTGGCCAGCGGATTTTACAGTGCCGCCGCGGTGGCGGCGGTGGAGCAAAAACCCGACGGCACGCCGAGTGGCTTGACCGTGTATGCGGCGGTGGAGAAAACGTCGCACCACAAGACGCTGGCCGACTTGCCGCCGCCGCCGGAGCCGCCGGCTCTGGGTCTGGGTGCCACGGCCAAGGAACTGATGGCACACCGCTTGAAGACGGCGGTGGGGCAAGCGCTCTACCGGTTACGCAAGCAGCCGGTGGAGCCGGTGTTGGGGATTATCAAAGAGGTGATGGGGTTCCGGCGCTTCTTGTTGCGCGGGCGGGCGAAGGTGGCTCTGGAATGGACGCTGGTCTGCATGAGTTACAATCTCAAACGACTGTTCACGCGCAAAAACCTGGCGGCGGCAGGCTAAAAAAAGGCGCGAGGGCGCTACCAGCGAAAAACTCAGAGATGCCGCCTCCCAGCGCGGGGCCGAGATGGGGGGCGGTGAGTAAAAATGGTTTTGTACCAGCCACCGGGAGCCGTAATAGGCGTGCGCCAGCAAATGCGATTTCTAAGTCCGACAAATTCCTAGCTGTCGCGGAGGATGGCGTAGGAACGATTTTGATTTCAAGGGAAGGTGATTTGGATGGTCGAAACCGGGTCGGATTTCCTGAGCGCTGATTAAATCAGTGCTTCCTTAACGCGGAATTGCGGTGAAGAATCATTCATCGCGAGCTGTGCCGGGGAGCGGGCGCTGCAATGGGGCGTTATTTCAGGAGCGAATCACGGGTCAACGCGTAGGTGAGCAGCAGGGTGATGGCCTTGGTGTGGTTCTCATGGCCGTGGATGTGCGCGTGGACGGCGGCCTCGACGCGTTTGCGGTTCACGAAGGGCGCGCCGAGGAACTGCGGGTCGAGGAGGATTTCCTTCAGGCAGCCAGCCAGTTGGTCGCGATACCACATCCTGAAGAAAGAGAATTTTTCCCGGCCCAAAAACACGCGTTCGAGGTGGAGCGGCTTGAGGGCGAGGTCCAGCTTCGCTCCGATGTGCGGCAGGTTGTAGTCGTAGCAGTATTCGGCCTTGTGCCAGAATTCGCGGTAGGCGTTGGTGATTCCGGCCATCAGACGGCTTTGTCCGTAACCCGCGCCGCGATTGGTGCGAATGGCGGCGACCTCGGGATACAACTCGTGCAGCAGGCGCAGGAAAACCGCGTCCCCCAGCAGGGCGGCATGGGGCGCGCCGTAGGCACAGGCGACGATGCGGTTGTCCATGAACGGCGTGCGGGTGTCGAGTTGCGATTGTTCGAGGGAACGCCGGTTGTAGTTGTACCACGCGGCCTGGCGGAAAGCCGAGAACGTCAGCGGATGGCCCTCCCCGGTGCGCGTAAAGGCGGATTGTGCCTTCGCGCAATGATCGAGCAGTTCCGGGGTGAACAGATCGGTGCTGGGCACCCGATGCCGGAACGCCCGGACGGCGCGGAGCACTTCGCTGCCGTAATTGCCAGTGACGCGCACCGGGGCGAGGCCACGCGCGATGCGGTTGGCATAGATTTCCACGCCGCCGCTGGCGGCATCGATATAACCGTCCGAGATGTACACCGCCTTCCGCGCGAGGCTTGCAAAGCCATCGAGGAAGGGCTGGCCGATGCGAATGGCGGTGTGCGGCTGCGCGCTCACCCGGGCGACTTCGCCTGCGATTCTGAGATCGACGCTGTCGTTGTAGGTGCTGGCGAAGGTGTGGCATGGCATGGTGCCGGGCGCGGGCCGGTGCCCCGCCATGATGAGGCGGCTGTCGAGCCCGCCGGTCAAGGACAAACCGACCTTGCCCGTGGAGCGCATGTAACGGGGCAGCACTTCCTGATAGGTGGCTTTCAGGCGATCAAAGTATTCCGCCTCGCTGACCACGGGCTGGTCTTCCCATGTCCGCGCGTCGAAGTATTTCTCCCGGCTGCCGGCCACGCCATCGCGGAAACTCCACTTCATTCCGCCCGGCAACGTGTAAACGTCCCGGAACAAAGTTCTGTTCTCCAGCACGCATTGCATGGAGAAGTATTCGCCCAGCGATTCGGGAGCGATCTCGCGCAGGCGGGGGTTGATCTTCAATAGCGCCTTGGCTTCGGCGGCGAAGGCGAACACGCCGTCGGCCTCGTGGTAAAACAGGCGCTGCATTCCATAGCGGTCGTTGAACAGCAGGAACCGCCGGTTCTTCAGATCCACAAGCACGCCGTGGAAAAAGCCGTTCAATTCCTGGAAGAACGCCGCGCCGCGTTCTTCGTAGAGATGGATGAGGTGACGGGCGTCATGCCCGATAGCGATGTCGTGATGCCGCTTCAAGTCCTCGACAATCGCCGGGTCGGCGTAATGATCGCCGTGGAAGAACAGGACCAGATCGCGGGCTTCATTCCAGACCGGCAGGCAGTCTGAGAAGCTTCCCTCCAGCGTGGTCCAGCCCACGCCCCAATGCTGCTCCGGATCGACATGCACGCCTCCGCGGTAAAACGTCTCGTGCATCATCGAGTCCTTCATCTGGTGAAGGCTGGCGGACAACGCGTCGGATTTCGTCGTGGAAATTATCCCAAAAAGGCCGGGCATAAGAGCGGTTCGGAATGGAGGAACGGCGGCGTCATTGCCTGGCTTCGTCGCGATAGCGGAAGGAGTACAACCAGGCACGCAGCTCCAGCAGGCATCTCAACACCGATGGCGGAAGCGCCTGCAAGATGCCCTTGTGCAGGTTCAACGCCAGCGCCACCCGCCCCTTGAGCGTCAGCGGAATGTAGTAGCGGGGAACAAGCACCTCCTCGCAGCCGTTGCGAAGTTTCCAGTCCGTCAGCGAATCCGCGCCCTTCCGACCGTAGATCAGCTTCGCGTAGCCCAGCAGCTTGATGCCCTTGCCGGCGCACACCTCCACGCACTTGGCCAGCAGCGCGTTGGTCGGCGCCTTGTCGCGATAATTCATCTTCGAGATGATCTGCACGAAGTCCGCCCGGTTGCCCGTGTAAAACATCTTGGCAAAGCCCACCATCTCCCCTTGGAAATAGGCGGCCACAAACTCCGTGCGATCTGGATAGGTATTGTTCAACGCCTTCACCGTCTCGAAATCCTTCCTGTAATGATCATACGGCCGGCCCTGGCGCATGGGCGACTCGTCCCACACATCCTTGATGCCGCGCACCAGCTCATCGCTGAACGGAACCGCCCGCGTCTGAATCCCCTGCTTCTGGGATTTGCGGATCATCCGGCGCGCGTCATTGTAAATCTTGTTGTTCCACCAGTCCTCGTAGCTCTCGATCCGGATCACCGCCAGGCTCTCCATCTCGTGATAATAGCTGAACCGCGGAGCCACCTCTGGAATCTTCTGGTCGAACGTGAAGATGTCCGCCTTCAACGAGGAATCCTTGAGGCCCTCGATCACCGCCGGGGGATTCTTGACCTCCTCCTGATGATCCTCGTCCTTCATCCGCGCCACGCGCAGGAACTTCCGCTTCACCACCACCGTGGTGCCCGCGACCACGCAGAAATCGATCTGAAACTTCCTGCGGTGCTCGCTCGTCCCGTGATAATGGTCAAAGGGCAGGACAATGATGCGGAGACAGAAATCCAGGATATTCACGTTAATGAACCGCGGAGCGTCAAAGCAAATTCCTATCAGTAATCCACACTTTCACCAAATGACTTTCGTAAAGGAGTCACCCATTAGCGTGAGCGGTCAAGAAAGAAAATGGATTTCCGTCAGCCAGCTTTTCTTTTCTTAAAAGCTGTCTTGGTCTTTTCGGGCCGTTGCGGGCGGCGTCCAAGATGCAATTCGTGCCTGTCATTTCCGTCGTTGATTCGGATGCGATCTTCCCTTGCGGGAGGTGATCCGTTCAGTCACCCATCTGGTTCCAGCGTGTCGCGTCCGGCCTGGGTGCCAGTCCGGTCTGCCACAGGCAGACTTTCGTCCGCCCGCAGCGCACGCCCTCCTCCCGGCCGGCCGGGAGCCAGAAAACATTCAGTGCCAAACTTCACCCATTAGCGTGAGCGGTCAAGAAAGAAAATGGATTTCCGTCAGCCAGGGGTGTGAGACAGAATTCTTCAAATTGAGTATTCCGGTTCGCTTTGTCTGGTGC
>CAYHFK010000005.1:26172-35674 GCA_964355895.1 uncultured Bifidobacterium sp. | reverse complement strand
CCGATCGGCGCAACGCGGCGTCCCCGCCGGCGATGATGCCCTGAACCATCGTCGGCGGTGCGCGAAACGTCGGCGGACATTCGCTGGCATCCAGTACGCCGAGCCGCCCGCTCGTGCCGGCGCCGACGTAAAACAGCCGGCCCCCGCGTCGAAACGCCCGGGCGACAATGGTCACGGCCCGACCCAACAAGGCGCGCTTGGCCAGCAACGCCCGCGTCACCTTGGCTTCCTCCGTCAACATCAACTCAATCGCGGCGCCTACACCCAGGCGATCCAGATTGGCCGAGCGCGGATTGCGTTGCTCGGTGGGCGAGAGTCGCCGCGAGCGGACGGTTAATGGCGGCGCGCTTTTTCCTGACGATCGGGATTTTTTCTTCGCCGGCATCCCGGTGGGAGATTTCATGCCGGGATTATTCGGTCGCGGGTTCGCGAATTCAAACCATTAAACCGGATCGCTTTTTCACGCTTGACCGCCCCCTAAAGTAAAGGGGGAGCGGCCCCTTTAAGCCGGAACCATGCAGTTGAAAATTGGACCGCCCGCACGGTCACGGCGTAGGCCAGGCGTCGCGCCTGTCTCCATCTGCGAGCAGTGGACCCACCGTTTGGTGACGCTTTGAGGATGGCGAACCGCTTCCCGCCAACGTGGATGGCTCAAAGTTAGCGACCGGCGCGACGCCTGTCCTACGGCATCGTTCCGGTTAAGGGCTGCGCAAACTGAAGAAGCGCGCCGGGCCGGTTGGGGCCAGCGTGACGGTATTCGTACCATTGGCAAGCGTGGGGATGTTCGTCACCAGGCTCCAGACGGTGTCGGCGAGGTTCGTTTTGAAATAGAGGCTCACACTGGCGGTGTCCGGCCAGGTGATCGTGAATTGCCCGGGCGCGCTGGTGAATTTCAGCGCGGGCGGCGGGGTAACTATTGTGGCGGGCAATGTGCCCGCGCCGTAGCCGTGGATGATGCCGGTTGACACGGCGCTCGAGCCGATGAGCTGGTAATGGCGGCGCGAGGAGAACGCGACATAGTTTCCAGTGGACGAAAGCAAGGGAAAGTATGAGGCGCTTACGTTGGTCGTGCCGAAGACCGGTTTCGTGATGAGTGTGTTCGTCACATTCCCGCCCGGGCCGATGTCCACGCGGAAGATGTCCCACGGATCGGAGGTATCGAACGGGTCGGTGTTTTCGGAAACGAATTTCGCGCCGGTCGAGCCGAACGCCACCACCTTGCCGTCGCCGCTGACGGCCACCCAAAAGGTGTCAGTCAATGGTATTGTCATATTATTTCCACAGGTGGTTTTGGTTGGGGTTGTCCCCGGCAGCGTGCGCCTGTCGGTAGAGCAAGTGTGTCAAGCGCCCGCGTGCGCCCATGTGCAGCCGTGCCGCAATCCAACTGAGCGTCACCGTCGTCTCCGCCCGCAGTTTCGCCGCCAGCGCCACTTTGAAGCCATCGCCCTTGCGTTCGCGTGCCAGGTGGGCTGCGGTCCACCCGCGTTCCGCCAACGCGGCGGCGATGAGCCGCTCCGCTTTCGCTTCCGCGGATTCCACCAGTTCCGGGCCGTAATGCCAGTCCCCTCGTTTCTCCGCCACCTGCGCCAGCAGTTCGCGCCGGAAGGTCTCGCCGCCCACACACCAACCTCGGCGCAAGGGCTTGAATTCCTCCTCCAGTTCACCTTGCCGCCGCGCTTCCAGCATCTGCTCAAACTCTTCGCGGCCTGCTTCGCTGTCGCGCGGAATGCCCAGTTCTCCCAGCAACCGGTCCACGCGCAACCACGCAGGCCGTTGGGCCGGCGGCTTGCGGTATTCCCCGAAACTGCTCCACTCATAACTGCGCAACGGCGCGTCCGCCGCAACGAGCTTGGCCCGCGCAGGATTCAAATGCACGTAATCGCAGACGGTGCGTAGATAACCGTTGCCGCTGGCGTCCACCGGCAACGCCTTGTAGCGCCCGCTGAACAAATGGCCGAAGAGTTTGTGCCGGCGATTGAACCGGCGCGTGTAGTTGCCCAGAAACCATTTCATGCCGGAGACGAGATTGCCCTGCGGCGTTTCGATGACCAGATGGAAATGATTTCCCATGAGACAATACACATGAACGGCCCAGGTGGTTTTCACGCAGCTCTCGGCAAGGGTGCGGAGGAATTCGCGCCGGTCATCATCGTCCTGGAAGATTGGCTCGCGATGATCGCCGCGATTCATGACGTGATAGACGGCACCCGGATATTCCACTCTCAGCTTGCGGGCCATGCGGCATCATGCGCCGCCACCAGAAAATCTGTCAATACCATTGACTGACACCTTTTCGGGAGAGACATTCCAATTGAAAATCGTTTCGTCTCTCCCGTGTGGCGGGACGGACGACGCCACGGGCAGACTCACTTTGCCTTGGGGGCGAAGCTGGGGCGTGACGGCATGACGGCTGGCCTTTGCTTCGCAGCCGCCATGACGACACGCTCCAGCGAAGGGGGAAGTTGCTCGCTCCGTTTGGGCGGGACAGCCGGTTGGCTTCGGTTGAGGGCGTCGGTAATGGCCGAGCCTCATGGCGAGTCCACTGAACGAGCGCGAATAATCGCCACAATTTTTTCGACTTCGCCCTCCTTCTCAGCGACGACGTATCCAACACTGATCGCACTTCCGTAGGAAAACCAACGATACCTTTTGCCTTTCGTAAAATACATGGCCCGCTGGTTTGGATTGAGACTCTTACCGGTGCGTGATTCCACGCTGCTGAAAGGGACACGCACAAATCCTCTTCCTTGTTTCGTTAGATAGCTTTGAAGCTCAGAAAGTGGTCTGCCCTTAAACGACTCTTCTTCCCATTTGAAAAACCTCTGTGCTGCCAAGCCATATAGCGTCTCGTGAAACCCGAGCAAAAACACTGTCGCTGTTCCTAGCACAGCAGCCAGAATCGCAATCACAGTGCGTCTTCGTGCTTTCATTAGAATCCCGGGAAGTGAAGCTTCCACGCTTTCTTCAATTCCGCCGTAGATGAAAATGTGGTGGTGAAAACAAATGCGGGAATCGGCTTGCTGTAGCCTGGCGCAGTCGCTCCTGGGGACGGTGCAGCATATCCAAACGAACCGAGCAGACCGGAAATGTAACTGTTAGAGTTAAACTCGTTCCATTCATTCCATGCTGTGTAACTGCTACCCGGGTCGAAGTGATACTGTAGGGCGGTGTTGTCGAAGTTTCCATTCATCGTCTTGTTCTTGGCATCAACGCTTGCAAGGAACTTCAGGGCCTCCTGAGGCGTAGTAAACGAGGTCACAAGGCTGGGATTGTGGAGAGCCTCAGCTACATCCCTGTCACGATTAAAGTCAGCGAATAATTCCCAAATTGACTTGTCTGGCCCAGCACCAATCGATATGGCCCAAAGCTGGCACGGGCCGACAAACGTGCTCGGAACTATCTGGGTTTTGCTTGCAGCCCGAAGGAACGGATAAGTCGATTGGGATGCAAGAGGCGATTCATCCGTTATCAGCCAGAGTTTTGAGTGCCATCCAGAGGTAAACTTGAAGTCGACCAAGTGGTTTCCATACCACAACTCGATAAAGAGCCCCAAGAAATCCACCGCGTTGATAGGATTGTTGGCGACGAACCCATACAAGTTTATTCCCCCCTGTTCTCCGATGGGGTCTCTGTTTAGCCATCTCCCAGTGCTGGTGTTGTAATACCGATACCCGTAATAGAGCAGATCGGTTTCATCATCCTGATACTTGCTGGAGAAGCGAAATGGGTTCGCTTTTGCCATCAGGCCCGTCTGCCGCAGCCCTTCCCCGAAGGGGGCATATTCATAGGTTGCGGAAACTGTGCCATCGGTAGCTTTGACAAGTGCGGCCACGTTGCCATTTCCATCATAGGCGCAGAAGTGAACGCCATTGCCCGCATCATTCACCGCCAGCAACCCGCCCACGCCACCCGCCCCTTGCAAGGAACCGCTCAAATCCGATCCCCAGAGAAAAGACCGAATCACCGACAAGTTGGGCGCCAGCACGGCCATCAGGTTCCACCCGTCATACACAAAGCGATTGGTGTATTGCGCCACGTAGCTCGAACCGTTGTTCGTCGAGACCAGCTTCTCAACTCGCCGCCCCTTCCAGTCGTAGGCAAAATCCAGCTTCAATTTCGACCCCGTCGGCGCGCTGCTCGCGCTGGTCATGTTCACCAGCCGGTTCTCCGCGTCCCAGGTGTATGTCCAGCGTTCGTCATTGGTCAGGTTGCCATCCCGGTCATAGTAGAACGCTTCCGGCGTTTTGGGTACGAACACATTCCCGCTCACCGTCGTCTCGCCCGTCGCCGCCACGCTCACAGATTGCCATACCGCTGCCGAACTGTTCGCCACGCTCAATTCCTTGCGGAAATACTCCCCCTTGCGCCACGGGGTGGCACTGTTCACGGTGAGTGTGCTGTTGTTGCCCATCGCCAATCCCATCACGTCCACCGCCCCCGGCACGTCGCGACTGGTGTATTGATTCAAGGTGTTTGGCGTGTAGGTCGCCGCGCGCAGGTTTGCCCCGTTTTCGTCCCCGCCCGCCTTGGTGCTCTGGCGATTGCCAATGTCATCGAAGCCGTATTCAAACTGCTGGCCGGGCACGGGATAACCGTCGCTGAAGAATTTCCCGCCGCGTTTGACCTGGCCGAGCGCATCGTATTCGTAGCTCCAATAGCTGCCGTCAGCCGTGGTGGTGCGCGTGCGCTGGTTGGCGGAGTTGTAGCTGTAAAGGGGTCGCTCCTTACTTTTGACACAATAGATCGCCCCAGGATATTCGATGCGCAGTTGGCGCGGCATGGCAATCCTTTACCGCCGCGCCGGATTTGTGTCAATAGTAAGGAGCGACCCCTTTACGGGTTTCCAGTGCCCAAGGCAATTACCATCGCGGCGACGGATGCAAATTGGAAGTTTCCTCCCTGAACCTTGAAACTTAATCCCTCGCCTTGGGCAGAAAACCGCAAATCACCGACGCTGGCAGAAACAGGAAGCCCGCATAAAATAATGCCAGCCGATGATCGCCCACCTGCGAGAACAACCCGAAAAACACCGTGCCGAACGCCGCCGCCACGCGCCCGATGTTGTAGCAAAAGCCCGCGCCCGTCGTCCGCAGCAACGTGGGAAACAGCGGCGGCAGATACATCGTGAACAAGCCGAAGACGCCCTGGCAAAAACCGATCAGCGGAAACCACAACAACAATGCCTCATGATCGCGCGGCACGGCATACGCCCCCAGCATCACCACGAAATAAAGGAAGAAGGTCGTCCCGATGGTGGCCCGATAGCCCATGAACCGCGCCAGGCCACCCGAAACGAAGTTGCCCAGGATCGAAGAACCGATGACGAGATACATCGCTTTGCTGGCCAGCCGCGCCTTTTCCTCCGCCGACCAGGGCAACACCTCCGGTAAATTCCGCAAATGCTGCACGTGCCAGAACATGAACGCCCAATGCGCCGTGAGGGAGATACCGCACACCAGCATGGTCCAGAGCGTTACCCGCCGCACCCCGCCGCGAAACAACTCCGCCAGCTTGGGCTCATGATGCTGCGACTTCAACTTCGCCTGCTGCCACTCATCGGTTTCCGGCACGGCGCGACGAATCCAGAACACCAGCAGCGCCGGCAGCACCCCGACGAGGAACAGATAACGCGGTGGGGATTTCGCCAGGAGCACATTCGCCAGCACCGCCATCAGGATGCCGATGTTCACGCCGCTTTGCAGCACGGCAGCGATCCACGGTCGCCACTTGCGCGGCCACGTTTCGGACAAGAGCGACGCACCCACCGCCCACTCGCCACCGACGCCGACTGCGGCGAGAAACCGGAAGATCATCAACTGCCACCACGTCTGCGCGAAGAACGACAACCCGGTGAACACCGCGTAGGTCAACACCGTGAGACTCAGCGCCCGCGAGCGGCCCAAACGGTCGCCGATGCGCCCGAAGAACGCGCCACCCAGCGCCCAGCCCAACAGAAACGCGCCCTGGATGATCGAACTGTAACGCCCCACGTCCGGGTGCGTGGTCGCCAGGCCGCCGAGCAACTCCGCCACGAACGGCAGCGCCACCAGCGTGTAGAGATGCAACTCCAATCCGTCGAACGTCCAACCCAGCCACGCCGCGATGCCGGATTTCCATTGGCGCGGGGAGATGTGCCGCAAGTGCGTGGCTTCGAGCGGTGAAGATGAGCCGGCGTTGACGCTGTTCATGGAACGCGCGCATGGTGGCGAAAGAAATCTTTGGCGCGAGCGAAAAGTTGGCTGTGGGGCCGGGCAGATTGCCAGCCCCGCCATGAGGGACGAAGCATACCCGGCTGGTCGCCATCGTCGTTGCCGAAACGATTCCGCCGATTTACGCTGACGACATGAGCGTTAAGGCTAAAACCCGGCGCCGCTGGTTTGGAGCACTGTGCCTGCTCACCGCCGTCGGCATGTTGGTGGCCGGTGAGACGGTGCTCAAAGGCCGGCTGTCGCCGGTGGGGTTTCTACTTTACTGGATCGGCTGTTTCGTCGTCACGGCCCTGGCCGCAACGGCGGCTTTGCTCGATGCCGCCCGCGTCCGCGCCGAGAGTCGCCATGAACAGCGCGTCTTGTTCGAGGAAACGCTCCGCAAGATCGAATCCGAGAAGCGCGCACGATCACTTGACCAGCGCTGAAAAGCGCCGTTGAGCCACAAACCACCCAACCCACCACCTTCAAAGATGGTCAGGCCGGGGCGTAGTTGATGTTCCCGCCTCCTCAACAAATGGTGATTTCACCCGACCCGCCTCGTGGTTTCACCGGGGGCAATTCCCGCCCTGCCCTGAATTGTTGCCGCCGGCAACGTGAGGTCTATTACGGGAACAAGATTTTATGCAATCTGCTACTGCGAAAAAGAATTGGGGACCGCTGCCGGAGCGCGAACGGACAGCGTTGATCAACTTGCTCGGTGACGAAGATCCGTCGGTTTATCAGGCGGTGCGGCAAAAGATTCTTTCCCTCGGCCACGACACCCAGGTCTGGCTCAAGCCGTGTCGCCTGAGCAGCGACCCCATGTTGCGCCGGCACGCCCAGGACTTGATCCGGCATTTTGATCGCGAGGTCGCGGACACGCGATTCATGGCGTACTGTCTGCAAAACGAGGAGCCGTTGGATTTGGAAACCGGCGCGTGGCTGCTGGCGCAGACGCAATATCCGGAGATCAACCCCACGGCTTACCGCGCGCTGCTGGATGTTTACGCCGGCGAACTCCGCGAATGGCTCGCGCAGAGCAATCCGCAGGAACGCCTGCTCACCCGGATCAACGAATACGTCTTCACCCAGCTCAGCTTCACCGGGAACATGGAGAATTATTATGACCCGGAGAACACCTTTCTGAACCGCGTGCTGGACCGGCGCACGGGCAATCCCATCAGCCTGTGTCTGGTTTACATTCTCCTCGCGCAACGGCTCGGGCTGCCGGTCTGCGGCATCGGCCTGCCGGGGCATTCGCTTTGTCGTTATCTGTCCGCGGTGGAGGAGGTTTACGTGGACGCCTTCAATCTCGGCAAACTGCTGACGCGGACCGATTGCATGGATCACCTCGCCCGCTGCCACCACGAGGGCCGCGAAGAATATCTCAAACCGATGAGCGCGCGCCGGATGCTGGCCCGCATGTGCGGCAACCTGGAGCAGATTTATCTTGAACTCAAACAAACCGACGACGCGGCCCGCGTGCAACGCTACCTCTTCGCGCTGACGCAGTGAGCGGAGCGCCAAATCCCCTCAATCCGGCAGCGCCCGCCACTGACGCTGCGCCACGTGCGGATCCACCCGCGCCAAAACAAAATACGCCAGGCGCTCCCGCAGCCGCGTCCAGAAACTGCGCGCGCGTTTCCACTCCGCAAACTCAATCCGCCGACCCTGCGCCTGCGCCGCGCTAAAAATCGCGCGCGCCTCGGCAACCAGGGGCGGATGCGTCAAGCGCAGCATCAACTCGTAATTAATCCGCAGGCTGCGGGGGTCCAGGTTCGCCGAACCGACATACACCGCGTCATCCACGAGGATCAGCTTCGCGTGCAGCACCTGCGGCACATATTCGTAAATCTCCGCCCCGGATTTGAGCAAACGCTGATACAAACTGCGCGCCGCGAGTTGCGCGAGCGCCACATCCGACTTGCCCGCGAGAACAAATTGCACCGTTCCCCCGCGCCGCGCCACCCGGGCGAAATCCCGGCGCAGCGACCTCGGCGGGAGAAAATAGGCGGCCATGGCTTGCACCGCGCGCGCGGACGCAAGATCGGTGTGTAACGCGCGGCGGATCGGATTGCGGCCCAGGCCCGGTCCCCCCAGCAGCAATTGTTCGCTCGCCGAAATCACGGTGTGCCGCCGCACGCCGCGCCGCCAACGCAACGTCCGTTTGTGACGGAAGTCCGCGCGCGCAAACATCTCATCAAACGCCCCGGCCAATGCCACCGCCAGCGGGCCTTCGATCCGCAGCCCCAGATCGAGCCAGCCGCGCGTGACCCCGTCGCCCTCGTATTCCGTCGCGAGGTTGAAGCCGCCCACGAATGCCACCCGGTCATCGCACACCAGCAACTTGCGATGATCACGGATGGCAAACCGGCTTAACGCCAGCGGATTGAACACCCGCACCGCCGCGCCCGCCGCCATCAACGGCGACCAGAAATCACCCGGCAACTCCATGGAGCCAACCGCGTCCACCAGCACGCTTACGGTCACACCCCGCTGCCGCGCCCGCACGAGCGCATCGCGAAAGCGCCGGCCCAGCGCATCATTGGCGAAAATATACGTTTCGAGCCGGATGGTTTCCCCGGCGGCATCAAGGGCGGCGAGCAGGGCGGGAAACGCCTCTTCGCCACTCCGCAACCATTTCCAGGCGATGATCTGAGACGACGACATGCGGCGACTTTAGGCCGTCGCCCAGACGCTGGCAAACTCTCCTGTGATTATCTGGGGTGAGGAAAGGCCCTGCCCTGGCAAACGCCGGGGTGCGGGCGGCACGCCCCGAGGGACGCGCCCCACTGACCGCGCGGTTTGAATCGCACGGTTCGCCCGGTCAAGCGGACACGCAAAACTGCGGCAGCGGCGGCGGTATCAGGTAAACCATTCCCTGCGCAATGGCGAAGCGGGTCAGGCCGGCGATGGAGTGAATGTCGAGTTTGCGCATGATGCGTTCGCGATGAGTCTCCACGGTGCGCACCCCGATCTTGAGCTGGCCGGCAATCTCCTTGTTGCTCTCGCCTTCGGCAATGTGTCGGAGGACTTCCCGTTCCCGGTTCGATAACCGCGACGGACCAGCGGCTTTGCCGTTGCCGCACACCACCTGGTTGAGCGCCACGCGCGCCACGTCCGGGCTGAAATGCGCCATCCCCGCATGCACCGCTTCGATGGCGTGGACGATCTCCTCGGGGGGAGCTTCCTTCAAAACAAATCCGCGCGCGCCGCATTGGATGATGCGCAAGGCGTATTCCGCGTTGGCATACATCGAAAGGATCAGGACTTTGACCTGTGGCATCTCGCGGCGCAGCAGATCCGTCACGACC
>CAYHFK010000005.1:0-26072 GCA_964355895.1 uncultured Bifidobacterium sp. | reverse complement strand
CCGTCACGACCAACCCGTTGATCTGCGGCATGTCAATGTCCATGAGCACCACGTCCGGCCGCAACTCCCGCGTCCGGGTCAACGCCTCCCGTCCATCGCCCGCTTCGCCGACGACCTGAATCTTTTCCTGGCGCGCGAGGCACATGCAGATGCCGTGACGCACAATCGGATGATCGTCCGCGATCAGGAGTCGGATGGGGTCGTTCATAGCTTGGTCAAAGTTCTGCGGTCAACCAGTTTCTGGTCCCGCTCCCGGACGCAAATCGTTCCGGGGCCGACGCAAATAGCGGATTGTTGCCCGACAGGGCCGCGTTACTATCTGTGCCCGACGTGCGATAAAGGTCGCCCCGAACAGCGTGATCGCGGCAAAGCCGATCAGCCCGATAAAAAAAAATTCTGTGTTCATTGCTCTCGGTCCGATGTTACCCGTCATTCTCGTGCTAAACTCATACGCCTGACCACTGACCGCGACAACAAGGGCGCACCAGCTTCGTTCGTCCGGTGAAGTTGGGGAACGGACCCCAAGGAAATCCCCGGGGTGCATGGGCGACCGCATCCCCTTGGGAAACAAAAACCCCGTTCTGACGAGGTCAGAACGGGGAAACAAACCCAAACAGGAAATTTTAGGCCGGCACTTCGCGTTGCACCCAGGCGGTGGCGTACTGCATCAACTCGGACGCGCCCTTGAGATTGAGCTTCCGTTTGATCTGCTCCCGGTAGTATTCAACGGTCTTGACGCTGAGGTGCAGTTCGCCAGCAATCTCCTTGGTTTTTTTCCACTGGCCGATGAGATGGAACACTTCCACTTCGCGATCGCTCAACGATTTGACCGGTGATTCCTGCACGTCCGTGTGGCCGCCGCGTACTTGGTTTTGCAACATCTTCCCCGCCAGCGCGTCGCTGACGTAAACGCTGCCGACGAGAACCCGCCGGATGGCGGTCGGAATCCGTTCCAGCGCTTCCTGCTTCATCAGGTAACCGAGCGCGCCGGCGCGGAAGGCGATCTCCGCGTAAATCGATTCGTCATGAATGCTGACCACCAGGATCGGCAGGCCGGGGAATTGCGCCTTGATGTTGCGCATCAATTCCAGCCCGCTGCTGTCCTTGAGCGAGAGGTCGGTCACCACCAGGTCGGGCTTGAGTTTGCCGATCAAGTCCAGCGCCTTGGCTGCCGACTCCGCTTCGCCGCACACCACCAAATCGCTCTGGCGGTTGATAAGCTGCGAAATTCCGAAACGTACCACGGCATGGTCGTCCACCAACAGAATTCGTTTCCGGGTGTCTTTGATGTCGGTGTCTTTTGTTTGCATTTTAATTGGAAATTGTCGGCGACCCACTGCTTCGCTGCCGCATTGTCGCAAGTTGGAAGCCAAACGTGTTATTACCGGAAAACCACGCACGCGACGGCCACGCGCCATCCTTTTGTTGTCCATCGCCGGGACAACACGGTGGGAGAACAAGACAAGCCGCGCCGGCGCGCAAGGTAAGATCGGAAGCGATGGGCAGTCGGGCGATTGCTCCTTGCTCTTGTCACTCCCTTGACTCGCCACCGTCCGTCACTAAACTCCGGCGATGAATTTGCAACACCGCGCCCGCCGTTGATGAAAAAGCCCTCCCTCCTGATCGTCTGGCTGACGGTGTTCATCGACCTTGTTGGCTTCGGCATCGTCGTGCCGCTTGTGCCCGTTTACAGCCGCCACTTCGGCGCCGACGGATTTCTCATCGGGGTCATCATTGCCTCCTTTTCGGCCATGCAATTCGTCTTTGCGCCGATTTGGGGCCGGCTCTCTGACCGCATCGGCCGCCGCCCCGTTTTGCTCATCAGCACCGCCGGCGCGGCCCTATCTTATGTCCTGTTCGCTTACAGTTCCGGCATCGCCAACCACACCACCGCGATCTGGATGATGATTCTCGCCCGCTCCTTCGCCGGCATCTGCGGCGGCAACATCACCGTCGCCCAAGCGTACATCGCCGACATCACCCCGCCCGAGCAACGCTCAAAGAAAATGGGCCTCATCGGCATGGCCTTCGGCCTCGGCTTCATTTTTGGCCCCGCCATCGGCGGCATCAGCTTGAAGCACCTCGGCGCCAGCGGCCCCGGCTGGATTGCCGCCATCCTCTGCGCCACGAATTTCATCCTCGCCCTCTTCGTCCTTGTTGAAAGCCACAAGCCCACCTCCGAACACGTCGCCGACCGCCCGCATTTGAAACAATGGATGCACACCCTTGGCCAGCCAAAAATCGGCCCCCTCATCTACGTCTTCTTTCTAGCCACCTTCTGCTTCAGTTGCTTTGAAGCCACTCTTGCACTCCTCGTCTGCGATCATTTCCACCTCGACATTCAGAACGACACCACCACGGCCACCACCGCCACCTACCTCTTCGTCTTCTGCGGCGTCATCGGGGCCTTCGTGCAGGGCGGCATGATCGGTCGTATCGTAAAAAAGATGGGCGAACCCAAAGTCATTGTCCTAAGCCTCGTGGTGACAGCGGCGAGCATGGCCATTCTGCCGTTCATCAAAGTCGGCACGCCCATGCCGCTCACGTGGAGAATTCTTCTACAGCCCGAGGGGCTGCCGTGGGTGATGATGCTCGCCGCGCTAGCGGCGCTCTCGGTTGGATCGAGCCTCACGCGGCCGCCGTTGTTCGGCCTGCTCTCCAATCTCACCCCGGCCAGCGAACAAGGCGCCACGCTCGGCGTCGCCCAGGCCGTCGGCAGCTTGGCACGCATCCCCGGCCCGATCTTTGCCACGACCACGCTGCTCTATTCCCCGCCCCTGCTCTACCTGAGCTGCACCGTCGTATTGCTTGTGGCGAGCTTCATCGCCGTGCAGAAGTTGTGTCGGGCAGATTAAGACGCGGCGGCGACAAGCAGCCCAGCAACCGGAACTTACCGCCTCCGTTGACTCTGTCCCGCCTGCAATCCGTAGCCGGAACAAAGCAAGAATCGGCTGGCGGAATCCGACGGGAGCGGTTATTTGCTGGGCAGACATATTGCTTTGATTCGAGCCATGAAGATCACGGACATTTTGCGCGCGGAACATACGGTGTTCCACCATCTGTTTAATCACATCGAGACGAGCGCACCGCGGCTCAAGACCTTGGCGGAAGTGAAATCGCTGGCGCTGCTCGTGGATAAAGTCATGTCCCCCCACTCGCAGACGGAGGACGAGTTGTTCATCGCGCCGCTGGAGCATTGTTTTGAACAGATCGGCCATCGGGAGACGTTCCATCAGGAGCATGAGATGATCGAGGCGACGCTGGTCAAGGTGCGCAAGGCCCGAACCCTTAGAGATGGCAAACGGCTGTTGCTCGGCGTGATTGACGCGTCCCGAAAGCATTTTGAAAAGGAGGAGCGCATCGTGTTCCCGCTGGCCGAGCGGGTGTTGAAGGCGAAGACGCTGGCCGATTTGGGTGACGAGTGGATGAAGCGGCGCACGGCGGCGTTGAAGTAGGAGCGCCGATTGCACTTCTGCTGGCGGTTGCTCAGGGCGTTGATGGAGATCGGCGTTCCGTTCACCACTACCCCGCCCAGATACGCTTTACAGGTATTCTCCGGTTCTCCATTCAAGCGATGTGAAACAGCCGGCAAGCTAACGCGGCATTGACCCCGTTGACCAAAGCGTTGCTGCGCACGGTCAGCGGGAAATCCGACGGGGCTTCCAGCGTGTAGGACAGTCGTGTCTTGTGCGTCAGCAGCCAGAACGCTTCAGGCCACTGCGGGCGGGAATGAGGATCCAGGTTGGGGCGGATGATGCCGCCCTTGGCTTCACGGCCTTCGATGCTCGCGGACAGGTCGAGAGGGCAAACCTTGGCCACGCCGGTGACGATCGCTTCGGCGAGCGAGGGTTGGTGGTCCGGATTCAACTCATAGACGTAAAAGCCGTGGGCTTCCCAGTCCTCGTGCAGGCAGAGGCAGAGGTCGAGCCGCGGCTGATTTTCCAGCCACGCGATATGGGCGCGGACCTCGGCGGATTGCAAATCCAGATAATCGCGATTGAGGTCAATGCCCTGGGCATTACCGCGACGGTTGAGGGAAAAGCCGGTTGGGTTCAGACACGGATGCAAAATGATTTCGGCGTTCGCCGGCCAATGATTCTCCTGCAACAGACGCAACGCAGCCAGCGGCCCGGCGGGTTCATCGCCGTGGATGCCGGCGCTGATGTAAACGCAAGGGGTGAATTGCGCAGCGCCAGCGGCAGTCGCCGGGCGCCGGAGCGCGGTCAATTTGAAATCTGCTTTGTCGTGGAAAACCTCCGAGATCCAGCCGTGTTTTTGCGCCGCGATTTCGATTGCGCGCAATACGGCGCGTACGTCAATCGTCTCGCCGTTATAGCCGCCGTGGTTTTTGCCGAGGCGTTGTTTGTGCATGGATGATCCCGACTGTTATCGGGCTGATTTCTGCAGGACGAGTATCGCGCTCCCGCAAACAAAACAAGCGGAGATGTCGCCGTAAAACGGGAACGCAGGCAGACCGAGCCGGAATCCGTGAACCGCCAGCACAACGCCTTCCAGCAGCATCAACCAACCCGCTGCAACCAGCATCACGGCGTACTTCCGGGGATTGAGCGCCAGCATCAGGTAGCCGACGCCGACGAGCGCGAACGCACCTGACGCCATACGCAACCAGTAGTCCAGCATCCGGTCGTACGCGATCGGCTTCGCGCCCATGCCTTGCAACGTCTGGGTGGCAGCGTCCCAACTCATAAACACACCGAAGATGGACACTCCCCAAACAAAGGCGGCGAAGAACAAGAACCCCCGGAGCAGTCGGAGACGATCAGGTTTTGGGAGCGGTATTGTCGGCGCGGCTAATGGCACAATCCCCTCACGCGATCACGGCTTCTGTCTCACGATCTTTTACGCCGCAACCACAGCCGCCGTCCTCTTGATCGCTGAAATCGTGACTGTCCCAATTCGGATCAAGGCCGAGGTCTTTCAGCATTTGGAGGTCTTTCTCGATGGGCTGATTCAGCGTGGTGAGATAATTGCCAACCATCAGCGCACTCGCGCCGGCCATGAAAATCATGCTTTGTGCGTCGCGGAGGTTCACCGTGCGACCACCGGCAATCATGATTTCCTGTCGGGGCAGGATGAAGCGAAAGCAGGAAATGGTTTTTAAAATTTCCATCACGGTCAGCGGTTCGTTCTTTTCAAACGGCGTGCCGGGAATCGGATTGAGGATGTTGATGGGCACGACATTCGCGCCGATGGTCTTCAACTCAAACGCGAGATCACAACGATCCGTGCGCGTCTCGCCCATGCCGATGATGCCGCCGGAACAAATTTTCAGCCCGGCCTTTTTCAAATAACCGATGGTCTCGACGCGATCTTCAAAACTGTGCGTCGTGCAGGTCTGCGGAAAAAAGCGGCGCGAGCTTTCGAGGTTGTGGCCGTAGCACTCCAGCCCGGCTTCCTTTAAGCGGTCGGCGACCTTCTGGCTCTTGATGATGCCGAGCGAGGCGTCGGGACGCGTCTTGCCACCAGCTTTCAATTCACGGATGCGGGCGCAGACTTCATCGAGCATCGGGCCTTCGTTCAAACCTTTCCACGCGGCAACGAGGCCAACGGCGGTGACGTGGTTCTGGTTTGCTTCGTTTGCGGCCTCGGCAACGGGTTCGGGATCAACGAATCCATATTTCGGCGAACCGGTCTGGTAATGCGCGGATTGCGAGCAGAAGCTGCAATTCTCGGAGCACGCGCCCGCCTTGGCGTTGACGATGGAACAGAGGTGAATCTTGTTGCCCTTGAAGTGTTCGCGGATGCGGTTCGCCCACGACAGCAGATCAAAAATGTCCGCCGAAGTTTCCAGATTGAATAGCCAGGTCGCTTCATCGCGCGTTACCTGGCCGCCGCCAAGGACCCGTTGGCCAAGAGCAGCGATGCGGGTGTGGTTGGTCGCGTCAACAGTTCGTGCAGTCATCTTTGACAGGTTAGCGACCAAGCCAGCAGACGCAAGATTACTCATGGCTGCGGGCAAAAAACTTGCACCGGACTCGTTCCACCCCACCGACAAGCCCAACCACCGCTCCGCGAACCCTCCCGGGCGCGGGCGGTTCAAATCGCGTGGGCCGGATGGGCGTGATGGTAACGACGATCCATAACCATCGGCAATACGATATCGAAGTGCTGCTCGTCGAAACGGAGAACGATCTGCATTCCGTTCATTTTGCGGATGGCGCAAAACTCGATGGCGCGTGAAGAACTAAGAAAATCCATCGCGTCCCAAGTGTCCCGGGTCGTGACACCGACCTCTTTGAGGTAGAGGCCCGATTCTTTGTCTTGAAGCAAAACTTTCATCGGTGCGGGTTATTTTTCGGTTAACAGCTTCCACCCGAATAGCACTCGACCACAACTAATTGTAGGCCGGGCCGGTTGGTATTACCCCTAATAGTGCAAATCGGCCGTCGCCGCGCAATGACTATTTTTGGGTATTTTCACCCGCCCCCAACCGGCGGCGAAGAATTCTTCACGCAACAAATTCCAACTCTTGCCGGTGCGGAATCAACCCCTCATCGAACGCCCGCCCCAAAAACCGGCGGATTGATTCGCGCCCGCGCTCGCCGTAGTCCAGCGTCCAGTGATTGACATACATGCCCACGAACCTGTCCGCGAGGTCACGGCCCATGTCACGCGCATATTGCAACGCGTGCTGCACGGCCTCAGCGCGATGGTGGAGACTGAACTGGATGCTCGCCGTCAAAATATCCGAAACCTGTTTGCGTATTTTTGGCTCGTGGCGCTTGTGAATCACGTTTCCGCCCAGCGGCAACGGCAGGCCGTCGTTCTCCCGTCCCCACCACCCACCAAGGTCTTCGCACACGACCAACCCCTCGTTCTGATACGTCAACTGGCCCTCGTGAATGATCAGGCCCACGTCCGCCCGACCCTCACGAACCGCCTGGAAAATCTGGTCAAACGGCACGACCAGATAGTTGAGCTGCGACGCCGGTTTGCCCAGCCACAGTTGCAGCGCCAGAAACGCGCTCGTCATGGTCCCCGGCACGGCGATTTTCTTTCGCGCAACCTCCTCGCGGGAAAACTTCTGTTTCGCCACCAGCATCGGCCCATAACCGTCCCCCATGCTCGCGCCGCTGGGCAGCAACGCGTATTGGTCGCTCACGTAGGCGTAGGCATGAATGCTCACGGCCGAGATGTCGAGTTCACCGCGCAGGGCGCGTTCGTTGAGCGTTTGGATGTCTTGCAGGACATGCTCGAACCGAAAGCCGGGTGCCGGAATCAATCCCTTCGCCAACCCGTAAAACATGAAGGCATCGTCCGGGTCGGGCGAATGGCCAAGCGTAAAGGTCCGTGTCTGCATCGCCATCATGTTTCCGGTTGAAAAAATGTCTGTCGACCAAAATCTTTGGCTGGCCATTTGCTAATAAAGAGCCTACGTGAACAGCTTTTCAAATGGTTTCCAAGGCGAAATCGTGCGCCAACCGCAGGGTTGGCGAAGGTTATTCCATCTTTCGCTGCCGCAACGCCGGTCGGACCCGCCACCGGTAACGAAAGAACTTCCCTTCGCACCACGTTCGACCGTCGCTCCCCCGCTGAAACGGGCGGTATCGAAGAATATTTTTTCCAGTCTGCGGATGCGTCTGGTCGGGACGGTTTTCGTCGCGATCGCGCCGCCGCTGGCGTTCATGTATTACTTTAATCTGGAAGCCTGGGCGGGTTTCCTCGTCGGTCTCGTCGCGCTGGCGGCAGCCTGGTACGGCGGCGAGCGATTCATCATGCGCCAGCTTCGCATTCTGCTCAACACAACGCAGCGGCTGGCGACCGGTGACTTCAGCACCCGCACCGGAATCAGCGAAGTCAAAGGCGAACTCGCACAGCTCGCGCACACATTTGACTCGATGGCGGAGTCGCTGCAACAGCAAGCGAGCGAGCGCGAAGAAACCGAAAAGCTCCTGCTCAGTCGCGCGCAACAGCAGACCGTCGTAGCCGCGCTCGGCCAGTTCGCCATGGTCAGCCAGGACTTCGACGGCCTGCTCACCCAGGCGTTGCAATTCATCTCTCAAATCCTCGAAACGCCCTTTGTCCATGTGCTTGAATTGCAGGCGGACAAACAATCACTCTGGCTTCGAGCCGGGCTGGGCTGGAAAACGGGCCGGGTCGGATTAGACATTATCGAAGCGCGCGGACGCTCCCAAGCCGGCTTCGTTTTGACCAGCGGCGAACCCATCGTCATCCCGGACATGCGCGAAGAACATCGCTTCATCGCGCCGCCCCTGCTGCTCGATCACAACATCATAAGCGGAATCTGCGTCGTCATCGCCACACGCCACCAACCCTACGGGGTGCTGGGGGCCTACTCACCGAAACCACGACACTACACCGAGGACGAAATTCAGTTCCTGCTCGCGGTCGCCAACGCTCTCGGGACGGCGGCCGATCGCCTGCGTACCGAAACCGAGTTGCAGAAACTCGCCGCCTTTGCCCAACTCAACCCCAACCCCGCGATGGAACTCACGCCGGACGGCACCATCACCTATTTCAACGAGACCGCCCTCCGGCTCGCCCTCTCGGTTAATCAGAATCATCCGCGTGGAATTCTGCCGCCGAACGTTACCGACATCGTGAGTTCGTGCCTCAACGAGGGGCGCTCCAAGGTTCATCACGAAACAAAACTCGCCGGACGCACGCTGGAGTGGTCGTTCCACCCCGTCCCCGCCAGTTGCGTCGTGCATTGCTATGTCGGAGACATCACCGAGCGGTTGAGTCTTGAAAGCCAGTTGCGGCAGTCGCAAAAAATGGAATCCATCGGCCAGCTCGCCGCCGGCGTGGCTCATGATTTCAACAACATGCTCACCATCATCCAAGGCCATACCGGCATGCTCATGGCCCGGCCCGGCATGGGGGCGCAGGCGCTCGATTCCGCGCAGGCGATATTCTTCGCCGCCGAACGCGCCGCGAGTCTGACGCGGCAACTGCTCATGTTCAGCCGCAAAAACGTGATGCAACTCAAGTTGCTCGATCTGAGCGAGGTCGTTTTGACCCTGAGCAAGATGCTCCGCCGCCTCCTGGGCGAAACCATCACCCTCGATTTCACTCCTCCGGCCCGTCTCCCGTTCATCTGCGGGGACGGCGGCATGATCGAACAGGTGATCATGAACCTGTGCGTGAACGCCCGCGACGCGATGGATAAAGGCGGCACGCTGACCGTCAGCCTCAGCGGCATTGACATCGCGGAAGATTACAGCCAGACGCATCCGGAATCCCGCCCCGGCCCCCACGTCTGTTTGTGCGTGACCGACACCGGTTGCGGCATGGACACGTATGTCATCGGCCGCATCTTTGAACCGTTCTTCACGACCAAGGAAGTCGGCAAAGGCACGGGCCTGGGCCTGGCGACGGTTTATGGCATCGTCAAACAACACGGCGGGTGGGTGGAGGTCACGAGCAAGGCCGGGTGCGGCACCACGTTCAATGTTTTCGTCCCTGCCAGCGCCGAAACTGTCAAACCCGCCAATGAAGACACGGCCCCCAACGCGCCCGTCACCGGCGGCAAGGAAACCATCCTCGTCGTCGAGGATGAACCCGTGCTGCGCGAGATGGCCCAGCTCATCCTCGAAGACTGTGGCTACCAGGTTTTTGTCGCGGCCAATGGCCGCGATGCCGTCGAACTCTGGGAACGCCACCCGAACAGCGTGGACCTCCTCTTCACGGATATGGTGATGCCCGCCGGCGTTTCCGGCGTGGAACTGGCCAGCAAACTTCTCGGGCAACACCCCCCGCTGCGCGTCGTTTTCGCCAGCGGCTACACCGTGGACGACATCAGCACGGATTTTCTCGAACGCCATAACCACGCCCGGTTCCTCCAAAAACCCTATACCCGCGTCACGCTGGCGCGCACCGTACGCGAATCCCTGGACAACATGGCCCCCCGGCAAAAGACCGTCCGATCCGTCATGGCTTGAAAGATGAAGAACCTCTGAAAATAAAAAGTGGAGCCGGTATTCACTGAAGGCTGGCTTGGCCCGCTCTATTCTGCCCTTCCCTTCACGAGCGCCAGGACTTTTTCGACGACTTCGTCCGTTTTGACCAGGGCCATGGCCCCACCGCGCGGCTTGATTTCCACTTCGCCATTCGCCAGTGACTTTTCCCCAATGCTGACCCGGATCGGAAAACCAACCAGATCCGCGTCCTTGAACTTCACACCCGGGCGCTCGTCGCGGTCGTCGAGAATTACTTCCACCCCGCGCGCGGTGAGTTCGGCGTAAATCGTTTCCGCGTGCTTCATGCAGGCGTTGTCCGCCGCCACGCTCAACGGCGTAATGCAAACCTGATACGGCGCCACCGCCAATGGCCAGACGATCCCGTCCTTGTCGTTGCTCTGCTCGATGATCGCCTGCAACGTGCGCGTCACCCCGATGCCGTAGCAGCCCATCACACATGGCTTGCGCGAACCGTCCTCGGCCAGGAACGTGGCGTTGAGCAACTCGCTGTATTTTGTTCCCAGCTTGAACACATGACCGACCTCGATGGCGCGGCGAATCTTCAGCGGCTTGCCGCATTTGGCGCAAGGCTCGCCCGGGGTCACGGTTCGCAAATCCCACCATTTCGTCACCACGATGTCACGCTCGATGGAAACATTCCGGAGGTGGAAACCATCTTCGTTCGCGCCCGTGGTCATTTCGTTCGCCCCGCTTAAGCGCGTGTCGGCATAGACGGAAATGTTCTTCGCTCCCACCGCGCCCAGACTCCCGGGATGCGCGCCGAGGGCGGCGAAGATTTCCTCGGCGGTGGCCGCCCGGAAAATCGGGGTGCCGATGACACCCGCCAGCTTGGCTTCGTTCAACTGGTCATCGCCCCGAATCAAAACAATAACCGGCTTGCTGTCGGCGACATAAACCAGCGTCTTGATCTGCCGATTCGCCGGAACGCTAAACGGCGCTTTGGTGAGTGCTTCAATGGTGACGACGCCCGGCGTGGCAAACTTCTCAATGGCCGCACCCATTTCCCGCGCGGCTGTTTTGGGAATGCCGCTGGCGGCTTTCTCGATGTTCGCTGCGTAGCCACACCCTTCACAGAACACCACGTCGTTCTCGCCCGTGTCCGCGGGCACCATGAATTCATGCGAATGGCTGCCGCCGATAACGCCGGTATCGGCCTCGACGGGAAAATTTTGCACGCCGCAACGGTCGAAAATCCGTTTGTAGGCGTCATACATTTTCTGATAGCTCGCCATCGCGCCTTCGTCCGTGGTGTCGAACGAATAGGCGTCCTTCATGATGAATTCCTTGGCGCGCATCAGCCCAAAGCGCGGGCGGATTTCATCGCGGAACTTCACGCTGACCTGATAAAAGTTTTTCGGCAACTGGCGGTAGGAATTGATTTCGTTCGCCGCGAGCGTGGTGATGACTTCTTCCGCCGTTGCGCTCAAAACCCATTCGCGACCGCCGTTGTCCTTCAGACGAAACAGCACCGCGCGGGCGGTTTCGTAGCGACCGGTCTGCTGCCAGAGTTCCGCCGGCTGCAGCGACGGCATAAGAACTTCGACGGCACCCGCGCGATCCATTTCCTCGCGGATGATCTGCTCCACCTTGCGCAGCGCGCGCAGGCCGAGCGGAAGAAAAGTATAAACGCCCCCCGCGAGTTTCCGGATGAGGCCGGCGCGCAACAGCAGCTTGTGCGAAAGGATTTCCGCGTCCGACGGCGCTTCGCGGAGGGTTGGGATGAGGGTCTTGGACCAGAGCATGATGTAGATTTACGATTACAGATTTACGATTTACGCGGTCGAGAGATTCCGGGCGGAGGGCCGCGCCGTCAATCGTATTCCGTCAATCGGGAATCGGTCAGGCGTTTTGGGAGAACATGGCCAGATTCACGCGCTGGCCGTTATAGGCAATGCCGGCCAGCGTGCGGAGTTCCATCGGGAAAACCGCGCCGTTGCGATGTCGTCCTGAAACCAGGACCGTTTCACCACACTCGCCGCGCAGCCAGCGCTCCAGGGCGGAGTGCGTTTCCGCAGCGACGAACTCCCGGAGTTCGCGCGAGACAATCTGAGCGGACGGGCAGCCGAACAGCGTCGCCACCCGCCCGTTGACTTCGACGATCCGGCCAGCGGCAAGCAACAGAACGCCTGACGGCACGGTCTCGATGAACCGCCGGATTTGCTTGTTCCAGAAAGCCTCGCGCGCTCCCGGGTGCGCGGCCCACTCCGTGTAAAGATCCTCCTCGCGGCGATCATCCGCAGGATCAGACTGGCGCATGTCCGCCGGATCATCTGGAGGACATTGACGCACGGCGGAGGTTTGTGTTAGCGCTGGCGACCGGATGTGGCCTTGAGGGCCGGAGGAGGCGCGGACGGTTTTGTCGCGGGAGCGGGGCGGCCTTGGGCGCGGCGGTCTTGCGAAGTTGAGCCTCGGCCTGTAGCCAGAATTTCTGGTCGTGACCTGCGGGTTGTCCCGCCTTCTGCCACAGAAAGTACGCGGCGGTGGCGAGGGTTGGATTGGAATCGGTTTCAGTTTTGTTTGGTGTCAGTTGCATAGTTTTGTTTGGTGGATCGTCCGCGCCCGACTGTTTGGGCGCCGGAAGAAAGGGGGCGTGAGGATTCAAACCTCATTCGTTGATGCCACAATGCCTCGAAGTATGACCGTGCCAGGTCGAGGTGGCGGTCGCAGGATCGGAATAATCGAAGCCGATCTGCGTCACCATGACCGGCGCGGAATGGGGTTGGATGGGGCTGGTGTGTCTCGCAGGGGCGGCGCAAAAGAAATCCATGCCCGCCCGCTCCGCCGCGCGCCAGAGCAGCAACGCCACGTCCGAAGCGGCGGCTTGCGCGCTGGTCGCGGGATCAAAAACGGCGACGACCGCGCCGGCTCCGGACTTGCGCCGCGCCGGCCAGTGTTCCAGCCAGGTTGACACCGAATCCGGCAGCGAGCGGCTGTCGCGCGTGGCGACGATGATCATGTCCGCAGCCTCGGCGAGTTCCACGGCGGCGCGATGCAACTCCGGCGCGTCCAGCATGTCGAACCTCCAGATCGAGAGTTCGCCGGGTTCTCCCTCCTCCATCTCCTTGGCGTACAAATCGAAAGCGCTCTTGCCCCGGATGGCCATCTCGGAATCGTCATAAACCATGACGCTACGGAGCGGGGAAAACTTGGCGGGGTTAACTTTGCTTGTCTTCGCGATCGGGGTCGGCTCAGAAATTGTCATTAACATGGTGGCAGCATGTCAGGATGGAGGCCCACTGGGAATCGTGGCGCGGGTGAACATGGCATCGTGGAATCCGCCATGCCGGGAGGACACGGGCGCACGGGTCACGCTCTCACGCCCCACACTTGACGTTGCCAATCCTCCTCGTCGCCGTTCTCGTCCTCGATTCCCCCCTGTTTCGAGAACGAGGACGAGCTTCTGTTGCCGCACTATTCCAACCAGCTCAGGTGGATTGAACCCACTCCACCGCGGCGCGGATCAACCCGCGGCGTTGTCCAAATGCAGTTTCTCTTTCAGGTGCGTGCGGTGCGTTTCCACCGTGCTGACGCTGACGTGAAGTTGTGTCGCGATCTGGCGCGTGGTGCGGCCCTCGCCGAGCAGTTTGAACACCTCCAACTCGCGGTCGCTCAAATGGGCCACGCCGGTGTGATTCGACGCCACATTCTTGCTGGTCATCCGGGTCAGAAACTGGTTGCGGATGGCCGCGCTGACGTACACCTCGCGTTTCAACACCGTGCGGATGGCCTGGAGGACGGTGGCGGAATCCTCGCGCTTCATCACGTAGCCCAATGCGCCGGCCCGCATCGCGCGCTCTGCGTACACCGCCTCGTCATGCATTGAGAGGACGAGCATCGGCAGGACGGGATGCAACGCCTTGAGATTCTTGATCAAGTCCAGCCCGCTGCCGCCGTGCAGTGAAAGGTCCACCAGCACCACGTCCGGCTTGAGTTTTTCCACCGCTGCCATCGCCAGAGCCGCCGTGCTCGCCTCGCCGCACACCGCAAGGTCCGGCTGGCGGTTGATCAATTCAGTGAAGCCTTCGCGGACAATGGGGTGATCGTCCACGAGCAACACGCGTTGTCTCCGATGCGGGGTGATCTTGGTTTTTCCGGAAGGCATGACAAATTGATAACGACTTCCAACGCCCGGACAAGAATCATTTTTTCGCCACGCGACTCTCGCCGGGGCGCAAGGGAACAATGCAACGCACCACCGTTCCGCGCGGCGTGCCCGGGCCGAGTTCGAGCGTCGCGCCGATGCGTTCGGCGCGATAACGCATCGTCTTCATACCCATGCCGGCGGTGCCGGGGCGTTTCGGAAACGGGCGGCCGTCGTTGCTGACCGCGAGAACCAGATGGCCGGGTTCGAGTTCGAGCCGGATGCGGATGGACTTGGGGCGGGCGTGCTTGAGGGCGTTGTTGACGGCCTCCTGCGCGATGCGGAACAATTCCCCCGCAAGCGTCGCATCGGAAACGAGAATGGGACGCGGGATTTCGCACGCGCAGGACACGCCAAACATCTTCTCTGCTCCCTCGGCCAGTTGCTGGAGTGCGGACATCAATCCATCGGGGACATTTTCCAGCGGCGTCAATCCGCGCGCCAGCCCGCGCGCTTCCTCGATGGCTTCGGCGATCAACCGTGCCGCGGCACGCGCGCTTTGCGCGGCTTCGCGCGGCTGGCCTTCCAGTTGCGCGAGGAACTCTGTCTTGAGCCGCGCGCCGATGAGAATCTGACACAGCCCGTCGTGCAACTCGCGCCCGATGCGCTCCCGCTCGCGTTCCCCGGCGGCCACGAGGGCCTCCTGCCCCAGGACGCGCTGGGTCATTTCACTCTGCAACCGCTGTTGGGCCAGGGCGAGCTCCGCCGTGCGCGCCGCCACACGTTCCTCCAGCAAATCATACGCGCGCTGGAGTGACTGCTCGGCCTCCTTGTGGGCGGTGATGTCCTGCACTAGCCCGAACATGCTCACCGGACGTCCCAGCGCGTTGGCCACGTGTTGGCCCTGCGCCAAAATCCAGCGCACCTCGCCATCCACGCGGCGGATGCGGCACTGGAAATTCCAATCTTCGCCGCTCGCCAGCGCGTGCTGGAAACGCCGGTCCACCTGCGCGTGGTCCTCCTCGATCACATGCTCCAAAAACATCTCATACGTCCACGCCGGCAGCAGTTCCTGGTAGCCGAAAATCTGGTCGTGTCGCAACGATCGCCAGGCCGTGTGGTCAACGAGATTGAGTTTCCACGCGCCCATGTCGGCGGCCTGCAACGCGAACTTCCAGCGCTCCTCGCTCTCGCGTAGCGCCTCCTCGGCCTGCTTGCGTTCGGTGATGTCGTCCGTGAGAACCAGCCGCGCGCGCCGTCCCTTGAAATCGAGGGCGTGCGACGTGACTTGCGCGTAGAAAACCGATCCGTCCTTCTTGCGGTGTCGCCAGACGCTTGATTTTTGAACTGTGTCCCGCACGCGAGCGAGATTCTCCAGCAGCGCCGGAACGTCCTCTGCCGGGCGAAGGTCTTTGATGGTCATCGTGTGGAACTCGACCTCGGAAAAACCATAGTGGTGGACGGCGGCGTGGTTGACCGCGAGAAACCCCAGCGTCTCGAGATCGTAGATGAACATCGGATGGGGATTGTTCTCGAACAGTTCCAGCCGCCAGAGCCGGTCCCCACGCAAACGCCGGTTCTCCTCCTCCAAAGCCGCCACGCGGAGACGCAGTTCATCGGGGTCGGAGGCGATGGGTTTCTCAGAGGGCATGATTCGCGGCGGTCAGAAACTCACACTGCTGGTCACGCTCACTTATCGGTGGGTTGAAAATGCCAGCGGGGGGTGCAAGTCTTTCAACGCCTTTGCCGCCGTTTGGGCCACGCGCGAATCCGTGTCGTCGGTGAGCTTGCTGGCAAGTTCACCCAACACCGTGGGCAAAAGGATGAACTGAACCGGATTCAGTCGGCGTTTGATCAGTTGCCAGGCGTCAATGGTGGCTTCGTGCCCGTCCGCCAAACTCAGCAACACATTGGTGTCAACGGCTACGAGTTGTGGCTTGTGCATCAGTGCTGTAGATAATCTGAATGGCTTTGTCCTTCAACCGACGACGTTCTTCATCGGAAAGCTTGTTGCCAGCCTGGCGGGTGCGCTCGCACACGGCTCCCCAATCAACCGGCTTTGGTTTGGCTGCCGACGATTTCTTCATGGAGCCATTTTGCTTCTATAACGAGTCCACCGCAAATCAATCCTTGCGATCACTTCACCGTGTTGTTCAGCGGCGCAAGACCCGTGATCCGCACTTCGAGGCGGTCGCCGGATTGGATGGGCCCGACGCCCGCCGGCGTGCCGGTGAGGATCACGTCGCCCGGCAGCAACGTGATGTTCGCGGAAATGAAGCTCACCAGATCGTAACAGTTGAAGATCATCTGCCGCGTGTGGGAGTTCTGCCGGAGCTGGCCATTCTGGAAAAGCTGGATGGTTAAATCGGTGGGATCCATTTTCGTTTCCACATACGGCCCCAGCGGTGTGAAGGTGTCGAACGATTTGGCCCGACACCACTGGCTCTCGGAATTTTGAATCGTGCGGTCACTGATGTCCTGGGCCGCCGTGAAACCAAAGATGTAACGCGCCGCCGCCGCCGCCGTGACATTGCGAATCTTCCGCCCGATGACAATAGCCAGTTCCGCCTCGAAGTCCGTGCGATGCGCGGGATACGGCACTTCAATCTTCGCGCCGTCGGGAATCAACGACGTGGAGGCCTTGATCCAAATCAACGGCTCTTTGGGCAGTGCTTTGTTCTGCTCGCGGGCGTGATCAGCGTAGTTCAGGCCGACCGCGATGACTTTCGACGGCGTCACCGGCGTGAGAATCCGGACCCCTTTGCGCGGCATGGCTTGCTTGTCGAACGAGGGGGAGCCGAAAACATCGCCGTGCAACCGGAACAATTCACCATCCACAACCTTCGCGTGGAAGATGTCGTCGCCTTTCTGAAAACGCCCGATGGCAGCCATAAATGCAGCGGCAGCGTAACAAGCAGGGGGGCGCCGCCGCAAGGGGAAAGGAAGCAAGCGAATAAACTCCGGGCTTTCCAAATGAGTGCAACCCGTCTAAAAACCACCCATGCAAAAATCGTTTTCCCTGTTTGCCGCCGGCCTGCTCGCCTGCGCCCTCACCTTGAACTCCACCCATGCGGCGGACGCCAAACCGCTGCGCGTCCTGTTGATCACGGGCGGTTGCTGCCACGATTACGCGAAACAAAAGGACATTCTCAAGCAAGGTCTCGAAGCCCGCGCCAACGTCGTCGTGGATCAAATTCATAGCGACAGTGGCGACACCAAGCCGCCGCTCCCGATCTACGGCAACCCCGATTACGCCAAGGGCTACGATGTCGTGATCCACGACGAATGCGCGGCCGACATCAGTGATCCGGCCACCATCAAGAGCGTTCTCGCCCCGCACCGCGCCGGCACTCCTGGCGTGAATCTGCATTGCGCCATGCACTGCTATCGCATCGGCAATCCCAGCGAGCCGGCCACCGCCGGCGCCGAACGCGCCCTGTGGTTTGATTACCTCGGCCTCCAATCCAGCGGCCACGGCCCGCAGTTGCCGATTGCGATCCAGTTCACGGACAAGACTCCTGCGCTCACCCACAGCCTCAGCGACTGGACCACGATCAACGAAGAACTTTACAACAACATCCAGATTTTCCCGACGGCCACCCCGTTCGCCCGCGGCAAGCAGATCACGAAGAACAAAGACGGCACGCCGAAGGAAAATGAAACTGTGGTCGCCTGGGTCAACGACTACCACGGCACGCGCGTGTTCAGCACCACCCTCGGCCACAACAACGCCACCGTGGCCGACGCCCGTTACCTGGACCTCGTCACGCGCGGCCTGCTCTGGGCCTGCGGCAAACTCGACGACCAGGGCAACATCAAGCCCGGTTACGGTCCGAAGCCGTAACGGCGGTCCCGGCCCGGCCCCAACCGCCAAGGAACGTTTCCTGGATCAAATGCTCCACGGCGGTCATCGCGGCCTGCAATTCGGCGCGCTTCCGATTTAGCTCCGGATCCGCCGTGGTCTCCTCGGCGAGCGCCAGCACCTCCCCGCAGCGTTCCTTCAACGGCTGACGCTCATTGCCTGCCCCTAACTGGACCATCAGTTCCTGGACCCGTTCGATCCGCTGCAACGCCTCCGCAATCTTCGATTGGGCCCGATCCACACCCACCGCGCCGAGCTTGACCTCTTGTATCAAGCGACACTCAAACGTCCGACAACAATCCGGGCGATAAGCGTACATGCTGCATCGTTTTCCTTTCAACGCCCCGCAGGGTTGCAACAACAGCCCGCCGTCATCCTCGTCGGCGTCCTCAATCTCCAGGCCCATGACTTCCAACGCCGAGGCTTCGTCACGGCTGGCCAGTTCCACATCGGCAAACAACGACCCGTCGCAACAAAGCCCGCAGCGGGTGCAGAGGGTGTCGGTCAGGCTCGGCTTCATTTGGGGATGACGATTACAGCCTGGGTAACTCGATAAAGGGAAAAATGAAAAATGGCGGAGAAGGGGGGATTCGAACCCCCGATACGGTTTAACCCGTATACCGGTTTAGCAAACCAGCGCCTTCAGCCACTCGGCCACCTCTCCACCGGCGGAAAGTGAAGCCCGCCCGCGCCCGCCATTCAAGAAAATTCTCACGCCACAGATTTTCCGCACCGCTGACGCTGCGCTTGTGAGCCAGCCCCGAAAGGCGCATCATGGAAGGCGTGAGCCGCAACAGCAACAAGCCCGACGCCTTCCCCCACGGAGCGTCGAACGCAAATTCCGATCAGGTCACTCTGGCGAGGAAAAACTTGCCGCACCCTACGGAATATCAAGTCCCGCCGGCAGCTTTTCATCAGCCTCGTGGTTGGATGTGGCGGGCCCTTGGGCGGGCTGGCCTGCGACTAACGGGCTGGCGGATCGAGGGCACTTTCCCGGCCGATCCCAAGTACGTCGTCATCGTGGCGCCCCATACTTCGAACTGGGATTTCCCGTTGGGCGTGGCGGTGGTTTTCGCAGTCGAACTCCGCGTTTCATGGCTGGCCAAGCACTCCATGTTCCGGCCTCCGTTCAAAACATTCCTTCGGTGGCTGGGCGGCATCCCCGTAAATCGCAGCGCCAGTCATGGGGTGGTGGGAGAATGTGTGCGAGCTTTCAATGCGACCCCCGCCCTCATGCTGGCCCTGGCGCCGGAAGGGACGCGCAAAGGCGTGAGCCAATGGAAATCCGGCTTCTATCTGATCGCATCGAAGGCCGGCGTACCAATCCTGCCCGTGGGGTTCGACTACCGGGAACATGTGGTCCGGCTGATGCCTTTGTTTCAGCCGAGCGGAAATCTGGAGCAGGACCTGCCCCTCCTTCAGGCCAGATTCACCGACGTACACGGCCTTCGGGAACGCCCCACGAAAGACGCGAAGGAATGATTCCCCGAATCCAGCAACGCCCGACGCCCACGCCCGTCACTCAAATAAATTCTCACGCGCCGGATTTTCCGAACCGCCGCCGCCACCACGACAGCTTGGGTTGGTAGCGTTGCGCGGCGAGGACGCGAAATTCCGTCAGCAGTTTGTGCCGCGCCCAGAAGCCAAACCCAACGTCCGCCAAAATTCCGAACCCGAACCACAGCAGCAATGGCCAGCCAGCCCAGTTAAACATTTGTTGGAATTCACGCGGCAGCAAGTTAATCACCGTCACCACGACCGCGATGGCAATCCACGGCAGGCCCAGCACCGGCACGATGGCCGCGCCGAACGCGTGCTTTGAGTTCCGCACGGCCAAACCGGTCCACAGGCCCAACCAGTAGAGCGCCACCACGTCCGCCCCGAACATCACGAGTCCCGCCGCCCAGCCCCAATACCAGTACGGCCGGCTAGTGCCATTGAGATCAGAACTGTTGGCGCCCGCAAAGATCAGCAACCCGCCCGCGCCCAGCAGCACCAGCACCGGCCGGAGAAACTGCCGTTGCAACGCGAGGCGTTGCCCGTGCAAAATGTCCCGCACCGACAGCGGCGTCGAGAGCAGCAACTCCAGCGCGCCGCTCTTGCGATCTTCGATCAACCGCCGGCCCGCTTCCGAGCCGATCCAACCTTTCATGGTCGTGCTCAACAAAAGCGCCGTCGCCGCGTAGATGCCGACATTGAGCCATTCGTGCCCCAACTGGTAAAGCCCCCAACCCCACGCCCCCGCCGCCAGCGCCAGCGGCCCCCAGGCCCACACGACGCGCCGGCGCGGACGGGTCGCGAGCCAGAAGAAAGCGTTGCGATCGAGCAACCGCGTCCGAAACTCCCGGCGCGTGGCGACGTCGCCTTCGAGCCAGGCGCGCATTCGCCCGCGCCAGCCACCGTCGCTCACGGCCTTGTCCTGCCACGAACGGGGCACGATCCAGCTCGCCAGCGCGAGAAAAGCCCAAGCCAGTCCATGCACAATGCCGACCGACCAATAAAAGCCACTAAAGCCCGCGCCCGCGCCGCGCGGCAGCATTTTATCAAAGGCCGCGAAGTAAGAATAAACCGGGCTGGCGAAGAGGAACGTAAAGTTGGAATTGCTGCGCCAGTTCAACTTCCACGCCAGCCACGTGCCCAGCGCGGGTCCGCCCGCCGTGACGAGCAGGATGAGCAGGAGCGTCAGGCCAATGGCCGCGCGCTGGTTCTGGCACAGCGCCGACGCCAGCATCCCCGCGCTCAGCGAAAAGAACAGGGTGTTCACCAGCACCAGCGCCACCCGCCCGAACTCGCCCACCGTGACGCCGCCCATCAGCAGCGGAATCGCCAGCACCGGCACCACCGCCAGCACGCCGTAAAACACCGCGAGCGAATTCGCCGCCAGCTTGCCGAAGACCACGTCGTAGCCGCGCAGGTCCGTCAGGAACAAAAGGCCCAGCGTGCCCTCGCGTTTTTCCTCGCTCAAGCAATCCGCTGTGGCGCGCACCCCCGCCACCAGGCAATAAAGCATCAAGCCGCCGGTCAACGCGTAGAAAATCACCTTCCCCACTTCGCGCTGCGATTCGTTCTGCGCCACGAGAAAAATCCACGTAGCCACGACGATCACCCCGAACGCCACCAGCAACCGCAGCCAGAAGGTAGCGGGCCTGCGCGCCGCCACGCGGAGTTCTCGTTCGACGATGGGTAGCAGCGTCATGGTTTGAGGGCGATCACGGGTGGCGCATCAAACCGCAGCGGCGTCAGGCCCAACGCCGCTGATTCGCGGAACGTGGCATACAGTTTTCGCCGCGCCAGCCGGGCGAAGAAAATATCTTTTACCACAGACAACACCGCGCTCGTCGCCATGGTAATGAGCGGATACCAGACCATGAAGCGCGCCGGATTCGGGGTCGCGCCCTTCGTGATCGCCGGCATCATCATGCGCATCAGCAGCAACCCCAGGATGAGGCTCGAAGCAAAACTGATCACAAACCACGGCACAATTTGGACCCACAACAAGGTCTTGAGCGTCGCCAGGTTCGTGCTTTTGGAAGTCAATCCCATCCACATGCCAAACCAACTGAGCGCGATCAGATTCGCGATCGTGGCGAGCGTCCCACTCGCCGCCATGGTGAGCGTCACCACAACATGGGGTGGTTGCACGTTGCCCACGGAGGCGATCATGCTGCCCCAGGTTTCGCGTTGCGAAATAAACGTCGCGACGAGATGCACCGCGAGGAACCCAATCACTGGCGGCCCAAACATCCGCCGCAATGCGCGCCATTGCCCTTGCACGATTTGCTCCACCGTCAACGGCGACGCGAGCAGCAGTTCGGTCAGCCCGCTGCGCCGCGCTTCCACAAGAAACCGGCAGGCTTGTGAGGCCGTGCCCAGATAAAACGCCAGCGTCAACGCGCCCCCAATGTAGCCCCAAGCCATCCACGCCATGGGAGGCAAATCGGCAATGACCAACGCGAGGAACACGCCCAGCGTCAGCAGGCTCAACGTCCAGAGGGCGACCGATTGCCAGCATTCGCGACACGCCAGCCACAAGACGGGATTGGGCGCGATGAGTTGGCGGCGCCGGGCGGCACGAAATTTCGCGCCGCCGAATTTGAAACGATAGGCCCAGTTGTCCTTGACGGTTTTGGTCGGCGATGACTTGTCCTGCCACGAACGCGGAATCCACCAGCCGGCCAGCCCCAGCATGAGCCACGCGACGGCTTGACTCGTGAGCAGCCCCGTCCAGAACATCGTTCCGCCCCAACCGCCCGCCGCCATAAAAACGTAACCGGGACTCGACAGGCTCAACGCTGGCCCAAAACTTCGCTGCTTCACCAACGCACTGATGGAATCCGCCAACGGCCCGCCAAACACGAGCACCACCAGCACCATCAATGTCCCCGCCAGCGCCTTCTGCGGGTGATGGCTGATGGCCGATACGAACATGCCGGCGGCCAGCGAAAAGAACAGCGCGTGACCGAGCGCCAACAGGGTTCGCCAGAATTGTCCCGCCTCCACGCCACCCATCAACAACGCTATCGCCAGCACCGGAAAGATGGCGAGCAACGCGAATACGCAACGTAGCGACGTGGCGAGCAGCTTGCCCAGCACCACGTCGTAGCCGCGCAGATCGGTGAGAAACAGGAATCCCAGCGTGCCCTCGCGCTTCTCTTCGCTCAAACAATCGGACGTGAAGAACAGTCCCGCGCTCAACGCACCCGCCAGACTCAGCCACGTCAGCGTCCCGAAGATCGGCCCGCCCATCTGCATCCGCCCGCCAAACGGTGTGAGCGTGAGCAGCATGACACTGCCGCCGATGACCAGCGCCACGAGCGCCGCCACCACGCGCAGCCAGAACGTGCCCCGCTTGCGCGCCGCCACGCGCAACTCGCGTTCGACGATGGGCAGAAGAGTCATGGCCGGGAGTTAGCCGCAGGCGGGCGCCGGTGGCAAATGATTTTGCAAACAATTCCACCCGTGCTTCCAGGCGTTCCCTGGGAAAAGCGACGCGGGTAAATGTCCTCGGTTCAAGATTCTGTGCGGTGTAGAAGACGAGGTCACGAGTCTCATGTTTTCCCGGTTGCTGAAGCTTAAATTAGAGACTCCTTACGTCGTCTCCTACTTTTTGGATGGGCGGCTCCGGCTCATTCCAGTTCCTGACTCCGATCATTCGCCGGGCCGTTCACCGGATTGGGGCGCGCGACGGTGCCGCCCGGCAGCCGCACAGAATAGGACGAAAACCGGAGGTCCGGCGCCGGATAGTCGGTGCTGACGAATTGCGCGCCGCTCGCCAGCGCCCGTCCGCGTTTCCGGGGATCGTTCGTGCGGGCCTCGGCGGTATCCGCATCCGCCCGCGTCCGCACCAGGAACCCATTCCGCACCAACTCCTGGATTTGCTCGAAGTCGCCGACCGGGTCATTGCGCTTCATCCAGGCGGCGGCTGGATTCGTGGCCGGCACGCTCACAAACACCAGCCGTCCCTCCAGTGCCGGATGCCCTTCCAGATAGCGATCGCGGACCGCGCCTTCGTTGTCCATGCCGAACATCACGCGGCCCCGCACCGAATCCAGCAGCGGCCAGCCCGAATACCGCAGCGCCTCCGGCAAGGTGGCCGCCCGGCCCCGCACATCATCCGGCGTCAGAATGGACTCACGCGGAAAGACCGAGAGAATCTCCTTTTCCAGATTCGCCAACTGCGCCTGGTCAAACGGCGCGGGCTGGGTGAATCCGGGACCGAGCGACTCTTCCTTAATTTCCAGCATGATGAACACGGGCACATGGCGCGGATGCTTCACCGACCATTCCCGCACCTGGCGCAGCGCGTCCACCAACGTCAGTGCCGAGCTGGCGAAGTCAATGTCCGGCACATGCATCACCTTGATGCCGGGCTGACGCAACCGTCCCGCCGGATCCGGCTCCGGCACGGGCGGCAGGCCGGCCTGAACCACCCGTTCCAGACCCAGGGGTTTCGCATACCGTCCACCGTCCGGATCGGCGTAGCAGTCCAGTTCGATCTGGCGGATGCCCAGCCGCGCCAACTGCTCGGGCAACGGCCGGTGACCGTAGTCCAGATCCCGCCGCGCGCCCGGATTCACTTTGGCGATCAACGCCAGCAGCGAGTCGTGGCCCCGCACATGATACGAATTGTGCGTGCCGATCACCTGAATCTGGTTCAGCCGGATTCCGGCCGTGGGCGACGGTGTCGTGCAACCGGTCAGAATCGCGAGCGTGATAAAGCCGATAAGTTCCGCAGTCGAAGTCCGTTTCATGTGCCCGGGGATGGCGCTTCCGCCACGGGACGGGGGCGATGGAGCACCACCACATTGCCGACGCGCATGATGATGTGGCTCGAAGTTTTTTCCGCCAACTGCGGCGCGAGTTCCTTCTTCTGCGCTTTGAACTCCACGAACTTGATCTTCACCAGTTCATGTTGCGCTAGCGCTTCCGCCACGGAACGAATGAAACCGTCACTGAAGCCGGCTTTGCCGACTTTCAGCATGGGTTCCAAATGCTGCGCGGCCGCTTTGAATTTGCGGATCTGCGAATTGTTCAGGGGTTCAAGCATTGAACCCGGAGTCTAAAGCGCCGGCAGGAAAAAACCAAAGGCAATTTGCCGGGCGGCAGTCGCGGCAGGCAGTCACTTCGGCCCATCCCCCTGGGCTGGCAACGCGGACCCTGCCCATTGGGTACGTAGGGTTACACCCCATGGAGAAGTCCCAGCCCACCGCGTAACTTGATTCCAGAAAGCGGACCAAACTGAATATGAAAAAACTCCTGTTGTTTACCAGCGTCATCACCCTCTTCACTGCTACCGGATGTCTTGTTTCGGAAGGCGGACGGCCCGGACATCATCGCGGGCATGGGGTCCACCCAGGCCCACCGGCGATCATCGTCGGCCCGCCGGTTATCATCGTGCCCGTGCCGGCAGTTCGAGTCCATTAACGGCGGCCCGGTTGCAAAAACCAGCTCGCCTGCGACCTTGGAAAGGAACAGAGGTTCTCTGACGAGACCACCTCGCAACCCAAGGATCCTATGAAAGTGGAATTCGCCGTGGTGCCGCCTGGTGGCGGACAAAACGATTACACCTTCGAGTGCGAGATGGCGACCGTGCCGACTGAAGGCGACTATGTCCTCAAGCGCGATACGGCCGAAGATGAACCGCTCGGCTACGCCACCTTCATCGTCCGGCGACGCTGGTTCTATCCGCTGGAGGAAGACACCGTCACGGTGGAAGTGGAGCCCGCCCGGTCTTCCCGCCAATCCCCGAATCACAAGCAGGTTTGCGACCTGTACGCAGCGCAAGGCAAACCTATTCAATGGATGCAGCAAAGCTGCTTCTGACCCCGCTTCAGGCCACAACGCGTTCCAGCGGGAAGGAACGGGTTGCCAGCTTGTGATGCAACCGCCGAAGGAAGACTCCGGCGAGCACCAACTGAAAGAACCATATCTGGGTCGCCGGATCATTCCACCCATAGAAATGGGAGTTCATTTTCCAACTGAGCCAGGCCAAATATCGCACCAGCCAGACGGACCCCAACGGCATCACGAACACCAAAGCCAGCGTGAGCAGAAACGCGCTGATGAAGCTTTTGCAATGAACCGAAAAATAAAGCCCGATCACCGGCACGACCGCGAACGAGACAAGAAAGAACCAGATGCTGAGGAAATCGCCTTCGATCGGCTGGCGCAGGGTTTCGAGGTAAATCCAGATGCCGAGCAACATCACGATGGACGGGAGGAATTGCCCCCATAACCCGCGCAAGCGGCCGCCAATGATCTGCCCCGTCGTCAGCGGTGACACCAACAGCAATTCCAGCACGCCGGTTTCGCGCTCGCGCCGGAAGCTCCCCGCCGCACTCGCCGCCATGCTGCCCGCCAACAGCCAGGCCATGACCGTTTGCATCCCCCCGCCGCGCCAGAAGAAACTCGGGTCGGTCAGCACCGCCGTCTGGATGGAGATGATGATGGCGAGCCACGCCCACGTCACGAGCCGCCCGCTCCAGCGCCGTTGCTCCAGCCAACCGATGGGATTGCGCGCCAACTTGCGCCGCATCCAGCCACGCAGGAAGGCCACCCCGATCACCGGTTCGCAAAACACTTTCTCCATCTGCTGCACGCGCGCCGACGGCGGCTCCTCGCGCCAACGCCGGCGAACATTCCGCGCCGCGAGCCAGAGCAATCCCAG
>CAYHFK010000004.1:0-37129 GCA_964355895.1 uncultured Bifidobacterium sp. | reverse complement strand
CAGTCCAACAGAAGTTCATCCTCCACTGGGGCGAGATGGGCACGCGCTGGGGCATCAACCGCACCGTGGCCCAGATTCACGCCCTGCTTTACCTGGCGCCCCGGCCGCTGCCCGCGGAGGAAATCGCCGACACGCTGGCGGTGGCGCGGTCGAACGTCAGCAACAGTCTCAAGGAGCTTCAGGGCTGGGGCATCGTGAAGCGGATCCATGTCCTGGGGGATTCCCGCGATCACTTCGAGAGCATGAAGGATGTGTGGGAAATGTTCCGCGTGGTGCTGGACGAGCGGAAGAAGCGCGAGATTGACCCGACGATGCGCATGTTGCGGGAGTGCATCGGCGAAGCGGAGAAGGACAAGGAGACGGACGCTTACACGGAGCAGCGGCTGCGCGATCTGCACAATTTCTTTGAAACCACCACGGCTTGGTACGTTCAGGTGCGGCAATGGCCGACGAGCGCGATGGTCAAGTTCGTGAAACTCGGGGACAAAGTCCTCAAGGTGCTGGGCCTGGGCACTTGATTCTTTTGAAACACTGTTTCGGTGAATGCGGAAAATCCAACCAGTGAAGCCTCAAGCCCGCGCGGCTGGGTTTTCTATGACGGCGAATGTCGGTTCTGCGTTCGCGGCGCGACGCGCTGGGGCGGCGTTTTTGCGCGGCGCGGCTTTCACTGGCTGCCATTGCAAACGCCCGGCACGACGGCGCGACTGGGAATGACGGAGGTTGCGCTACGCGAGGAAATGAAATTGCTGCACGCCGACGGACGCATTGTCGGGGGCGTGGATGCCTGGGCGGTTTTGTTCCGTTCGGTCTGGTGGCTCTGGCCGCTCGGCGCGTTGCTCGGTCTGCCCGGGGCCCGGTGGATTGGCGGGGTTGGCTACCGTTGGGTGGCGCGCAATCGCTACTGCTTGAGCGGAAGCTGTGAGCTTCCCAATCGTCAGCCGGTGGATCAAAGCCAGAACCATCCCCGCCACAGTGCCTTTTTCAAAATCCCATGAAACGCATCATCCTCGCCGGCGGCAGCGGATTTCTTGGCAGCGCGCTGGCAAAACGATTTTGCGAGCGCGATTATGAAGTCGTCGTCCTGACGCGCGCCCCGCGCGGGCGGACCGACCGCGTCAAGGAACTGCCCTGGGATGGAAAAACTTTGGGTGAGTGGGCGAAACTTGTTGATGATGCGGACGCGGTGATCAATCTGACCGGGCGCTCGGTGGATTGTCGGTACACGGCGGCGAACCGCCGGGTCATCATCGCATCGCGGGTGGATTCGACCCGCGTCTTGGGCGAGGCGATTGCCCGTTGCGCGAAGCCGCCGCGGGTGTGGCTCAACGCCAGTTCGGCGACGATCTACAAACAATCGTTCACCACGCCGATGGATGAGGCGGGCGAAACGGGGGCGACGCGGGAAGCCAAGGATGAATTTTCCGTCGAGGTCATCCGCCAATGGGAACGGGCATTGGATGAGGCGCGGACGCCGGCGACGCGGAAGATCGCCCTGCGTATCACGATGGTGTTCGGGGCGGCGGGCGGCGTGTTTCCGGTGTTGCGCCGGCTCGCGCGGTTCGGATTGGGCGGGCGGATGGGCAGCGGCCGGCAATTTGTTTCGTGGATTCATATTGCGGATTTTCTCCGGGCGGTGGAGTGGCTGCTGGCGCAGGATGATTTCAGCGGGCCGGTGAATCTCGCCGCGCCGAATCCGCTGCCGAACGCGGAGATGATGCGCGTGATGCGCGAAACGGCGGGCGTGCCGGTTGGTCTGCCGGCGACGGAATGGATGCTGGAAGTCGGCGCCGTGTTTTTGCGAACGGAAACGGAGCTGATCCTTAAAAGCCGCCGGGTCGTGCCGGGGCGATTACTCGCGGCGGGGTTTCAGTTTCAATTTCCGGAAATGCGTGCGGCGTTGGAGAATTTTGGGGAAAAGTCAGCCGGGTTCGTTGCCGCTTAGGAACGTCACCTTGACTGTTTCCTTGAAGTAGGACGCGAGAGATTTCTTTTTTGGCTTCGAACCGGCTATGACTTTAACTGGATGACGACACACAGTACAAGACAAACGAACCTTTCCCCGATTGGGCCGGAGCCGATGTACGCAGGCGTCACACATTACTTCACTGCAGTTCATGCATTGATACGTGGCCAAGGCTTCCGAATGCCGCGGACAAAGCATATTCCCATCTGGCAGCATCACCGGCGGTTTCGGTTCACCGATGACATCAACCTGAAAACTGCAGAGCGAACAAAGCATTCTCATCTTCCCGCCGCTGTACCGAATCAGCCGCACACATGCTTTGCAGAGAACATGGCGACAATTCGTGCATTGATGCGTGCCAAGTGATTCAGGATGTCGAGCACAATGCACCATGTCGCTGGGTAGTACGGGCAGTGGTGGTGGTGGTGGCTCGGTACGTGGCCGGTCGTATTGCGGAATGGCAATTGTCACCTCAATTGTGTCAACAAAAAGCTCAACCTCACCCAGACGAACGATCTGGCCGGGTTGAAGGGGCGCTTTCTTCACCCGCTTATCGTTGATAAAGGTGCCGTTAGTCGAATTACAATCGCGGAGCAGGACGGCTCTGGCCGTGAGGGTGATGTCGCAGTGATGTGCGGAAACGGAGGCGTGGTTGATGGTAAAGTGATTCTCCGGGTCGCGTCCAAAGCGGTTCACGCCTAGGTTCAATTCCAAAACCTCGGGTTCACCCGTTCCAGTTTTTTTCAGGAGACGCGCCATAAATTTACTTGGGACAAGCGGTTCCTACCAAGCGGCGGGATGGGTGTCGAGGCCGAATCACGCTGATTTCAAGCAAGCGGGTTGCGGGCAAAGGCGAAGGGCGCAACCACTTTTCCGCCGACGAGATGTTCCTGGATGATGCGTTCCAAAACTTCCGTCGCGCAGGAGTGATACCAGACGCCTTCGGGATAGACGACGGCGATGGGACCGCGCACACAGACGCGGAGGCAGTTGGCCTTGGTGCGGAAGACCAGCGGTTCGGGGCCGGCGAGGCCGAGTTCCTTCAAGCGGCGCTTCAAAAATTCCCAGGCCGCAAGCCCTGCTTCCTTGGGGCAGCACTTGGCCTCGGTCGGGTCGGCGCACAGGAAGATGTGGCGCTGGAAGGTTTCCAGGCCCAGTTTGGCGGCGGCGGATTGGAGGTCGTCGGGCATAAGGTGGCGGGCGGAGTTTCAACCGGACAAGGTTGATAGCGCAAGCTTGGGTTCGAGGGGAGTTGGCGACGCAATGCCACTGGCGTCGGCGATGGCGGACGCGGTTCTTGACGGGCAATCGCAGCCCATTTAATCTGAAGCCATTATGACGTTTAAGGATGGGGTGCGGTTTTGGGTTGCTGTCTTTTTCGCATCGCTCACGGTGGGAAAAGCAGGTCCTCTGGTTCGAGAGGCAAACACTACGCTAACCCTGCCCAATGTTCATGGGGTATCCGGATATGGCGTGACGAACGCGCTGGGCGACTTGGTGTTCGAGCAACCGGTTGGCATTGTCTCGCCGCCGGGCGAGACGAATCGGCTCTTTGTGTTGGAGCGGGCGGGCCGAATTGTTGTGGTTACGAACCTCGTGGTCCCGACGAGAACCCTTTTTCTCGATTTGACCACCAACACCAGTTCGGAATACATCGAAAGAGGATTATTGGGCATGGACTTCCACCCCAATTACGCCAGCAACGGCTATTTTTACGTTTATCGAACCTTGATCACGTCCACGGAGGGCGCCGGCGGAGTCCTGCACGATCAGCTTTCCCGGTTTGAGACTTCGCCCGGAAACCCGGACAGCGCAGACGCCCAATCAGAGGTCGTGATTTTCTCCCAGTACGACACCAACGAGGAGCACAACGCGGGCGACGTTCACTTTGGGCCGGACGGTTACCTGTACGTTTCTTTGGGCGAAGAGAAATTCCCGCCAGACGCCGTCGTACTGAACCGGCAACCACTGGATCGAAAACTGCATGGCGGCATTGTCAGGATTGATGTTGATAAGCGACCCGGAAGCCTCCTGCCGAACCCGCATCCGGCGATCACGACGAACTACACCATCCCGCCAGATAATCCCTTCATCGGCGTGACCAATTATCAAGGGTTCGACATTGATCCCACGGCGTTGCGGACGGAGTTCTACGCGATGGGCTTTCGTAATCCGTGGCGGTTCTGTATGGATCCGTTGAACGGGGATATCTATTGCGCCGACATGGGTGAGGGCTTCTACGAGGAAGTCAGCTTGATTACGGCGGGCGGAAATTACGGTTGGCCGTACCGGGAGGGGGCGCATGCGTATTGGGATCCGCCGCCGGGGTTTGTTGGGGTTGATCCCATTGTGGAATATGCCCACGGCAACGCGACGAACCAGGGCAACAGTGTGACGGGCGGCGTGGTTTATCGCGGTTCGGCCATGCCTCAGCTCTACGGCTGGTATGTGTTTGGAGATTTTGTCCGGGGTCACATCTGGGCGACGTTCAACGACGGCACGCCAGGACCAAAACCGTTCCAACGGTTGACCGGTGATTTCAGCATTGCGACGTTTGGTTACGACCCGCGGGACCGTGAAATTCTTTTCGCCAATTTGCATGAAGGACGAATCAAAAAGTTGTTTTACGTTCCGCCGGCAGAAGCTGGACCCTTCCCGCAAACGCTGGCGGAAACCGGGGCGTTCAGTGACTTGGACGCGATGACGCCGCAGGCGGGGATTGTTCCTTACGCTGTCAGCCTGACTTTTTGGTCGGATTACGCCCACAAACGCCGCTGGTTTTCATTGCCGGGGTTGACCAACCAATTTGGTTTTCACGCGGTAAACAATTGGAGCTTTCCGTCGGGATCGGTGTGGATCAAGCACTTCGACATGGAGATCACGAACGGCATTCCGGAATCCCGCCGTAAACTTGAGACGCGCTTCATGGTCCAGGGCGACGACGGCGTCTATGGCGTCACTTACATTTGGGACGCGGCCCAGACCAACGCCGTGTTGGCCCCGCAGGAAGGCGTGGACGAAGCGGTCGTTATTTACAACCCGGACGGGAGCGAGTTGCGCACGCAAATCTGGCATTATCCCAGTCAATCCGAATGTCGGACCTGCCACAACCACTCCGCCGGTTACGCCTTGGGCTTCAGCACGCCACAATTGAATTGCGACCAGGACTACAGCGGGACCCTAACCAACCAACTCCTGGCCTTGAGTGCGGCTGGCTATCTGGACACCAACCTTACTTCGGTGGCGGAATTCCGCACCCTCTATGCGGCCACCGATAAGACCAGGTCGCTTTACGACCGGTCGCGTTCCTACTTTCAAGGCAACTGTTATTCCTGTCATCATCCGGGCAGTCTCTTGGTCACCTCCTCCGCTTGGGACGCGCGCGTTCATGTGCCTTTGAGCGAGGCAAACATCGTGGACAATTCGATCATCACGCCAAACAACCCGACCGCATCCGTGCTCCACCAACGAATAAGTGACCCATACCTCTGGCGGATGCCGCCCATCGCTTCATCGCAATTGAACCAGGGCGGCATTGCCCTGATCCGCGACTGGATTCTCAGCTTCCCGACCGCGCCCTGGGCTTACACCAATATCGGCACTTCGCAACGCGAAGGGAGTTCGGCGATCACGGGGCAGGAATTTCAAGTGGCGGGGAGTGGCAGGGCGACTTCCCTTGCAAGTGACGCCCTGCATTTTCTAAGTCGTCCCCTGACCGGCAACGGGCATGTGGTTGCCCAACTGATCGCGCAACAACCAACCGGACGGGCAGCCCGCGCGGGATTGATGCTGCGCGAAGATAATGGTGACGGGGCAAGGTCGCTCATGGTGAGCCAAATGGCTGCGGGCGGAATTCAGTTTGAGGCCCGAACCGGCGTTGGTGGCGATCTGGTAAAGTCCCATGACCTGTCGAATCCGACCCCGCAATGGCTTCGCCTGTTGCGGGCGGAGAATACTTTCAGCGGCTTCGTCAGTACTGATGGCAGCAATTGGCTCCAGGTGGGGGAACTCGAAGCTAATCTGGCGGGAACCCTCCGGGCGGGATTCGGAGTGGTTTCGGACAATAATTTTGCGGTGAACCTTGCCCGGTTCACCAACTTCAGTTTTGTTGAAGTTTCGGTCACGGCGTCGCATCCGCCCGGGATCGTCGTGGCGCCCGCCGCCGTTACCCTTGAAGCATGCGTCACCCATACTGGGGCGGAGATTGCCCGCGTGGACTTCCTGAATGGCACGAATGACTTGGGCGCGGCGACCACGTTGCCGTACACGCTCCTTTGGTACAAAGCCCCTGCGGGAGTCCACCCGGTAACGGCCCGGGTCGTTGACGTCAATGGACTGGCGGTGGATTCCAGGACGATTGATGTGGTAGTCGAAATGCCCTCCGGCCAGGCAATCTATGGCGGCGCGGAGTCCGGCACGGGAGGCGATTGGGAGGCGCGGTTTGGCTCGGAAGGTTATGGGTTGGCGGCGGACAGCACCAACTTGCCGGCGCATGTGACGTTGGGGATTGAGGCGGCAACGCCTTTCATCTGGACCACCACAGCGGACCCGCGGGCCTTGATGCGGGCGGACAACAGCGGTCGGATCGCCGCCTGTTGGTTTTCCGATGAGACCATGATTTTCGATTTACCCCTCACCGACGGCGGGCTAAAACGCCTCACGCTCTATTGTTTGGATTGGGACCATGCGGGGCGTTCGCAACGGGTGGATTTGGTGGATGGTGAGACCAGCGCCATCTTGGGCAGCCAAGGGCTCACGAATTTTGGGGAGGGAGTCTATTTGACCTGGAGCGTTCGCGGCCACCTGCAGGTTCATGTCACGCCGTTGACGGGTAACGCGGTGGTGAGCGCGCTGTTTCTTGATGCCGTTCCCAACCATCCCCCAGCGGTGCAAATCACAAATCCGCCCGATTTGGCGATCCTCACCGCCCCAACCAATATTACCATCCAGGCAAACGCATCGGATGAAGACGGCGCGATTGTCCGTGTCGAGTTTTTCGTCAATGGCGGGAAGATCTCCGAAGTCACCAACGCTCCGTATGCCGCTGCTTGGGGATTCCCCACGGCGGGCGCGTACACGCTCACTGCCCGGGCTTGGGACAACTTGGGCGAAAGCCAGTTGTCTGACCCGGCGAAGGTTGCCATCGCCCTGCCCGGCGCCTGGGCAGAGTTCCTGCAAGAAGACACCGCGGTACAGGGTGACTGGCTCGGTGCGTACGGACAATTGGGATACATCGTGGTGGATCATGCGACTTCCCTGCCAGCCTTTGCGGACGTGTTCTCCACCGCCCGAACGTTTACCTGGGCAAATTCCGTTTCCGCAACCCGGGCGTTGCAACATGTGGCTGGCTCGCCACGCATCGCCTCCTGCTACGTGGACACCGTGGGATTTGATCTCGACGCCAGCCTCATGGATGGGAAGCCGCGTCAGGTCGCACTCTATTTCCTGGACTGGGACACCACGGCACGGCAAAGCCAGGTGACCGTCAGTGATTTGAGTTCGGGCCTGCTGCTCGATTCCCGGCCGGTTCAGGATTTCAACCCGGGCAAATATCTGGTTTGGAACATCCGCGGTAGCGTCCGTTTCACCATCACGCGCCGGCAAGTCAACGCCGTGGTGAGCGGTGTCTTTCTGGATCCGGTGACGTCAATTGATGAATGGCGCAGTGACGCTTTCCCGACCGAGCAATTGCGCGATGCGGCAATTAGCGGATACTACGTGGATCCGGACGGTGACGGCCGGCTTAATCTGTTTGAGTATGCGGTTGGATCTGATCCGCTGGTACCGAATGATGACCCGGTGTTTTGGGCATCCTTCGAGCCGTTGTCGGGCGCCGGCCCAAAAGAATTCATCCTTTCATACGTTCGATCCCAGTCAGCCGACGATGTGGCTTTTCGCGTGCAGGGCACTTCGGATTGGATGACGTGGGTTGACGTGGGCAGCCGGTTTGAGCCCGTGGACGTGATCGCGAATGCTGATGGCAAAACGGAAACGGTTCGGTTGCGGTTGGCGGAAATGCCAACCGAGCAGTTGTTTCTTCGCCTCCAGATAAATCTGGTCGCGGATTGACCAGCGGCTAATGGCGGTGGCCGGTTGAACGCGTGTCCCGCCACCGAGCCGGCTTTCGCCCCTCCTCCTGAAATCCGGGATGCCCGTCGGCCATGCCATCCCTGGCCGAAACCGGCGAGCCTGGCCGCCGCAAATTCTTCGGATAAAAGATTCCTTGCGCTCCGTGGCTTCAAGTGTGAGCTTTGTTTCGTCGTTTGGCGAAATGAGGAAACAGACTATGCGTGAATTCATGAACATCACCAAGGCGCTGGCGGATGAAAACCGCGTCCGCGCGCTGCTGGCGTTGCGGAAAGGCGAGTTGTGCGTCTGCCAGATCACGGAGCTGTTCGGTCTGGCTCCGTCCACCATTTCCAAGCACCTGTCCATTCTCTTTCAGGCGGGCCTCGTGGAATCACGCAAGGATGGCCGCTGGATTTATTACCAGTTGCCGGGGAAAAGCGCCCCGGTGGTGGTGCGCGAGGCGCTGGATTGGGTTAAGAAGTCCCTCGCCGACAACCCACACGTTTTGGAAGACAACCAGCAACTCAAAAAGATTCTGAAGCAAGACCCTGCGGAATTATGCAAACGCCAATGCTGCCGATGAAACCCACCGTTCTCATTCTCTGTACCGGCAACTCGTGCCGCAGCCATCTCGCCGAAGGTATCCTGCGCACGGCGGCGGGCGACTCACTCAATGTGCAAAGCGCCGGGTCGAAACCCGCCGGCTACGTCCATCCGCTCGCCATTCAGGTGATGCAGGAGATCGGCATTGATATTTCCACTCACCAGTCCAAGCACATGAACGACTTTTTGCATCAGCCGGTGGAAACCGTCATCACCGTCTGCGGCAACGCGGATCAGGCCTGTCCAATTTTTCCCGGCCAGGTGAACCGTCACCATTGGGGTTTTTATGACCCAGCCCACGCCACCGGCACGGACGAAGAGAAGCTGGCGGTGTTTCGTCGGGTGCGTGATGAAATCAAAATGGTGTTCGCCGCCTACGCCGATGGCCGTCGCGATCAGTTGCAGGCGATGCAACCGGCCTGAGCGCCAAAACGGAAAAATTATGAACCCGACACTTACCACAGAAAGAGAACTAGCCGTCCGCGAATTGGTGCGGGGCGGTTACGCGAAAATCGCGGCGGAAACTTCTACCGGTTGCCGCCCGCCGGGTGTTTCCTGCTGCGGGTCGGCACGATCGGACGCGGACAAACTCGCTCGCGAACTCGGTTACTCCGTGGACGAACTTCAGTCCCTTCCCGCCGGCGCGAACATGGGCCTTTCCTGCGGCAACCCCGCCGCGCTCGCGGCACTGAAGCCCGGTGAAACCGTGCTCGACCTCGGCAGCGGCGGCGGCTTTGATCTTTTCATCGCGGGCCGCAAAGTTGGTGCGGCCGGGCGTGCCATCGGTGTGGACATGACCCCGGAAATGCTGGCCAAGGCGCGGCGCAACCTCGCGAGTTACCGGGAGCTGACCAAGCTGGACAACGTGGAATTCCGGCTCGGTGAGATCGAGCATTTGCCGGTCGCGGACCACAGCGTGGACGCGATCATCTCAAATTGTGTCATCAACCTTTCGCCGGACAAACCGCAGGTCTGGCGCGAAATCGCGCGCGTGCTCAAGCCCGGCGGACGCGTGGCCGTATCCGACATGGCGTTGCTCAAGCCGCTGCCGGCTGAAGTGCTCGAGATGGTCGAGGCGTTGGTGGGCTGCGTCGCGGGAGCGGCCCTCGCCAGCGATACCGAACGCTGGGCACGCGAGGCGGGATTGACCGACATTGTGCTCAAGCCCAAGGCGGAATACGTCGAGGCGATGACGGGTTTTGAAGATCCGCTCTACAAAAAAATTGTCGCGCATCTTCCGGCGGGAGCGAAGCCGGGCGATTACATCGTGAGCCTCGAAGTTCAAGCGCGCAAATCATGAGCAACGCAAGTCAGACCGCGCCCGAGGCTGTCGCCAAAAACATGTCCTTCCTGGACCGTTATCTCACGGTCTGGATTTTTGCCGCCATGGGCCTCGGCGTGCTGCTGGGCCATTTCGTGATTGCCGATCCGGTGGGATTCTTCGCCCCCATGACGGTGGGCACAACGAACCTGCCCATCGCCATCGGCCTGATCCTCATGATGTATCCGCCGCTGGCCAAGGTGAAATACTCCCACCTGCCCAAGGTCTTCGCCGATACCCGCATTCTCACGCTTTCCCTCGTGCAGAACTGGATCATCGGCCCGACGCTGATGTTTCTGCTCGCGATCATTTTTCTCCGCGACAAACCGGACTACATGGTGGGCCTCATCCTCGTGGGCCTCGCCCGGTGCATCGCGATGGTGCTCGTGTGGAACCAACTTGCCAAAGGCAGCAACGAATACGCCGCCGGTCTCGTCGCGTTGAACAGCATCGCGCAGATTCTGTTCTACAGCTTCTACGCCTGGCTCTTCATCACGGTGCTCCCGCCGCACTTCGGCTTGAAAGGCGCCGTGGTGCCCGTGCAAATGAGCGAGATTTTTTGGAGCGTGATGATCTACCTCGGCATCCCCTTCGCCGCCGGCGTATTGAGCCGCGTGCTGCTCGTGCCGCTCAAGGGAGAGGAATGGTATGAACGCGTGTTCATCCCGCGCATCTCGCCCATCACCCTCACCGCGCTGCTCTTTACCATCGTGGTGATGTTCACCTTCAAGGGCGACGCGATTGTTCAACTCCCGCTCGACGTGCTCCGCATTGCGATCCCGCTCGTGCTCTACTTTGCCATTATGTTTCTGGTGAGTTTTGTGATGGCGAAACGGCTCGGCGCGGATTACCCGCGTTCCGCCACGCTGGCGTTCACCTCGGCGGGCAATAACTTTGAACTCGCGATTGCGGTGGCAATCGCGGTCTTCGGCCTTGGTTCGGGGGTGGCGTTCGCTGCCGTCGTCGGCCCGTTGATCGAAGTGCCGGCGCTGATCGGTCTGGTTCACGTCGCCTTCTGGTTCCGGCGCCGTTTCTAGCCGTTGCCCGTCCTGCTCTCCGTCAACTGACGGCACAGGCCTTCCAGCATTGCGCTGCTGCGGCTGACGTTGTTGTTGATCTTTGCGTTCCAAGTCGAGAACCTGACGACGAAAGGGTCCGTAGTGCTGCTGCTGGTTGTGCCGATCAATCACTTCGGTCCAAAGTTGGGCGCGGCGTTGGCGTGCGTGTTTGGCGTGTTGGTGGAAGTGCCGGTGATGCTGTCCGTTTGCAAAATCTGCAACGCCTCGCGCGGCTGGTATCACCGGCGAGTCGTGACGGGATGAATGGCCATGTGAATTATGGCGAAAGGTGAAAGCATGAGTAACGAGCTCAAGAAACAAAGTGATCCAGTCCAGGGCCACACGAAGTCCGTGATGAATCTGACCTCGCCTGGGAAGAACGGTCGAACCAATGGAACGCCTCTGCTGGTCGTGCTGTTGGTGGCTACCGGGCTGCTGGCGCAGGCCGTGAATGCATTGGAGACGACCAACGGTTCTGGCGCAGTTACCGCATCGAACCCGTTGCTCCTGACGGCACCTGCGGCACAACCGCCACGATTCCCGGTGCTGGCGGGCACAGTTCCGACCGACCCGGTTGGGCCGCGGATTCAGTTCGCGACGCCGGTGCATGATTTCGGCAGGATCAAAGGCGGCGAGGTGGTCAAGTACACGTATGGCTTCACCAACATCGGCGATCGGTTGTTGGAACTCACCGCCGTTCATGTCGCTTGCGGTTGCACCACGGCCGGCGAGTGGTCCCGGCAGGTCGCGCCGGGCAAAACCGGCAGCATCCCCGTCCAATTCAACAGCGGCAATTTCAACGGCCAGGTGGCCAAATCCATCACCGTGACGTGCAACGACAAGACGCAGCCCTCGGTTATGCTGCAACTCAAGGCCAGCATCTGGAAGCCGATTGAGGTCACCCCGCAGTTCGCGGCGCTGAATCTCACAACGGAATCGCCCTCGAACGCAACAACGGTGCGCATCGTAAGCAACGAGGAAGCCCCGCTCACGTTATTCGCGCCGGAAAGCAACAACCGCGCGTTTGCCACCGAACTGAGGACCAACCAGCCGGGCAAGGAGTTTCAGTTGATCGTCAAAACCGTGCCACCGCTGCCGACGGGAAATATTCAGGGGCAAATTACATTGAAGACGTCCTCGACGAACATGCCGGTCATCCACATCAGCGCGTGGGCCACCGTGCAACCGACGGTAATGGTGGTGCCATCCCAGATCACCCTGCCAACGGCGCCGTTGGCGAACGCGCTGCCCTCCAACGTCTCGATCCGAAACAACGGGACGAATTTGCTGGCGTTGATGGAGCCGGCGGTGAATGCCAAGGGCGTGGACGTGCAACTGACAGAACTCCAACCGGGACGCTACTTCACGCTGAAAGTGATTTTCCCGGCGGGCTTCGAGATCGCTCAGGGCGAGAAGGTCGAACTGAGCGTGAAGTCGAACCATCCGCTGTTCCCAGTCATCAAAGTGCCGATCCTGCAACTGTCGCGTCCCGCTCCGACCGCAGCGCCAGGCCAAGGCGTATTACCCAAGCCGCCTCAGGCTGCCGCCCAGTAGAAATGAAAGCGCAAGGCTCCGGTCAATCCCCTCCGCGAGCCGACTCCGATGGGGCTGCGAGCCTTCGGCGTGAACCGCCTGCGGGCCGAACCCAAGCCGGAAGGGTGCTGTGGGAAGGTTTAATCGTCGCCTTGGTCGGCGCGCTTTTCGCGTTTGTCGCCAACGAAGTTTCTCCGCGCGGCCTGGTGCTCGCGCAGAACTACTTTCCCGGCGCAGCCCGAAGCCCCTTGCCGCCGGCAACCGCCACCCAACAGATCTCCGGCATTGGCGACACAAATGTCACCCTGTCGTCCCCCGCCAAACTGCTCGCGGCCCGATTGCAAGCCAAAGGTCTGCAACTGGTCGAAAGCCACCAAGTGGCGCAGCTCTTTCGCGACCCGCGTTACGAGCAGGAGTTGATTGTGTTCATTGATGCCCGCGATGACCAGCACTACCAGGAGGGGCACATTCCCGGCGCCTACCAGTTTAATCACTACCGCGCGGTGAATTACCTCGCGACCGTCATGCCGGTTTGCCAGTCGGCCGAACAGATCGTGGTTTATTGCACCGGCGGCGATTGCGAGGACAGCGAGTTTGCCGCCATCTTCCTGCGGGATGCCGGCATACCGAAAGACAAACTTTTTGTGTACGGCGCCGGCATGACCGGGTGGACTACGAACGAACAGCCGGTGGAGATTGGCGGGCGCAAAAGCGGGAACTTCCGAGCTGCCAAACCATGAATACCGAACCCTGGGCTTGGAGCCGCAACGCACTTGACCTTGCCGCTGTGCTGGCGAGGTGGTTGTTGGGCGCTTTGTTTCTCTACATGGGCTTGAACAAGGCACTGCACCCGGTGGATTTTCTGAAGCTGGTGCGGGAATACGAATGGGTGCAAAATCCGTTCTTGTTGAATTCGATTGCCGCGGCGCTACCGTGGTTTGAGGTGTTTTGCGGCGTCCTGCTGGTGGCGGGGGTCGCGGTGCGCGGGTCGGCCTTGATGCTACTGATAATGCTGGTGCCGTTCACCCTCGTCGTGCTGCAACGGGCGCTGGCGCTACAGGCGGCGCTGGCCATCCCATTCTGTGCGGTGAAATTCGACTGCGGTTGCGGCACCGGCGAGGTCTTGATTTGCCGCAAACTGTTGGAGAATGGGATGCTGATCCTTTTGTCAGGCTGGCTGCTGACGGGGCGGGGCCGGCGCCTCTGCGCACGCTACAGCTTGATGAAATCGCAGTAGCGCGGAGGCGGGCCCGCCTGTGATTCGGAACTGGAAACGAGGCGAAATTGAGTCGCGCTGCGGTTAGTTGGAGCGCAGAAAATCGTCCGCTTCCAAGACAGTGCTGTCATCAAACCGGCGGTTCGGACCGGCGGAGCGAATCAACACGCCAACGTCGGAGAAATAGACGCGAAGCGGAGTGCCCCAGGGATCAACGTATTCCCCTTTTTCGTTCAACTCGGTCTTGCGACCCACCAGGATGATAATGTTCTTGGAGTTGTCACCTTGCAGCGCCTTGGCCACCTGGGCGTTGCCACCGACGGGATAGGCCCCGACGCGCTCTTTGTATTTTTGAAGGCCGACGAAGAGATTTTCAATGTCCTCGTTGAACTGAGCGGTCCGGGCATTGGCCCGCAGCGTGGACCAGGCTTTTGAGGCCCAGATGACGCCGCAAATCACAGTGATTACTCCGATGCCGACAAATATCTTCTTCATGCGAAGGAATAAGCAGGGGTAGTACCAGCCACCCGGTTTGAACCGAGGTCCGCCGGGCGGAATCAGGCCGGGCGCGGCGGGGCCGTACTGGCGCGAATAATGAGTTCGGCCGGGAGGCGGCGGCTTTCGACGCGCTCGCCGCGGATCAACTGCAGCATCATGTCCATCGCGGCGGAGCCGAGCCGGTATTTGGGTTGGCGCACCGTCGTCAGGGGGATGCGAAAATGTTCGGCGAGGAGGATGTTGCCAAAGCCGACGAGCGAGAGGTCCTGGGGAATTCGGAGGCCCTGCTGCAACAGCGTGTTGGCGCAACCGACGGCAATCAGGTCGTTCACGGCCAGCACGGCGGTGGCGTCGCACTTTTCATTGACGAACTGGAGCGCGGCTTTTACCCCATCTTCGATGGTGCTGCCGGCGTGAAACACGAGGCGGTCATCCACGTCGAGTCCGACGTTGCGGTGTGCGCGTCGGTAGCCTTCAAATCGTTCCTGCGCCCAGATGGCAGGCAGCGGGCCGGCAAAATAGGCGATGCGTTGATGCCCCAATTGCAAGAGATGTTGGGTGGCGGCAAAACTGGCGGCGAGATCGTCGCCCTGCACGCTCACAAACTGGCTGCAACACGCGGCGGGCGAACCGAGCAGGACGACCGGCGTTTTGCTGGCCTGCAATTCCCGGTAAATACGCGCCTCGCTTTCCATCCGATAAACCGGCGCGACAAAAATTCCGTCCACCCGGCGCGACAGCAAGCGGCGAAGGCACGTTTCCTCGCGCGCGATCAAGTTCTGGGTGTGCATCAGCAACACGTCGTAGCCGAGTTCGTGCGCGCGTTCCTCGACGGCCAGAACGATGCGCGCGAAGATGGGATTCGTGGTGGCGGGAATCACCAGGCCAAACAGCTTGGTGGTGCCGAGGCGCAGCCCCAACGCGGTGGAATCCGGCACGTAGCCCATTTCCTGCGCCGCCCTTTTGATGCGGGCGCGCGTCGCCGCCGCCACGTCGGGCCGGTCGCGCAACGCTTTTGAAACGGTCATTACGGAAACCCCCACCCGGGCGGCAATGTCAACCAGGCGAATCATTTGGCTGGCTGCGCGCCTCCAGTCCTGGCCCCCCGCCGGTTGGCAGCGGAAGGCTCAGGAGTGTGGACATATAAATCATAGGCGCCGCGCCAATGAAGTTTGCGCCGCAGGGCTTCGAAGAACGAACTGTCCGCCAACTGCATGAGCCGGAGGGTGTGGCGGCTGCGGCGAACGGTGACCGTGTCCCCGGGCGAGAGTTCGCTGATCACCTGGCCGTCGGCGCTGAGGATGGTGGACGGCTTCGGGCTGATCGGCTTGATGCGGATGGTCACACTCAACGGCACAATGAGGGAGCGGTTGGAAAGCGTGTGCGGGCAAATCGGCGTGAGGGCAAACACCTCGGCGGTCGGAAAAACCACCGCGCCGCCGGCCGCGAGCGAATAGGCGGTGGAACCGGTGGGGGAACTGACGATCAAGCCATCGCAACGATAGCGGGTCAGCGGATCGCCGTTTATGTCCACTTCCAGTTCGATGAGGCGCGAGACTTCGCCGCGCCCGATCACAATGTCGTTGAGCGCGACGTGACGAACCGGGCGACCGCCCCGCGCCCGGGTGGCTTCGATGAGGGCGCGCCGCTCGAATTTGAATTCGCCGCTCCAGATAAGTTTGAGCGCCCGCTCCAATTCATCGGACGGAACGGCGGTGAGAAAACCAAGACCGCCGATGTTGATGCCGAGTATGGGGGTGGGGGAACCGGCAATTTCATGCGCCGCGCGGAGCATGGTGCCGTCGCCGCCGAAGACGAGCAGCAGATCCACGCTGCGCGCCAAGGCGGCGGCGTTGGCGCAAACCGTGGCGTCGAGCCGGGCGAGTTGGGCGGTGGCGTGGTCGCAAAAGACCCTGCGCCCGGTGGCCCGGATCAATTTAGCTGCCCGGCTCACGATGCGGGCACACGAGGGCTTTTCGGAATTTCCGATCAACCCTATGTGTTTGATTTGTTCAGCCGTTTTTTTCAATCAACACCAGAAATTCTTTATTGCCCGCCGGACCGAGCAGGGGTGACTCCGTTACCGCGCACCAGCGCAGGGTGGTTTCCCCGGCGACAAACACCTGTAACTCGCGCAGCACCCGCTCGTGGATCGCCGCGTCGGTGATGACGCCCGCGCCCTTATCAGCCTCGGCCTTGCCCGCCTCGAACTGCGGCTTGATCAGCGCGACGATTCTACCGGGCGTGCGCAACAATGCAACGGTCGGCGGTAGAATTTTGCGCAGCGAGATAAAGGAGCAATCAATGACGATGAGGTCTGCGGGCGAAAACGGGAAAGGGAACTGGGCCGGCGCGAGATGGCGGGCGTTGGTTTTCTCCATGACGGTGACCCGGGCGTCACGGCGGAGTTTCCAGGCCAGCTGGCCATGGCCGACGTCCACCGCGAAGACTTTCCTGACGCCTGCTTGCAAAAGGCAGTCGGTGAAACCGCCGGTGGAGGCGCCCAGATCAATCGCCGTTTGCCCGGTTACGTCCAGTTGAAAATGCTGGAGGGCGTGCGCGAGTTTATGACCGCCGCGGCTGACAAATTTTTCAGGTGTGGCGAGCGTGAGGTTGTCGTCGGGCCGCACCGCATCGCTGGGTTTGCGCGCGGGTTGCCCGTTGACGAGCGCCTGGCCGGCCATGATGGCGCGTTTGGCTTTCTCACGGCTTTCACAGATTCCGCGCTCCACAAGTGCCTGGTCGAGGCGAGTCATGGGTGGAGGGTAGCGGGTCGGCCGAAAAGTTCACGCCCGTTTGTGCGGAATCACGGGAACGGTCGAAGAATGAAGGCGCCGGCGACTTCGCTCAACGGGTGGTCGTCGAGTAGAGTCGCGACTGCACTTCGTTGTAGCTGTGCAGGAACATTTGATTGTCGGTGACGGACTTTTCGATGAGTTGCTTGATGAGAAAAAGTTCCGAACTGTTGATGACGGCGTGAACGCTCTGCTGGAACGCTTGCAGGGGCGTGAAGGTCTGAAACGATTCCCCCAGCAACACGACGGTTGCGTGGCGGCGCTGGTTCATGGGCATTTGCTGCAAGGCCTGAAGCGTAAGGTTTTCTTCCAGCGTGTTGGCGGCAAACCGCTCCTCGACGACGACGACCTGATAACGCACCTGGCTGAAGCGGATGAGGAAATCACTGTGCGTTGCGGCGGTGTGAACCTTGTAGCCAAGTTCCTGCAACGCAGCTTTCACCGCGTCCAGCCATTCGGGCGTGGAGAAGGCGAGCAACGCCGGTTTGTCGGACGCGCTAATGAATTCGAATTGGTCGTTCATAGTTTACTTGATTTTGAGAGTGACCGAGGGTGGCGCGCTGCCTAACGGATTGATCAGGCCTTTCATGCGCAGCGAGCCGGCGGTGGTGGTGACTTCGCCCCGGGCTTTTTTCATGTTGTCCATGCCGCGCGTGACGGTGCCACGTTTGGAGCAGTGGAGCAGGGCGTTTTCCTCGGTGATCTGGCCGAGTTCAAAGGCCTCCAGCGCCGCCTGATCAAAGGTGCGCCAACCGAATGCGTAACTGGCCTCGATGATCTCGTAAAAGCTCTTGCCCTCGCTCTCGCCGAGGCGAATCGTTTCCTGGGTGCGGAGGTTTGAGCCCATGATCTCCAGCATGGCGTGGCGGCCCCCGCCGATCCGGGGCACGAGGCGTTGGCTGACCACCCAGCGTAACGAGTCGGCGAGGCGCATGCGAATCTGATCCTGCTCCTCCGGCTCGAACATACCCAGAATGCGATTGATGGTCTGGCCCGCATCAATTGTGTGCAGCGTGCTCACGACGAGGTGCCCGGTCTCGGCGGCGCTCAGGGCGATGCTTACCGTCTCACGATCGCGCATTTCGCCGACGAGGATGACCTTGGGCGCCTGGCGCAAGGCCGCGCGCAGGCCGCTGGAAAAACAATCGAAGTCCGTGCCTTGTTCGCGTTGATTGAACGTGGCGCGGACGCTCGGATACACGAACTCCACCGGGTCTTCGAGGGTGACGATGTGAACCGACTTGCTGAGGTTGATCTCGTTGAGGATGGCGGCCAGGGTGGTGGATTTGCCGGAGCCGGTGGCGCCCGTGACCAGCACCAGACCGGTTTTTTCGCGCGGAATCTGTTGCAGGATGTCGGGAAACTTCAAGGATGCGAGCGTAGGGATGACGGTGTTCAGCTTGCGGCAGACAATGGAGTAATTGCCGCGCTGGGAGAAAATATTAACGCGAAAGCGCGCGCGTTCGCCGAGTTGGAAGGACGTGTCACAGGAGCCTTTGCGCATCAGATCCTGCAGGTGCCATTGGTTCTCGCCCACGAGGTTCAGCGCGATCGCTTCGCTCTGGTAGGGCGTGAGCCGGTCCAGCGCCGGGTCGAGGGTGACGGGCTTGAGCTCGCCATAGGCCTCGACTTGCAGCGGGCGGCTGACGGTGAAGAGCAGGTCGGAAACTTCCGGCTGTGAATCTAACATCGTTGTCAGGACATGGTCCAGTTCCAGGCGTCGCATCATAATATTATGTCTCGTCTTCTTCCGGCGGGTGGGCGAGGAGCGCCCGGAATTTGCGTTTGTCGAGCGATTTGTCGTACGCCTCCTCAGGCGAAATGCGTTTCATACGCACATGCTCCATGATGGCGTCGTCGAGGGGTTGGTTGCCGTGTTTTTTGCCGACTTGAATCATGCCGGGAATCTGGTGCGTCTTGCCTTCCCGCACCAGGTTGGCAATGGCCGTGGTGAAAACCAAAATTTCCAGCGCCGCCACGCGGCCTTTCTTGTCAATGCGCTTGAAAAGATTTTGCGCGACAATGCCTTTGAGCGACTCGGACAGGGTTGCGCGGATCTTGTTTTGCTGGTCCGCCGGGAAAACATCAATGATGCGGTCCACGGTCTTGGCGGCGCTGGGCGTGTGCAGCGTGCCAAAAACCAGGTGACCGGTGTTGGCCGCCAAAATCGCCATTTCAATTGTTTCCAAGTCGCGCATTTCGCCGATCAGCACTACATCCGGGTCTTCGCGCAACGCGCCTTTCAGTCCCGCGGCAAAACTTTTCGTGTGCATCCCCACCTCGCGTTGGTTGACCAGACAGTTCTTGCTCTCATGGACGAACTCAATCGGGTCCTCCATGGTGATGATGTGGTCACGCCGGTTTTTGTTCACGTAATCCAGCATCGTAGCGAGCGTGGTGGATTTGCCGGAGCCGGTCGGACCCGTGACAATCACCAGACCTTTGTGGAGCATCGCGAATTTCTTGAGGACCGCAGGCAGCGGCGCGTCGAATTTTTCAAAATCTTCAAAGGAGAGAACCTTGCTGGGAATCTGCCGGAAGACGGCGCCGATACCGTTTTTCTGGTTGAAGAAATTGGCGCGGAAACGGGAGATGTTCGGAATTTCGTAACCGAAGTCCACGTCGCCGGTTTCTTCAAAGATTTTGATCTTATATTCCGGCGCGATTTCGTACAGCATCGCTTTCAGCGCGTCGTTTTCGAGCGGGGGATGCTCCACGCGCTGGAGCTCGCCGTTGATGCGCAACATGGGGTTGTTACCCGCCGAAAGATGCACGTCGGAGGCCTTCTGCTCAAACATCAAATTGAAGAATGAATCAATCTTTGCCATAAATGCTTTACAATCCGTGTTCCACTAAGCTAAACCCGCACCATTTAATTGGCCGACCAGTTCTTTGAACAAACTTTCCGAGAAAATCAGGGATGAAATTGCCGGCCAAGGAGCGATTACATTCGCGCGCTTCATGGAACTGGCGTTGTATTGTCCCGATACTGGATTCTATGAAAAAGATGATGACACCATTGGCCGGCGCGGTGACTTCTATACCAGCGTTAGTGTCGGGCCGGTTTTTGGTGAACTGCTCGCTTTTCAGATCGCCGATTGGATGGTTCAGTTTGCAGGCCGGTCCGAATCGCCGAAGCCAGGCGCCGGGCGGAATTGCGAGGCGGGGGGCGAAAAGGTCCCGGGCGAAAGGTTTCTGCTCATTGAAGCTGGCGCGCACGCGGGGCAGTTGGCGAAGGATATTCTAACCTGGCTGCAGGAGCGGCGACCGGAGTTGTACGAGCAAGTCGAGTATTGGATCATCGAGCCCTCGATCCGCCGGCGACAGTGGCAGAACGAAACCCTGGAGGAGTTTTCCCCGCACGTTTACTGGGCCGATTCGCTTCCGGCGGTTGGCCAGCCCACGTTGCCCTTGACCGGGGTGATCGTTGCCAACGAACTGCTCGACGCCATGCCCGTCCACCGACTTGGCTGGGATGCGCCCCGGCGGGTGTGGTTTGAGTGGGGGGTGACGTGGAAGGACGAGCGTTTCTTGTGGGCGCGCCTGCCCGAGGCGCACACGAATCCATGTATTCCATCGTGCCTTTCGCCCGGGCTGCTCGAAGTCTTGCCCGACGGTTTCACCACGGAGATTTGTCCATTGGCGGAGAAATGGTGGAGCGAAGCGGCCCGCGTTTTGCGGCGCGGCAAATTATTGACGTTTGATTACGGGCTGGAGGGCGAAGAATTCTTCGCAGCGCAGCGTGCTCAGGGAACGCTCCGGGCCTATCGGAAACATCAACAAAGTAGTGATATTCTTGCCCATCCCGGGCAACAGGACATCACCGCCCATGTAAACTTTTCCAAGATTCGCAACGCCGGCGAGGCCGGCGGATTGCGGACCGAGAGTTTAGCGACGCAGGCGCAGTTTCTCACGGGCATCGCGGAACAATTTTGGCGGGAGCCAGAGCGCAATGGCTCATGGACGGCGAAACAAAGCCGGGAATTTCAAACCCTCAGCCATCCGCAGCATCTGGGCCGGGCATTCCGTGTGTTGTTGCAGGCGCGGTGATGCGCGCCGGGCATCGCACCCAAGCAAATGGAAACCAACTTCCCTAGCTACATCTTCAACGGCTTCAACGGCTTCAACACGAAAACCAATCCACCGGCTCCTGGAATCGCTGGCATCCGGATGGCCACTCTGAAAAGCCCTGCGCAGACTGTCTTCGTTGCTGAAGGACCTGCCTTCGTGGGCTTTTCCTGGCACAAGCCACACAAGGAGTTGCTGTTCCGCGCTGCGCTCAATGAGGTCGGCTACGTGGACGGACACGTCAGTTTCGTGAGGATCTTTTGGAACGGGTCTTCAGCAGAGACTGGATCTACTTGTTACTCCGACCCGCCACAAGGGTATGCATACAGATGGAGCGGAAAATAATCCGACCCCCGATCGGGGAATACTTGTGGGTCTAAATCTGACCAGTGGAACGCCGCTCCACTTCTCCGCTTAATGACGCACGATGATCTCCTCCCACACAACGGTCGAACGTCCCGCCAGATCGGCAGTCGCGACACGCAAACGGTAGCGGCCGGGTTGCTCGACGCGGAATTCCCGTTCGACCACGGCGCTCTGGCCATCGAAAGTGGTTCGGGGATTCGCCCCAATCGGGAGCAGCACCCGGTAATCCTCCGCGTTGGGACCGTAAAGTTCCCACAGCACCCGGGCGTTGTGATAAACCCCATGCCCATCGGTGCCGGTCGTGTAGTAAACGTGCGCGGCCTGCTCCATGACCCGCGCCCGCGCGGTGATGGTGCGCGGCCCCCGTTCCCCGCCGTCGGAAAGCTCGACCGTCAGCCCGGGCGCCGCGCCGGCGGGTCGGGTTGGAATCCGAGGCCCGGAGTGCTCGCTCCGGCGTTCGTCAGCGATGACTTCGACGCGACCGTCTTCCCGCACGCGCACCACTTCGCGATAATCGCCAAGCTTCAGTCCGTCCAGGTCCCACAGCAGATCGAAAGCGACACCGAGGCGCAGGCAGCGTTCGATCTCCGTGAAGAAGTTGCCCATGACAGTCCGATAGGTAATGCCGTGGCGGTTCGTGCGTTCGAGGTTCAACTCGCCGAGTCCCCAGAGATTGCCGCGGCCCATGTGGACGTGGCCGAGGTCGTAACCCGGCGGCAGAAGGATGGCCACTTCCGCCGTGCGCTTGAGCCGCTGGTCGTCTCGGTTGGGACGACTAGTGGTGTGCGCCTGCAGATGCCGGGCAAGCGCCAGGCATTCGCCGAACGGGACACAGGCTTGCTGATAGTTGTCCCAGAAGAAAAAGTATTTCGCGCCCAGATCGTAGGCGTGCGTCAGCAGGAGCGGCGCGTCGGCTTGATCCACGCCCCCGTAGATGCTCACGCCCCAGTCCTTGTCCGCTGCCCGCGCGGCGCCGCGCAGAAAACCGAAGATGAGGTCCGCGAGATACGTCGGGTTGTCCGCGGGAATCTGGCAACCGTAGGCCATGTTCATTTCCGGCAGCGTGCGGCGCGCGCCGACGCGGCCCGGCGGTTCGAAGACGATGGCGCCCGGCCCGCCGTTCGGCTCCGCCGTCAACTGCCAGGCCGCCGAGGCGATCATCGTTTCCCACGAGTAGAGATTGCGCTGCGGGAAGTTCAGCGTGCCGAGGTCCACGTCGGATCGGGAGCGGAGACCTTTAATCAAAGACCACGGTGCGCCCTGCACAATCGTCTCGTGAAAAAGGTTCGTGAACTCGCGGAGCATGATTTGCGGCGTGATGGATTTGCGGAAGGCCGGCTCCTTCGTCAGCCGGGGTCGGGCGATGGAATCGCGCGTGTGGACCGCTGGTTCGTCGAGAAACAACGCCGGGCCCAGCCAGGTGCTGCGGAACAAACCCTCGGGAAATGGCGCGTCCTTTCCACCGAGTCCCCAGACAAACACCGGCTCATCCGCGAGCCAGCCGGCCTGCTCGGCGTCCACGCGCAAGCAGTTCATCCCGGCGCGGATCATCTGGGTGTAATCATCGCGTGTGAGCCGGACCAGTTCATAATCCGACCCGTCGTAGCGGCGACGATCGTCGCGCGTGCGCGTGTTGCTCGGGACGCCCACCAACACCTCGGGCAACAATTCCATTCGGTGTGGCTCCGGTGGAACGGCCGTCAGGCCGCTGCGATCCGATGATTCAAGAGTGTAGGCGTGGCCCAACCAAACGACGCGCGGCGCTGCCACCCCGTCGCGAAACTCACCTGCTTCCGGTCGCGGCCAGAGAAATTCCCACGCCCCGCTCGAAGGCAAAACCGGCGTACCGGTGACGCGGTGAACAAACTCCTTGGGCTGGGCGTCGCCCTCCTGCAAAAGGTAACGGGCTAGATTCGTAGCGGCCAGTGTGGGCGATCCTTGCGGATAGGCGTTCGCCAACAGCCAGACCCGAAAACGTTTGCCGTCGGCCTTGGTGGCGTCGAGTTCCAGCCATTGAAACAATCTCGCCGCGCGAGTTTCCACCGGGCCGAAACTGACCACCAGGCGCTGCACAGTTGATTCGCGCGGTGCTTGCGCTGAATCAAGGATGTAATTTGCCCGGGCGCCAATCGGGCCGAGCGGCGGTGGTTCCGCTGCGGCACCCTGCCCAGTTAACGCAAGCATGATGCAAAAGGCGCCCGCGATGCGAACGCGGAAAAGTGAAATGAAGAGTGAGGGTCTCATGCGTTGCCGTTGGATGATTGTGCCACTGAAATCTCCATGGGCTTTAAGCCCACGGACAGTTTCATTTCAACGGCATGCCCGGTTCGGGTTTGCCGTTGGTGGTGAGGATTTGGAAATGATGCACGCCGGCGGCGAGCGGATGATCGCTGCTCCACACGATCTTTTTTTCCGGGGTCACCTCGATCATTGAGATACCCTGGCTCGCCGCGTGACTGCCGACGACGGTGTTGCCATTGGCCAGTCGCTGGGCACCGCAGGGGTCTTTGAACAGCCCGCAGACGTCATCGTTGATAACTTTCCAGATAATTTCGCCGCGCGGATTCAATTCCACCACCTTGTTGCCATGCGTGAGCGAGACGACGGTATTGCCGTTATCCAGCCGGATCGCGGTGAACGGCCAGTTCTCGGCTTTGCGGCCACCCAGTTCCTCGAAGTCCGTCTTGAAGACGCGCACCACTTTGCCCTCCGGCGCGTACTCCTTGACGGCGAAGGCCAGCAGGTGCGGGACAAGATAATTGCCGTTTCGCAACTGGCGCGCCATGCGTGTCTGCATGTGCGTGTTGTCGGTTTCGGGTTGCAGCGGGACATCCACGACAATGTTTCCCTTCGGATTAACTTCCAAGAGTCGCGGCCGAGCGCCCAACTCGGTGACGAGCGTGTTGCCGTTGTAAAGGCGCTGCGAGGTGCCGATCTCGCCGTTCTCCTTGCTCCGCTGATACGAGAAAACCACCTGCTTCTCCCGGGTCACTTCCACCACCCGATCACTGTAGGCAAGCAGGACGTTGCCGTTCGGCAGCACGAAGCCATCGCGGGAACCGCCGTCATATTCCCAGGCTGCCTTGCCATCCTCGCCAATAATCGCCGTCTTGCCACCCATGACTAGATACGAATGGCGGATGGCGGGAGGCGCGGCATCCTCCGCAGACCTAATTGAGGAACCACTCACAGCGAGGGCGATGAGGCTTAAAGCGAATTGAATGGATTTCATTTGTAGGACGCGACGCTAAATGGAAACGCCGCCGGGCGAAAGGATTTTGTCTCGTTCTGCTTTGGGACCCCGAGCGCGGCGGGAAAACCACATTCGCTGTTTGTTCGTGCCGCATGGTAAATTTCTATTCGCACCCGCTCCCTCATTGTGGCAATCTCCCGGGCAAATCACGAATGAGCGCCGTGCCCTACAGAACCGCTTTGGCGATTTTGATCGCGACGCCGTTATTGTCGGCGCGCGGGGCGGTCGTGACCTCGGATGGTGAGTTCTTTGAAAAGAACATCCGTCCCGTCCTCGCAGAACATTGCTATGAGTGCCACAGCGCCACGAGCAAGAAGCTCAAAGGGGGGTTGCGTGCCGACAGTCGTGCCACCTTGCTGCAAGGGGGCGATACCGGGCCCGCCATCGTGTCCGGCAAACCGGAAGCGAGCCGGCTCATTGCCGCGATGGCGCATCGTGACAAGGATCTCACCATGCCGCCGAAGAAATCCAAGCTGCCGGACATGGTCGTTGCCGACTTCGAGCGGTGGATCCGCGACGGGGCCGTCTGGCCAGGGGACGAGGTGTCCGCCGCGCCTGTGAAGGCGGATGGCTTCGATCTCGCGGGACGAAAGCAGCGGCTGCCGTGGATTTGGGAGACGCCGCGCCGCCAGAGCGTCCCACCCATCACGGACGCCGCCTGGCCGCTCGGTTCCGTGGATCGTTTCATCCTTGCGCGCCTCGAAAAGGAAGGACTTCAACCAGCCTCACCTGCCGAGCCGGGAATCTGGCTGCGCCGGGTTTACTTCGCGCTCATTGGGCTGCCGCCATCGCCCGAGCAACTTTCTGCGTTTTTGAACGACCGCTCACCTGACGCGCGTGAGTGGGTGGTGGATCAACTGCTGGCGTCCCCACAATTCGGGGAGCGCTGGGCGCGGCACTGGCTGGACCTCGTGCGTTACGCGGAGTCCCGCGGTCACGAAGGCGACTACATCATACCCAACGCCTACGAATATCGCGACTACGTCATTCGCGCGCTCAACGCCGACGTGCCCTACGACGCGTTCGTCCGCGAGCACATCGCCGGCGATCTGTTGCCCAAGCCGCGGCGTCATTTGGAGCGCGGGTTCAACGAATCCATTCTCGGCACCGGCTGGGCTTTCCTCGGCGAGGAAATTCACGCGCCGGTGGACACGCGCCAGGATGAAAACGACCGGATTGACAATCGCATTGACGTGATGTCAAAAACATTTCTCGGTCTGACGGTTTCGTGTGCCCGGTGTCATGACCACAAGTTCGACGCGATCTCCCAGCGCGACTACTACGCGCTCGCCGGGTTTTTCATCAGCTCCGGTCAACGTCTGGCCCGCTTCGAGACCATGGAGAACGAGCGCGAAGTCGCCCGCCAGTTGGCGGACCTGAAGGAGCGGTGGGCGACTAATCTCACCTCGAAACTTTCGGCCGCCCAAGCCCCGGTACTCTCGAAGGTGAAGGATTATTTGTCCGCCGCCGCGGAAGCGGCCAAGACTGAAACCAACGCCCCCCCGAAGGCGGGCGGGCGGCTCCGCGCGTCGGCACTTCCTCAAGCCATCACGGAAGCAGTCGGACGCCTCGCGGCTGAACATTCGTTGGACACCAACATCCTTGGCCAATGGACGGTCGCAATTTTGAATGCCGTCAACGATTCCGGCGATGCGTTGCATCCATTGGCGCAGTGGGTTTTCGCGGAGGAGAACAAGCTCGAGAAAACGAACTCTCCGACGGGTGAGATTGGTTTGCCCGACGGCGCACGCGTCGCAGTGGACTTTGGAAAACTTACTGACCACGAATGGTTCGCCGATGGCGTTGGCTTTGGACTCCAACCGGTGCGTCCAGGCGAATTGCAGCCGGTCGCACCGGTTGGGACCAACGGGCCCGCGTTGCGCCTCGCGACACGTGCCGCTGCGCAGTCCGATCCGGACTGGCGGGACCTTGATCTCAGCCCCGGCGTCGAGCGCGAGCCGACGATGTTTGGGAGTTGGAAGCGCGATGGCGTGATGCTGCGGTCACCGAAGTTCGAGCTTACCAACGGCAAGATTCATTACCTGGTCCGGGGTAGCGGACGCATCCTTGCAACGGTGGACTCCCAACGCTTGGTGACCGGCCCGGTGCATACGGTTCAGGTCCGCGAGTGGGGCTACAAGGACAACTGGCATTGGGTGTCGCACGACCTTTCGGAATACCCGGGCCATCGCGTCGCCATCGAATTTTCGCCGGGCAATGAGTTCGATACCGCGATTGCGCTGATCGTCGAATCCGAGCAGCCGCCGACCGAACCGTGGTCAGCCAACCAGCGGCTGGCGCACACTTTGACGGAGCGGAACGTGAACACGGTCGCCGATGTGGCCGCTGTGTATCAGGAAATTTTCACCGCGGCGTCCCAGTCTTTGTGCGTCGCCGGCACGACCGGACGCTCGCTCGAAATCGAGAGTTGGCTGGCCCAGCGGCCGGAATTGTTTTCCGGCAAGGACGGCGAATGGCCGGAGCCCGTGAATGGAACGATCCGCGAGTATCTCAAGGAGCGGGAGCCGCTCGTCAGCCGCATCCAATGGAAATCACGGACGGCGCCAGCGATGATGGAAGGCAATGCCATGGACGAATACCTCCTCGTGCGCGGCAAACATCAGACGCCGAAAGGACTTGTTCCGCGCCGATTTTTGGAAGGCATTGCCGGTCCGGAACCAATCGGCAACGAGCACGGCAGCGGCCGGCGGCAACTGGCCGAAATCATGACCGATCCAGCAAATCCTCTTGTCGCCAGAGTGCTGGTCAACCGCGTCTGGCATCATTTGTTCGGTCGCGGGATCGTCGCTTCCGTGGATAATTTCGGCTGGCTCGGCCAGCGCCCGACGCATCCCGAATTGCTGGACGACTTGGCGGCAACGTTCATCACGGAGGATCGTTGGTCGCTCAAACGTTTACTTCGCCGGCTCGTGCTCGCGCGCACTTACGCCATGTCGAGCAGGCCGGCCGATGCCGACGCCGAACAACGCGATCCGGAGAACCTGCTCCTGCACCGCATGAATCTGAAGCGACTGGAAGGCGAAGCCATCCGCGATGCCATGCTGACGGTTTCCGGACGACTCGATTGCCGGATGTTCGGCGCTTCCGTGCCGCTGCACCCGTCGCAATTCGTCGAGGCGCGCGGCCTGCGGAGCGAACGCGGCCCCCTCGACGGCGAAGGCCGGCGGAGCCTTTACGTCGCGGCCCGCCGCAACTTCCTGCCGATGATGATGACGGCCTTTGACACGCCCACGCCGTTTACGACCGTGGGCCGGCGCAATGTTTCCAACGTGCCCGGCCAGATGCTCTTTCTCATGAACGATCCCTTCGTCCATCAACAGGCAGAGGTCTGGGCCAAACGACTCTTGTCCGAATTGCCGGATGCCTCGACCGAGGAACGCATCCGTTGGTTGTTTCTGGGCGCCTTCAGCCGCGAACCTTCCGCGATTGAGATTGCGCGCTCCCGCAAGACTTTGCGCGAGGTGGGGGGCGATTCGGATCCGAACTCGGCCACGCTCAATTCGTGGACGGAGATTTGTCACGCGCTGTTTGGAGTCAAAGAATTCATGTATGTCCGCTGAACCTGTCCATTGTCGGCCCTGTAGCGTCGGCCATCTTGGCTGACGTAGAGCCGGGCTTCCAGCCCGGCGGAATTGCGTAGTTACTGAGAAACACCTGATGAAATCAAAGCCACACTGCGATCAGTGCGATTCTTCCGAGCGGCAAGATGCCGCCCTCCACGGCAGGCCGGGAGGCCCGCCGCTACATTTCAAACCGGCCCTTAGCCGCCGCGAAATGCTGAAGACCTTCGCGTGCGGTTTTGCCTCGGTGGCATTCTCGGCGCTGTTTGGTCAGAACCTCCTGCACGCCGGCACCACCCGCCCCAGCCCGCGCGCCCCGCGCGCGCCCCATTTCAAACCGCGGGCCCGCAGCGTCATCTTTCTCTACATGGACGGCGGGGTGTCGCAGGTGGACAGCTTCGACTACAAGCCGCTGCTCGAAAAACATCACGGCGAGGATCCGCGCACGGCGATCGGCAAACTCGAGAAAACCCAGTTCGCCAATATCGGCAAGGTGATGAAGTCGCCGTGGAAATTTTCCCGGCGCGGGCAGAGCGGATTGTGGGTGAGCGACCTCTTCCCCCACATCGCCGCCGAGGCGGACCAGCTCTGCGTCATCAAATCCATGACCTCGAAATTTCCGGAGCACACCAGCGCGAACTATTTCCTGCACACCGGCACCGGTCTCCAAGGCCGGCCCAGCATCGGCGCCTGGGCGACGTACGGCTTGGGCAGCGAAAACCAAAACGTGCCCGGCTTTGTCCTGCTGAACGGCGGGCTGATTCCGTCCGGCGGCATGGACAACTTCAACAACGGTTTTCTGCCCGCCACGTATCAGGCCTCGGTGTTCGAATCCAAAGACCCGCCCCTGGCCAACATCCGCCCCGCAGAGAAATCGCCCCGGTTGCAGGAACTGAAGACTTCCCTGATTCACGACCTGGATGAACAGACACTCCAGCAGGCTGGACGGCTGGATGCCTTGGAATCGGCCATCGCCAACCATGAGCTGGCCGCGCGCATGCAACTGACTGTGCCGGAGCTTCTGAGCCTGGACGGTGAATCCGCCGCCACCAAAAAGTTATACGGCGTTGACTCCGATTACGAGTTCACCCGGGCCTACGGCAAACAATGCCTCACCGCCCGCCGACTCGTCGAACGCGGCGTGCGATTCGTTGAATTGACCTGCCCGAAGATTGGCGGTTACGACCGCTGGGACGCGCACGGCGATCTGACGAAGAACCACGGCCAAAACGCACGGGCCGTGGACCAGCCAATCCGCGCCCTGCTCGTGGACCTGAGGCAGCGCGGGCTATTGGACGATACTTTGGTGGTGTTCTCCGGCGAGTTCGGCCGGACGCCCTTCGCGCAAGGCTCCGACGGCCGCGACCACAACGAATTTGGTTTCTCCCTGTGGCTGGCCGGTGCCGGCGTGAAGGGTGGCATGAGTTTCGGCGAGACCGACGATTGGGGCTACAAGGCCGTGGTGGACAAGCTGGAAATGCACGACCTCCACGCCACGCTGCTTCATCTCCTGGGCCTGGACCATACCAAGTTGACCTACCGCTTCAGCGGCCGCGACATCCGCCTGACTGATGTGTATGGCGAAGTGATTCACCAAGTGATCAGTTGATTCCGATTATCGTTGGAGGGCTTGGTCCGCTGCCTCGGCACTCGGTGATCGTGTAAGCGAGTGATCAATACCAAGAACCGACCCCTTTCCGCTTGATGCTCCTCGAAGCGCCGCCGTAGGTCGTGCGTCAGGCCCACGTAAAAATGCCCGTCCACCCGGCTGCGCAGCACGTAAACGTAACAAAACTCGCTCATGGGTTCTCACAATATCTCACGGGGCCACGCCGCGTCGTAAACATAGCGGCGATCCTCCGTGTTCACCGAACTGTCCGCCACCTTTGATTTCGTGGTGCAGATTGGACTCATGGTTTGGCGACACCCGTTGTTACGGCAATCTGCTCGTTATGACTCCCCGCAAGACTAGTTGGCTTGCTGCCAGCGATCATTATCCTCCAAACATCAACATTCAGTTGCTTTCTGGCTGGCATTTTTCCCCAAACGACCATTAAGCCATCGTCAGAATATACGCAGTGCCCGCCTGATTGGTTCTCATTGATCCAAGCCAGAGCGTCGTCCTCAGTTTTAAACCACAAGACTCCTTCCTCAAGCACGCCACGCGTAATACCACCGTTGGACTTCCAAGGTGATTCTGCTCCAGGAGTATAAATCCCGAGGCTGCCATACCAACGCGCCCTCCTCGGCGCGAGCTTTGCGGACCGCGTCGCACCGTCCCATGTGTAGAATCTTTCGAATCCTTCACCGGCTGCCACGGTGATCTGCCCGTGCATATTGCTCGCAGTTATGCTCATTCCGGGAGTCATCACGGTTTCAACAGCCTCCGGCATTGCGGGCCATGCCATCCTATTCGTATAGACCCATTCCTCATGGGCGACGCTTTCCATTGCTTTGCGCCAAGCCTCGGACGGCGGTTCGTTCGTCAAGCAACTCGTTACGCAAACGACGCCAGCGGCTGCGGTGATGATTGTTGAAATTGTGACTTTCATCGGGTTAGCGTTAGCGAGGTGGAGGATCGGATTCAACCGTATGCCCCAAAGCGCCCAAAACGCAAAACCCCACCCTGGAGATTTTAGCATGGCAGTTGTTGGATGAATCGTCTCCCAAATTCCCCAAGCACTTGGAGAGGCCACTGTCGCACCCTCTCAAACACCTGCCGAGTTGAAGCTTTGCGCTTTGCCATTTATTTGGAGGGGCGCTGCGGAATTCGTCACGGCAAGCCGCGTGGCATTTGTCGTGAACTTCGTAGCACTCATCCTGTTTATCTAATGCGCGATGCTTATCTCCAGTTATGTCCAGCCCTTGGTCGCACACCTGTTCCCATGTAGCATTGTGCCCGGCAGTCCAATTAGGTCCACCCCAATTCTTGTACCAACGCCACAAACCATCCCTATCCACGAAGTTCACGGGAGAATTCTCAACGAAGTCGTAGGTGTGCAGATCAAATTGTCCACGAGTGCTTGTAGGATATCCGCCCTTACGGCTCATCATAGGATCCCGATTTAGCCACCGCTGCAAATTGGGATCATAGAACCGGAAGCCATAGTAGTACATCCCGCTCATGACGTGGATTTCCTTGCTGGAAAAACGATAGACGTTGGCAGTAGCCAGTGCGCCACTGGAGGCAATTGTGTTTCCGAACGGATCATACCGGTAGCTGGCCACCACCGTTTGTGAACTGTTCAACAGGTAGGTCACGTTCCCGTTCCCGTCCGCATGATAAAAATTGTGATTCGTCCAGTTGCCGCTCGAATATCCATGCGACCGGCCCAACAGTCCGCCGATCCCGCCCGCACCTTCCAAGCTCCCGCTCAAGTCTGTGCCCCGCGTGTAGCTCACCGTTGGCGTGTTGGCACTGCTGCGCTCCTGAATCACCCGCATCCCGTCATACACGTATCGCGTCTCGGACGTGACCGTCCAATTCGACCCGTCGCTCCCGTACTCCACCCGCTTGCGCAACCGCCCTTTGCCATCGTAAACAAACTCCGTCCGCTTGTCCTTCGAGTCGGTTGTCTGCCCGTTTTCGTTGATGCCGCTTTCATAGTGATACCAGTTCACCAACTGGTTTTCATCATCGTAGCTGTACCCGGTGCCCAGGCCCGCGCTGAAGGTCGTGTTGCCGTTGTTGTCGTACGTCTGCGTGCCGGCAAGGTACCCATTAGTCAACTGGTTCTTCGAGTCCACCTTGAAGGTGTGCGTCGTCGTGTTGTTCGTCCGGAAGTTCAAGTTCCACGCCGCGTCGTACACGTAACGGCGATCCTCACTGGCCACCGAACTGTCCGCGATTTTCAACTGCCCGATCGGGTCGTACGTGTTGGTGTAATACGTGCCCGCGAGGTTGGTACTGTTGATCCGCTGGTTGGCGGCATTGTAGGCGTATTCGTGCTTGTTCGTCACCACATGCCCGCTGGTCTTTAGATACGTGCCCGTCACCCGCGCCATCGCGTCGTAGGAGTTCGTGATGTAGGAGGTGTTCGGCAGGGCGATCTTCTTGGGCAAAGGACTCGCGGCGCTCGCCGCGCCAAGGGTGTAGGTGAACGTGCCGGCGGGCGAGGTCATACTGGTCAGTCGCTTGGCCGCATCGTAGCCAAAACTGTTCGTCCACTTGCCGGTCGGCTGCGCCAGGTCCAACCCGGTGCGCAATCGGTTGTTATAGCTGTTCGTCACGGTATCGCTCGCCCACGGGCCGTCTTCCGTCCACAAAAACCCGCCGGCGGTGTAAGCATAGGCGCTCGTGCCCGCCGCGTCCACCATGTTGGTAAGCCGGTTGAGCGCATCGTAGGCGAGCGTCACATCCGTGCTGGCGGGATAATTGATGTTCGTCAAATTCCCGACCCCATCATAAGAATAAACCGTGTTGGTTTTGGCCTTGCTCCAGCGGTTGGTCAGCCGGCTGTCGGCGTCGTACGTGTAGCGCAGGATTTCCACGGCGGCTTGATCCAGCTTGTTCGTCACGCGCCCATACTCGTCGTAGTTCCAGCGCGTGCTTTGGCTTTTGCCGTCAATCAGGTTGGTCAGGTTGCCCGAGGGGTCGTAACGGAATTGCGTGATCTCCCAGTTCGCGTTGGTCTCAAACGTTTTCCGCCCGGCCTCGTCATAAGCGTAGAAATTGGTGAAGCTCAGTTGATTGGTGTATGCAGTCATCCCGCGCGCGGAATACCCGAATTTCTCCGCGCCACCATCCGGCGCCGTGCGCGTGCGCAACCGCCCCAGATCATCGTAGGTGTTCGTGATGGTCACGTTGTTGGCATCCGTCACATAAATGGGCCGATCTTCGATGTCGTACGTGGTCAACTGCTCCGCCCCGAACGCGTTGGTGACGCTCGTCAGCAAACCCTGATTGTTGTAGTTCAGCCAGCGGTAAGCCCAAGCATCGCCCGTGATGATCACCCGTTGGAGCGAATCAAACCAATTGGTCACGGTGCCGTCGGCATAATAGTTGTAACGCCGATTGCCCTGATTGTCATAACCAAAGGCGGTCACCAATTGCGCGGACGTGTTCCACGCGTTGGTTACGGACAGGAGTGCCCCGCACTCGCAGTACCCGTAACGCGTGACGTTGTTGTTGGCGTTGGTCTCGGCGGTTTTTTGGCGGATGCCATTGAAACCGGCGTACGTCCAGTGGTCCAGCCGGTCCTTGGTGGCCGTCAGATCCAAGGCAGTATAAAAATTCGAGACCGTAGAGCCGTCGGGATATTTGGTGGCCGCCAACCGCTGGAGGTTATCCCAGTAATTCGTCACCGCCAGCCCCCGTTCGTCCGTGTGCGAATAGAGCAGGCCGTTGGCGTAGGTGTAGGCATTGGTGCGGTTGATTTCCAGGTCCATCGTCTTGTCCAACCAGTCCACATAAGTGCCGCTGGCAAAGTAAATATTTGTGGTGGTCAAGCCGCCGGGAGTCTTGCGGCTGGTGAGTTGCCGGTTGCCGTTGTAGGTGTAGAGCGTTGCTTGGTTCAACGCATCGTAACTGGCGTCCACCTGATGGTAAGCGTTTCCGAAATAGTTACTCACCACCTGTTCATTGTTAGGGCCGAGCTGCTGAACCAAATCCAAGCCGTCGGTATCGTAAATAAACGTGTTCGTTCGCAGACCGATGCTCCCGTCGGTTTTGCTGTACGTTTCGACGACGTTCGTCGGCAATCCCCAGGCGTTCCGGCGCATCCAAGTGTACCAACTCGAACCGTCCGGCAAGACCCGGGCAATGACGCCGGGCATGATGTGGTCGCCTTTGTCGGCGGTTCCCCAAGAACCCTTGTTCGGATAATCATACCAGGTCTTCTGGCCGTGGGCGACCCCATCCGGGCTGGGGGCGCGCTCCAGCGACAAGGTGTCCATGGTTTTCCCTTCCGCATGGACAGTCGCTCCCAACCAATGTCGCATGCGTCCCTTCAAGTAGTCACTCTCGGTCAGACTACCCAAGTCAGTTGTAGAAAGCGCCGCGTACTGCAAGCGGCCCCAGTGGTAACTGTAGCGCCCGGAGAAAAAACCATTGCACGCGTCGTTGTCCAACGTGCCAATGGGGGTATTGGTTGGCACGGCTGCCGCCGCATAGGCGAGGTAATCGCACTCAAATGGGGGCGCTTGTGCAAAGGCATAAAGCTGCTTGCTGTTGTTGGGTTCGGTGATCGTCAGGGTGCGTTCCCAATAAAGCGGCGAATTGAGTGCGTCCGTAGGCGCAAATGTAGTCGTGCCATAAGCCGTGGTTAGGTTGGTCACCCAGCCGTTTTCGTCGTAGCCCATCGCACTGCCCAGACCCACGACATCGGTAATATTGGTCAACAGGCCGTTGGCATCGTAACTGAGATACGTTGATCGCCCATACGGGTCGGTGACTTGCGTGATCAAGTCAGTGCTATAGCCGCTGGTCGCGTAGGCGAGGGTGTTGGTGTGGCCGTCGGGATCAATTACATATTTCAGGCGGATATCTATATCATCAGGATCATAACCTTCGTACTGAAAAGTCGTGACTTGGCCGTCCGGCGAAATCTTCTCGGACAAAAAGAAATAGGAAATTCCCCCATACTGATTCGTCGGGTTGAAGCCATAGACATCCTTGGCCCCATTCGGATAGCGTAATTCATAACTGGCCGCACCGCCGGCCAAGGCATTGGTGACGACGAACAGTTTAGCATTGTTGTAGTAGTTGCCGGCCAGGGTATTCGTCGTATTAAAGCCAAAATCGAACGTGCCGACGCCTCCGCCAGCGTAGTAAACATCGGCCCAGCCATAACTGCCATACGTTGAATGAATGGAGGAGAGCCAGGAACAATTCCAACTCAGACCAACGCTGGAGAATTGGCCGTACGTTTGCGATTCGGATTCTGCACGCTGCTTGAACCTTACCGTGAAGGACGTTCGCGCCCCCAACGCCGGCTGATAACCCAACGGTTCATCTTCCAACCAGAGATTGATGTACGGCTCGGAAACCCGCCAAACGGCCATCCCACCGCACCCGCTACTACACGGAGAATCCGCCTTTGGACCAGAACCATCACCACCGTCGCCACCAAAGCCACCGCTACCGCCACCGCTACCGCCGCCACCGCCGCCGCCGCCGCCGCCGCCACCACCACCACCACCGCCGCCACCACCGCCGCCAGGCGGGCACGGGCAAGTATAACAAGGCTGATCGTCGCCATCATTGAGGAAGTTTGGATTGCCCCGCCCAAAGACGGTAGCCAATTCCTCCGGAATGGCCAATCGGAAATTGGCTGAAAACATCCCAATCGGAACGAAAAAGTGGCCGCTTGCTTCAGCGTTAATGGTCTCCGCCGTCATGTAACGCGGCCTACCAAACGTCGGGTCAACGACCTTGTATAAATCACCATGCCGCGAGACGATGGCGGCATAGTGGTCCTGCCGCCAATGCACAACGGAAGGCACCACCAATTCCCAGTCATTCGTCCGGACGACCGCCACCAAACCCAGCCGTAGCTGGTCGGCTAATTCCGCCAGCGTTTTCAGCGAAAACCCAGTGGTCGGTGACGGCACGTTCAGCAAGTAACGGGCATCGTACTGGAGCTGCATTTCGCGGGCGACGAAGTTTAATGCAAATGTCCCGCACTGATAGGACATGCCCGGATATTTCCGCATCGCGACGAAGGCTTCCCGTGTCCGGGCCCACATTTGCGATTGCGGCCCGCGATCCAGGACCCGATCCCGGTTTTCCTGAAAAATGGTGGCGAGGGTTTCGTACCGCCCCAGACTGGCCAACAGCCGCGTCCAATGCGCCAACGTGTAATCGGCCACATTCTTGCCGTTTCCACTGCGGTAAGCTTTCGTGGCCGCCCACGCGAGTTCCCAGTGTTCCAACGCCAGCGTGTAACGGCCCGTCTGATAATAATGCTGGCCGAGCGCCGCATCCAAGGATGGGGCCCAAAGCGAAGTTGGCCGCGCGTGAAGATAGTGTTCCAGTTCGTTCAGCCCCACTCGAAAACTACTCCGGCTCAACGCATCCATTAACTGCCAAACCAGTTGCGCTTCTTCTTCGCTGGATTGCTGGCTCCCGACTTGAACAATCCGTTGGTCGAACAACAAACTCCCTGAAATCAGCTCGGCACTGGTGGCGGCGCTGGAGGGCGCCACCAAGGCCAGGAGTCCGAGACAATAAAATATCAGCAGATATTTGAACCGGTTGCGTGGGGCAATAAGCGTCTTCATGGTTTGGTCTTTCGTGGGGAATTACTGGTGGACTCAAGTGGGCTTGCTTATCCTGCGGCAAGCACCACGGAACCGAAGGGAACGAACACAGATTTGTTTTGCCACCCGTACCGGCGAAGATCAGGCCGGGTGAACAATCGCGACAGGGTAAGACAATTACCCTTTGGGGAGGTAGCGTTGCAAGCTTGCTGACCGGCCTCAGAGCGGAGGACTCTTATTATGGTTCGGCACATACCGTCACCCATGAACAACAAAACAAGCAGCTCGCACGGACACTGGGGAAATCTCTGAGCCAGACTTAATCACAACGCCTCTAATCATGTAAAGAAGTATTTTGAAAAATCTGCGAATTCTTCCGAGGTGGCTTTTGCGTCATCGCCGACACAGGCCTGCAGTGTGTTGGTTTGGACCGCTATTCGCGGCGCTTGCTGGCGCAGCGCGCCGTTTCTTCGGTGGTGGTTTGGTGCATCCCCCTCAGTCCGTTCCTTGCAATCCACCAACCATTACGTTATGCATTGCGCGTGATCACTGGCAGGCCTCCATTATTCCGGCAATGGCTAGGGCAGCGTTCCTTGACGCTGCTCG
>CAYHFK010000003.1:34428-37390 GCA_964355895.1 uncultured Bifidobacterium sp. | reverse complement strand
AAACGGTCGCCGTCGGCTGCCCCTTCTGCCTGACGATGATGACCGACGGCGTGGCGGCGCAGGACAGTCCGGCGCGGGTGCTGGACGTGGCGGAACTGCTCGCCGAACGCTTGAAGCTCTAACGGTCACCGCGCGAGCGGGCGAGCCGCAAGCTTTCACCCGGTCGAACGGGAGATGCCGAAAGCCTCTCGACGAGCCGTAGAAAAGGCGATTTTGATATGCCTTACAAATAGTTCTTGCCTTACATTTTATTTAATGCCACACTTTCCTCGAAAGACAGAAATACTATGAACACCGCCTACGTTACGTCCAAAGGGCAGTTGGTCGTTCCCTCGCGCATCCGTCGCCGGTTCGGCATCAAGCCCGGCACCCGCATCAACTTCGTCGAGGAGGGCGACCGCATCATCTTCCAGCCCGTCACGCGCGAATACATCAGCAGCTTCCGCGGCATCTTCAAGCTCAAGCCCGGCGAGAAATCCGTCGTGCAGGAGCTTCTGGATGAACGACGAGCCGAAAAAGAAAAGGAAGACCGCGAATGAAAGTCACCGTTCTGGATGCCTCCGCGCTGCTGGCGCTTTTTTTTGACGAGCCGGGCGCGGAAAAAATGGAACACCTGTTTCAGACGGCCTCCGAAGCCGACCGTCCGGTGTTCATTTCAGCGGTGAACTGGGCCGAAGTGCTTTACAAGATGGAGCGCAAACACGGCAAGGCCGGCTATGAAACCGCGCGCCAGTTTGAACGCACGACGCCGTTGGAAGCCGTGTCGGTTGACCGCGAACTCGCGGAAGCCGCCGCCCTCTTGAAGAACGAATACAAGATGGGTCTGGCCGACGCCTTCGCCGCCGCGCTGGCCAAAAGCAAAAAGGCCGAACTCGTCACCGCCGACCACGAATTCAAAGCGCTGGAAAAGGAAATCAAAATCCACTGGCTGAAATAGCTATTCAGCGAGGCAGTGCAGCAAACTGGATTGGGTCAAGAGAACACGTATTGCGAAGCGAACCTGGCAAAACGAAGAGTTTCGGTTGCTGAGTAAAATTGAAAAGACGGTAAAGTTGGTCCCCGGCCTCGCGCACCTCGGAAACTTGCACTTCATTCTTGGAAGCAAAGAATGGAGTTAATGCACCAAAACGAGTTGTCTTCACTTCGCCCAATCGGTCACGCCCGTCAGTCTCGAAAGATTTGATGTCAAAGCCAAGATGGTCGCCGGTAGTATCCGCAACGTGTTCAACGCGATTGGCCAAGTCTTTTTTGCCAGCTTGCCAAAGCCGCTTGTGCTCAAATTCCAAGACCAACTTTTCTCCGGCCAACCCCAATGTTTGATTTCGTGATTCAATCTCAAGATAGTTTCTTCGTACTGGCGTACGATTCTGAGGGGCGCGGTCGTAGAACTTGGGTTTATCCTCTTCTCGGCGAGGCGGGTTGACTAAAATTGTCAGAACATCCTCGACAACGGGCGGCTGTTTGCGGTTGTGCTCGGCCTTGTTGAATAGCTCGCCGCGAAGTTCCATCGCAAGCATATCGAAGTAATCCGATACCGTCGCTTCAACTTCTTCGTGTGACCAATGGTCGGACATTGTTCAAAATTGCGAGCCGCGTCCAGGTTGCGCCAACACTCGCAGAATTGGCAATCTCCAATTCGTCCGCGCATGGTCAGCAATTGCATATCTCTTTCCCGGCTTGCATCCCGACGGCTACGAAGACACTGAAAGCGGCTGGCCGCGCGTGCTCAAACGCTTTGCCGCCGAGGCTTGGCGTCGTGCCGACGCAGACGAACTCGCCGCCGAAGAATTGTATCCAAGCGATGCGCAATGGGGCGGGCTTTACGACCGGATGCATACGCACGATCCGGATGAAATGGAACGGCGGCTGGCTCTGGCGGCAGATTACGGCGAGGCGACGTAGGAACAATGAAGCGACACCTCACCCAATGCCCTCACCCCCAGCCCCCTCTCCACTCCCCGGAAACACCTCATCCGACCTGCGGCCACATGGACTCTTTCGCGCCCGCTCACTCGGCCCTCACGGGCCTTTGCTCCGCAAATTCCTTTCACCGCTTCCCAAGCGGTTCAAGTCTCCCCATCCGATGCGGAGAAGGGAAATCCGATGGGCGAAGGTAGCGTCGGACTCTCCCCGGTCGAGGCGAAGAGGGAGAAGCGATTATGCGGGCTCTGTGTTCTTTCGCGGCAAATAAATCCGCGTTCATCTGCGTAATGCGCGGTTAAATCTGGTTTTCGATTGCCGGGCTTGAAATGTCGCCGGCTCTGCGGCAGGGTGAGTATGGCTTTCCGGCCATGAAACATTGCTCGATATGGTTCTGGAGTTCGCTGGCATGGGCGTGCATCGCCGTCGCGCAGGCACAACCGCAACCTGCGAATCAGTTGCCGGTGGTCAGCTATACGCTGCTGGACGGGAGTTATTTCGTGGATGACTGCCTGATCTGCGGCCGGCCTACCATCCTGCAGCCGTTGCGCGGCACGTTCGATCTGGTCCTGGTTCAGAATACGCCGCCCCAACTCAAGTATGCCGTGCGGAATGTGGATTTCACGACAAGCCCCGGTTGGGCGGGCGAGGTGCGCCTCACGGGGGGCGGGACGTACGTGCGTTTCGAGGAGTTCGCGCTGGTGCAGGACATGGACCTGGCGCTGCAGGTCAAGGACGACTTCACGAACCAGCCGGCCTTTTTCACGAATGACACCGTGGTGGTGGCCAAGCCGTTTCCGTTGATCCAGATCAATCTGACGCAGACGAACGGCACGTGGCTCCAGACGTTTTCCCTGAATCTGTTCGCGGCCCCGCTGCGCGAGGTCTGGTTTTCCACCAGCAAAGCCCTGACCTCCACCAACCGACCCAGCCCGACCAAGGTGATCAGCCCGGGCGATCTGATTTCGAACCGGGGCCGGGTGGTGAAGCGCAACCACGAATTGACGGGGTGGCTCGGCATCATGCCGGGCGTGTCCGATCT
>CAYHFK010000003.1:0-34328 GCA_964355895.1 uncultured Bifidobacterium sp. | reverse complement strand
TTCCACCCGGCAGTCACGAACCGGGATTTTGGTCTGGATGCGTTGCAGATCCTGCCCGGCGGTGAAATCTGGTTCTCGGTCGAGGAAGGTTTCACCGACAACGGGCTGGGAACGGTGCAGGCCGGCGACCTGTTGAGCAGTTTTGGTCACCGGGTCTTCAGCAACGGGCAACTGGTGGCGGCGTTCGCGCCGGCGGATCCCGCGCCGGATTACGGTCTGGACGCATTGTTTGTCGTCACGGACACCAAGCCGCCGGCGCCGGCACCGCACATCGTGAAGCTGCGACGGTCGGTCGGGTCGGTCGGCGTTGACTGGGACGGCGACGGCGACGTGTTTCAACTGGAACACGCCCCCAGCCTCTCCGGGCCGTGGTCGCCGTGCAGCCCCATCCTGCCGGATTTGACCTTCGAAGACGGGGGCGACTGGACCGCTGACGCTTCCGGCTTTTACCGCCTGCGACAGTGGTGACGCGGGAGGTTCCGAATCGCTTTGCGTCCTTTCATAGCATTCGTGGTTTATGAATCCGGGTTCCTCCGGGTCCATCCGTGGTTGAATTCAAATAGCTGACGTTTTTGCCAAGGCGAAGCGCTCGGAGGTGATGTCGCGGATTCGCGGGCGCGGAAACAAGGCCACGGAACTGGCACTGGCGAAACTGTTGCGGCGGCATCACATCACGGGATGGAGGAGGCAAAAAGCTCTCACCGTTCGTAGCAGCCGACGTAAGGAGGCTCAATCATCCATCCAAAAATCAGTCAGAGCCTCGTCGCCTCGGCTGCTACGGGTGAAAGTGGATTTCGTTTTCAGGCAGGCGCGGCTCGCACTTTTCGTGGACGGCTGTTTCTGGCACGGCTGCCCCAAACACGCGACCCAGCCGAAGAACAATCGCGCTTTCTGGCAACGCAAGCTGACCGGGAACCAGCAGCGGGATTGGTTGGTGAACCGCGCCTTGCGGCGGGCGGGTTGGCGCGTGGTGCGGATCTGGGAGTGCGAGCTGGCGAGGAAGAATCAAACCCGGGTGCGGCGCCGGATTCGGCGGGCGTTGGGCTACGATTGAAGATGCTGCCGCCCTTACAGGGCTTGAATGGTTTGTGGGACGTGAACCCGGGGCGTTGCCCCGGGCTGTCATATTCCGGGATTTCAGCCCTTTGAATCGGTGTGCCTCAGCGCTAATCAGCGATTAAGAATCTTGGCGACCTTTGCGGCTTGGCGGCTTGGCGTTGAATTCGACACCTCACCCCCGTCCCTCTCCCCGTTCGAGGCGGAGAGGGTGTTGTTTCACGGCAGCGAGAAGTAATCCGGGCCTTGATAATTGCCATCCGCCTGCTTGACGATCTGCATGAGCACGTCGTTGACGAGCGTGCTCGCGCCGAAGCGGAACCGGGCGGGCGTGAGCCAGTCGTCGCCGAGGGTTTCCTTGACCATCACGAGATAAGCGAGCGCCTGCTTGGACGTGCGGAGGCCGCCGGCGGGCTTCATGCCGATGCGGATACCGGTGGCGAAGAAGTAGTCGCGGATGGCTTCCAACATCACGAGCGTGACGGGCAGCGTGGCGGCGGGCGAAACTTTGCCGGTGCTGGTCTTGATGAAATCGCCGCCGGCCTGCATGGCGATTTCGCTGGCGAGCCGGACGTTGTCGTAGGTGACAAGCTCGCCGGTTTCGAGAATCACCTTCAGATGCGCCGAGCCGCAGGCTTCCTTCGTGGCGGCGATTTCGTCGAAGACTTTCGCGTGGTCGCCGGCGAGGAAGGCGCAGCGGTCAATGACCATGTCAATTTCATCCGCGCCATCGGCCACGGCGCGGCGAACTTCACTGAGTTTGGTGGGCAAGGGAAACTGTCCGCTCGGAAAGCCGGTGGCGACGGCGGCGATCTTCACGGGCGAATTGTCGCCGAGAAATTTCCGCGCGTAGCGAACCATGTTTGGATAAACGCACACGGCGGCGCAGGACGGCACGTCGTATTTGGCTTCGATGGGCTGGAGCGCCTTGCGGCAGAGATAGGCGACTTTGCCGGGCGTGTCCTTGCCTTCGAGAGTGGTGAGGTCGCACATGCTCACGGCCATTTTGAGGCCGGCGAGCTTGGCGCTGGTCTTGAGGCTGCGTTTGGTGAACGACGCGGCGCGCTCTTCAACCATGATCTGGTCCACCGTCGGAACGACGGGAGGGCGGAGGGCGGAGGGCGGAGGGCGGAACAACGAGACGGGAACTTCCGATTTCAACAGCGCCGAGGCTTTCATAATGGTGCGGGGAATCTGCTCACCGGTGGCGGCTTAGTCAATGCGGTTTCGCCCGGCGAGAAGCTTGCAATTATTCGTGCCGCAGCGCTTCCACGGGATCCATTTGGGCCGCGCGGATGGCGGGGTAGATGCCGAATACGACACCGACGAGCGCGGAAATGCCGAAGGCCAGCACCGGCGACCAGAACGTGATGATGGTTTTCATTCCGGCCGCGTAACTGACGACAAACGGAATAATGACGCCGAGTAACACCCCAAGGACCCCGCCGGCCCCGGACAAGATTACGGTTTCGACGAGGAACTGGACGATGATGTCGCGCCGCCGGGCGCCCAGCGCGCGGCGGATGCCGATTTCGCGCGTCCGCTCGGTCACACTGGCCAGCATGATGTTCATGATGCCGATGCCGCCGACGAGCAGGGAAATCGCGGCGATGGAGCCGAGGACAATGTTGAAGATTTGTTTGGTGCGCTCGGCGCGTTTGAGCAGTTCGAGCGGCACGACCAGTTCGTAGTCCTTCTTTTTATGGTTCCGTTCCATCAGTGTCTTCATGGCATCGGCCACCCCGGTCACGGCTTCCAGCGATTCGACCTTGACGGTGATTTCGTGAAGCTGGACGCGCTCGGCTTCAAAGCTGCCGGCGCGGCGGCGCATCAACACGTCGCCGTAGCGCAGCCGGGCGGTTTCGAGCGGGATGAACATGCGATGCGTGGCGGGTTTGCTGGCGTCCGGGCTGCCGTCGCTGCTCGCCGCCGTTGCCCGCGGCTCCATGATGCCGATGACCTGGTAATAATTTCCGCCGGCGCGGACGTGCTTGCCGAGCGGCGATTCGATGGGGAACAACGCCGGAACCATTTCCGCGCCGAGCACGCAGACGCTGGTGCGGGCGTCCATGTCGTTGTCGGTGAAAAACCGTCCGCTAATGACGTGCTGATTGCGCATCTCCGGGTACCACGGCACGGTGCCGATCAATTCGCAATCCACACGGCGGCTGATGTTCCAGACGTATTCGCGGATGTTGCGCGCAGGCAGGACGACGGTGACGCCGGGAATCGTGGCGCGGATGCGTTTCACGTCGGGGTAGGTGATGCCGTATTGCAGGACGTAACTCTGGCTGCCCTTGTCGGACACTTTTTGTTCCTCGGGCGGTTTGACGCTGCGCAGGATGATGTTCTGGCTGCCGAGATTTTTGATTTGTTCCTGGGCCTCGAAGCTCGCGCCTTCGCCGATGGCCAGCATGGCGATCACCGAGCAAACGCCGAACACAATGCCCAGCATCGTCAGCAACGACCGCAGGCGATGCAGCCAAAGGCTTCTTACGCCGAGCCGCACGGCGCGTTTGAGCCGGGGGCCGGTTACCCCGCGAATAACGCTGATGAACGCGGATGTCACTTCCAATCCATTGGTTGCCACTGGTTGCCCGTTGTCAGACGGCTCAAGCACGGACGCTGTGTCCGGTCGGTGAGCACCAGTCGTTCGTATTCCAAGCGCGGGTAGTGACCGAAGTTAACCAACATCCCAAGCTGACACCCCGTGGCATTAAGGTAATTGAGAAGTTGCGCCCGATGTTCATCAATCAAAGTAGATACCGCCTTGATCTCCAGAATAATTTTGTCGTTGCAGACGAAATCCGCTTTGAACGTCTGTCGCAATGTTCGACCGCGATAAGTCAAACGGAACTCCTTTTGGGCGATGAACGGAATCTGCAGATGCTCGAATTCAATCTCCAGACACTCTTGAAATACTCCTTCCAGAAATCCGCAGCCTTTGTCGTTATACACATTAAAGCACGCACCAATAATCGCGTAGCTCTCCTCCGGATAGATCAGTTTCGAGTTCATTTTGTATTCGTGTGCTTCGCGTGATTCGCGGGGTGATCATCTGCGGACATCGCTTTCAATCTCGCCGTCGCGGAGACGGATGGTGCGGCGGGCGCGCTGGCCCACGCCCGGGTCATGCGTGACGAGGATGAGCGTCTTGCCCTGGTCGTGCAACTCGTCGAAAAGCTTCAGGACTTCCGTGCCGGAAGTGGAATCGAGATTGCCGGTCGGTTCATCGGCGAGGATCACGAGCGGTTCGTTGACCAAGGCGCGGGCGATGGCGACGCGTTGCTGCTGGCCGCCCGAAAGCTCGAAGGGTTTATGTTCGAGCCGGTCTTCCAGGCCCACGCGCGCGGCCATGCGGCGGGCCATTTCGCGGCTTTGTTCCTCGGGGCGGTCCTGATAGTAGAGCGGGATCTCGATATTCTCCACCACGGTGAGTTGCTGGATGAGATTGTAGGATTGAAACACGAAACCCAGCCGCGCACCGCGCACGGCGGAGAGGGCATCGTCGTTCATCTGCGAAACGTCTTCGCCGCCGAGCCGGTATTGGCCGGAGGTCGGTCGGTCGAGGCAGCCGAGCAAATTGAGCAGGGTGGATTTGCCGCAGCCGGACGGCCCCATGATGCTGATGTAATCGCCCGCGTGAATTTCAAATGTCACGCCGCGCAACGCTTCGACCGTGACCAGCCCCATTTGGTAGGTCTTGCGGACATTCTCGAAATGAACAATCGGCGCGGGCATGGGTTAAGGGCGAATGACGATTCAGGTTTTGGCGGCACTCGCCGGGGCGGCGGCGGGGGCGCTGGGGACCGCCGGTTTTTCGTTTCGGTTCTCCGCCGGTTTGGTTTCCTTGCCGTTGCGATTGGCTTCGACGCCGTCCGGCAGCCGCAGGAGGACCCGTTCGCCTTCTTTCAGTCCACTCTTCACCTGGATGAATTCGTCGGTGAACTCACCGACCTCCACCTCCCGCCGCTCCGGCTTGAAGCCGCCGGCCACATAACAGATTTGTTTGCCGTTGTCCGGCGATACCGCTTGGAGCGGGATATAAACGACGTCGTCCAGTTTGTTGACCATGATTTCCACTTTGGCGCTCATGCCGGGTTTGACCCAGTCGTGCGTGCCGTCAATGGTGATCGTGGTGAGATATACCTTGAGGTCGGGACTCATCCAGCGGTTCTGTGAATCCGGCAGCACGCCCACCTTGGTGATTTCGCCGGTGAGCGTCTCGTCCGGGAAAGCATCCACGGTGATGCGCGCCTTCAATCCCTTTTTCACCTTCTTGATGTAACTCTCGTGGATTTTCACATTCACGGACATGCGGGTCAGGTCGGGGATCGTGATGATGGCCTGACGCTCGCGGACGGTTGCGCCCTCGCGCATGGGTTCCTGGTTGCCGTAGTATTCGTCCCGCCCGCTGCCATAGACGACCAGCCCGCTCTTCTTCGCGCGGATGATGCATTTATCACGCTGTTCCTGGAGGTCCTTGCGCTGGCGGGATTGCACTTCGTACTGGCCCTGGCCGGATTTCAGGCGCGCGTCGGCCTGGGCGAGTTTCGAGATTGCCAGCCGCCGCGTTTTGTCCAGTTCGCGCACGGTGTCGAGATACTTCGACAGCGATTCCTCGGCGGATTTCGGGAAATCGTATTTCAAAAACAAATCGCGCGCCGTGCCGGCCGTTTGTACTTTGAGCCGGCTGTTATCGTGCGCGATTTCGTCCCGCTGCAAATCGTTCTTGGTGACGAAGCCTTTCTCGAACAACCGTTGCGTGCCTTCGAGCGTAACTTTGGCCTGACCCAGTTCCTTTTGCGCCACCTGAAGATCATCGTCGAACTTGCGCAATTTCTGCTTCGCCTCGCCGTCGCCCAACACGTCCAGGTGCGCATACTTCTCGAAATCAATCGCCGCCGTGGAGGGCAATTCAAAGGTCGGCAGGCTCACCGGCCCGGCGGCATCGCCGGCGGGCGGGCGCGGGGCAACTGGCGAGCGTGGGCCGGCCGGCGGCGGAACATCACCCGGCTCCTTCACCACGACCGGGGTGGCGGAAGCGCCCCCCGTGGGTGGGACGATCACCCTGGTCGGGCGTGGAGTGTTGCTTGGCGGCGCATTTGTCGCTGCTTTCTTGGACGAATCACCCCCTGATTTGTCCGGCGCGAAGCTGGCGGTGACGTCGTTCGTGCTGGCTTCAGCGATCAATTTGTCCAGGCCCAGTTCCTTCACCAACTCTTCGGTGACGGAGTCGCCGAGAAACTTGTCGAAATCCATTCGCGCGAACCGGACTTTCTGTTCCGCGCCTTTGATGTCGCTCTGGTTTTGATTCACCTGGATTTCATAATTCTGTTGGGCGTCGGTGAGGCTCGCGAGCGCGGATTGGTATTGGATCTCCTGCTGGACGGTTTGCTTTTCCAATTCCGAGGAGTCCAGTTCCACCAGCACCTTGTTCGTCTTCACATCCTCTTCCGAGACGAGATAGCCTTCCTCGACGATCCTTAAAATCTTCGTTCCCTGATAACCCACGCGGACTTCGCATTTGATTTCCTGCGATTCGAGCGCCTGCAAGCTGCCGCCTTCGAGCACCGTGATCTCCAGCGGCCCGCGCCGCGCGGCGAACGTCAGCGTTTTGGCGGTGGATTTGCCGCCACTTTTCCACCACCACCCGCCGAGGATGGCCACCACCAGCACCGCCACCACCAATCGCCAGCGCGGCTGTCGGCGGACAAAGGTTATCGCGTTATTGAGCTTTCGCATCTTTGATTTCCTCCCATTGACCACGGTCTTTGATGTAAAGGATACCCATGTTGTTCCAGAACTGCAGGCGGGCGATGGTGTGGGCGACGAGCGCCTGCGTGCGCTGGTTCTTGGAATCCACCAGCGCGTTCTGCGCGTCCACCTGGTCCTGTGCCTTTGACCGGCCGAGTTCGGCGAGCAATGTCTGCTCCTCCACGCGGCGGTCGGCGAGCTTCACGCCGATCTCGCTGATCTCGAAATTACGTTTGGCCGAATCCAGCGTGCGCCAACTGTCGCGCACCTGCAATTTGATTTCGTCCTCCTGTTGCTCCACGGCCCGCGCCGCGCTGTCGCGGCTGATCAACGCGCTGCGATACGCAAAACGATCCGCCGTCTTGTCCAAGCCCGGATCCAGACTCAGCCCGGCGTCGTAGCTGTAGCGATTGAACTCGGGCAGCGCAAAGCCGCTGGCTTTCGCCGAATCCGGCGACAGCGTTACCGTGGAGCTGAAATTGAGGCTTGGTTTTAGCCGGTCCACGCTGAGCTTCAGCCTCCGATCGGAGTCCACCAACTGGTCTTTCGACGTCAGGTAATCCAGCCGCGCGGCGAGCGCAACCTTGATCGAATCTTCGACCGCGATCTCCGGGTGGCGAATTTGCAGGGCTTCAAGTTCGGCGTCGGCGAGGATGATGCGTTCGTTGATGGTCAGGCCGAGCTGCAGTTTGAAATTATCAAGCGCCTGCTTGTAGCTGCGGATGGCGTTGATCCAGGCGCTTTCGGCGGACAACTCCTGCTGCGCCAGACGACCGAGATCCGCCTGGGTCCGGCGCCCTTCGGCCGCCAGGGCACGGGTCTGCTCGGCGGTCTTCTTCGAGCTTTGCAGGTTCAGGTAATTGTTGCGCACGGCATCGCGGCCGCCCAGCACACCATAATAGGCGGTGGCAATCTGCACGCTGAAGTCGCGCCGGTAGCGCGTAAAATCGCGCAGGTCATAAAGCAGCTTCCGTTCGGCCTGCGTGAGCGCCTCCACCTGTGATTTGTAGCCGGCGTCGCGCAACAGCGGGCTGACGAACGAGGCGGTGAGCCGGGCGGAATTCGCCGGGCGGGGATCGCCGCTGACGTAACGCAAAAAGTCCGCCGTGAACGCCGTGGTGAGTTTGCCCACCCCGCGGATGAGCCATTCGGCGCTGAGGCTCGTGCTGCCGGTCAACTGGTCTTCCTCGACAAAAGCGATGCTGGTATTCGTGGCGGTGGGCGTGATGTTCGTCACGGTGATCTCCTTTGACTCGCCGGCAAAGCCGGCGGAGGCCGCGCCGCTGAAGATGGGCGTGAACGCATGCCGCGCGCTGGTGAGCGAGAGCGCCGAGAGATAAAGCTGTTCTTTGCGGGACTGGTAGGCGCGGCTGTATTTCACCGCGATGTCGAGCGCGTCCTCCAACCGCAAAATCCGCGCGCCACGCTCCCGCTCGCCGTCCGGCCCGAGAAAGTCCGGCACGTTGGTCGAGAGAGGCACGCCATCGAGCGAGAGTTGATTCGTGCGCGCGATCGTGAAGTTCGACTCCATGTTCGGCACCCGCGGCGACTTCTGCTGGATGACACGGTAAGCGTCGCGGTCGGCGGACTTGCGATAATAGTTCGCCGTGCAACCGGTCAACGCGAGCAGCAACCACAGCCCCGCCAACCGCCCGTGTCGCGCAAACATTTTTGCCAATGGGAACATTCCGATAATGGACTGGTACGCCGGGACCGATGTTCATTCTTGAACCCCACCCCACCGGTCAGCGGATTAAACCCCGGCGCCGGCTTTCGGTTGCGCGGTCGGCGTTTGTACCTGTCCGACCCAGATTCGACACCCGCCGGCCCGGAACGTCACGCAAAAACGCAGCGCGGTCCGGCGATTTTGCGGAACCCGACCCGGCTTCCCGCCGTCCATTTCTGCCTGCCGCTCACGTCCGCGCTCGACTCCGCCGCCGTCAGCCGATAGCTTCGGCGCACATGGATTCAAGTGTTCTCATTGACGGATTGATCTACTATATCGGCCTGGTCGTGCTGCTGACGTTCCATGAGTTTGGACACGCGTGGATGGCCTCGAAGTGCGGGGACGACACGGCCAAGGATCAGGGCCGTTCCTCGCTGAATCCGCTGGTTCACATTGACCCGATTGGGACGGTGGTCATGCCGCTGCTAATGATTTTCCTTTCGCCCGGCATCGGACGCTTCCTGGTCGGCTGGGCCAAACCGGTGCCGGTCAATCCCAACAACCTGCGCAATCCCCGCGTGGACGACATCCTGATCTCGCTGGCCGGGCCGTGGATGAATTTGTTGCTCGCGGTGGTGTTCATGGGCCTGGCGCGCGTCGCTCTCATGGCGGGATCGGAAAGCACCGCCGTGCTCCTGGCCCAAACCGCCCGCCTGAGTCTGATGTTGTGCTTTTTCAATCTCATCCCCATTCCGCCGTTGGACGGTTCGCAAGTCCTGCGGAGTCTGATTGGGATGAGCTATGAAACCTACTACCAGTTCGCCCGCTACGGCTTCATCGCGGTGATCATTGCGATCCAACTGCCCTTCGTGACCGGCCCGCTCCGTTACGTGACCGACACTTCCTGGCGAGTCATCGGCAGTTGGTTCGGTCTGCCGGTCTGACGAGCCGGTTTGAAAACTCGTAGCGGCGGGCGTCCCGCCTGCCGTAGAGGGTGGCATCCTGCCACCCGGCAGGAGCGCGCGCGCGGTCTGTGCCCCTGAAATCTTCAACGACCACCGGCAGGCGGGTGTTTTTTTCGCCGGGCGGGACGCGACGGCTCTACGGCAGGCGAGGGCGCCCGCCGCTACCTGCGTGAGTTTATTCCCCCGGGTTCGGAGTCTGCGTTCGTTTGCCGCGGGCAGTTGGTTTAACCACTTCCACGTTTTTCGTTGGCATCGGCGCGTGAACTTCCGCGCGCCAGGCGACGAGTTTTTCGTGCAGTTCCTTCGCCTTGGCCGGGTTGGTGGCGGCGAGGTTTGTTGTCTCGCCCAGATCGTCGCGCAGGTTGTAAAGCTCGACGCGGTTGTCCTCGAAGAACTCCAGCAGCTTCCAGTCGCCCCAGCGAATCGCACCCACCGGCGTCGTGCGCCATGTGTTTGCGCCCGCGCCCAGATAGCCGGGGAAATGCCAGTAAATCGGGGCCCGCGGCGACTGGTCCGCGCCGCCGTCCGTCAACCGCTTGGCATAACTGGCGCCGTCGAGCGGATAGTTGGCAGGCCGCCCAGCTCCGGCAATTTCGAGCAACGTCGGGTAAAGGTCCACGCTGTTGATCGGCTGATCGCAGACCGCGCCCTTTGCAATTTTACCGGGCCAACGGAAAATGTACGGCACCCGGATGCCGCCTTCGTAAAGCATGCCCTTGCCGCCGCGCAAGGGCGCGTTGTCCGTAATGCCATTCGCCTGCTTGATGCCCGCGCGCTCGTAACCGCCCACGCCGCCGTTGTCGCTGGTGAAAATCACCAGCGTGTTGTCCGCCAGCTTTAATTCGTCCAACAAAGCCAGGATGCGACCGACGCTTTCATCCACGCTGTAAATCATCGCGGCATAGGCCGGATCGTGATGCCCACCGGCGGGCTTTTTAGCTTTGAACTTCGCGATCAACTCCGGCTTCGCCTGGTGCGGCGAGTGGACGCCGAAGTGCGGCAGGTAGAGGAAGAACGGTTCGCCCTTGTGCCGCCGGATGAAACCCACGGCCTGATCCGTGAGAAAATCCGCGAGATACTGGCCGGTCGGGTATTGCACCGGCGGGTCGGTCTGGAAATCGAAATGCAGCCCGGAACTTTCGATCGCTTCATCGAAGCCGCGTTTGCCGGGATGATGCAGGCCGTCGTTTCCCAAATGCCATTTGCCAAACATGCCCGTCGCGTAGCCGGCTTGCTTGAGCGCCTGCGCGAGGGTGATTTTCTCCAGCGGCAGCTTGGTGACGTTGTCCACCGGGCGCAACGGACGGCTCTGCCAGTTGAACCGCTCAATGCCGCCCACGGTGTAAATCCCCGTGCGCGGCATGTATTGCCCGCTCATCAGCGCGGCGCGCGTGGGCTGACAATTCGGCCCGCAGGCGTAGCCGTCCGTGAACCGCATCCCCTGCCCGGCCAGCCGATCAAGATTCGGCGTCTCGTAAAACTTGCTGCCGTAACACGCCACATCGGTGTAGCCAAGGTCATCGGCGAGAATGAATACAATGTTGGGCGGGTTCGCGGCGGGCGCGGCGAGCGACATCACCAGCATTCCGGCAAGGGTGAAGAACATTTTCATGCCGGCGAAAGGTAATCCCGGGCCGCGCGGCGGTTAAGCAAATTCCACGATGCCACTTGCCGGTGGCCGCCGCTTGACCCTGGCACCGGAACGCCGCCTTGAGGCGGCAGCCACTGGGCCAACCAGGCGGCTGGCGCGTGAACGCAGCGTTCCGATTACTCCGCAAACTGAACCCGCGGGGGCAGTTGCCGGATGCAGGCTTTAGCCGGGCCGCGGGGGAATTGCGTTTGCACACGGCGGGCAAGGTGAATAGCCTCTCTGGGGTAGTAGTCTGGAATATAATGAAAAAAACCATCGCGGTTATTATTATTTTGAGTCTGGGGGGCGCGGCCTACTTGCTGCGGAACAATTTGCCGAAAGGCGGGACGACGACCGGTTCGTCGGCGCGCCCGACCACGGCCGAAGTCATTCAAACCAACATCAGCTTTGCCGTGAACGCCGCGGGCGAGATCGGGCCCGCCGAGCAGGTTTCGGTGCGGCCCGAGATCAACGGGAAAATTGAACAACTTCCGGTGGACATCGGCGACCGCGTGAAGAAGGGCGACCTTTTGTTCAAGCTCGACGACAAGGAACTGCAACAGCAACGCGCCTCGAACCTCACGGATATCGAGCGGGCCCGGCTGTCGCTCGAAAAAGCCGAGCGGGACTTCAAGCGGGCCCGGGAGTTGTTGGCGGAAAAACTCATTTCCCAGGAGTTGCACGACGATACCAAGACCACCTTCGAACTGGCCAAGAATTCCCTGGACCGGTCGCAGAAAGACATGGCCATCACCGACGAACGGTTGACCAGAACCGAAGTCCGCGCCCCGTTTGATTGCACCATCCTGACCCGCCCGGTTTCGACGGGGCAGGCGGTTTCGGGGTCGGGCGGGTTTAACAGCGGCACGGAAGTACTGACCATTGCCGACTTGAACTCGATGGTGATCAATGCCCATGTGAACCAGGCCGATGTTCCGCGCCTCAAAGTGGAGCAGACGGTGGAAATCGCGGTGGAAGCGGTGGCCGGCCTCAAGGTGACGGGCATCGTGGAACGCATCGCGCCGCAAGCGACGATCAAGAACAACATCAAAGGTTTTGCGGCGCGCATCGCCCTCAAGAACGTGGACCCGCGGGTGCGGCCGGGGATGACGGCCAACATCAAGATTCCCGTCGCCTCCGCGGAGAACGTGACGGCGGTGCCGCTGGCCGCCGTGTTCACCGAGAAGAATCAGGAAACCGGTCAATACGAGCGCTTTGTTTACGTGGTGCAGGGCGAGGCGTCGGAAAAGCGCAACGTCAAGGTCGGCGTCTCCGACTTTTTCTTCGCGGAAATCCAGGAGGGCCTTTCCGCCGGTGAGGTTGTGGCGCTCGAACTGCCGAAGGAAGAACGCGAAAAGAAGGCGAAGCAACTCGCCGGGCCGCGGCCCGGAGGAGGGGACGGCGTTACCCCGAGCGCCAAACCGGCGGGAGCGTCTGCCAACAGCGGATCCGTATCGAACGCCACGCGCACCGCCAAGCCGCCGGCGCCGCGGGCTGAAACTGGCAGTTCCCGCCAAGCCCGATGATTTAAGCCTTCGAACACAATTACATCATGGCCTTGGTCGAACTCCGCAACGTCAGCAAGATTTACCGCCTCGGCGATGAGGAAATTCGCGCGCTGGATGATGTGACGACCGATATTGCCGAGGGCGAGTTCATTTCCATCATCGGCCCGTCGGGCAGCGGCAAGTCCACGCTGATGCACATCTTGGGCTGTCTCGACTCGCCCACCAAGGGCACGATCCGGCTCGATGGGGTGATGATTCATGGCGCCTCCTCGCGTCAACTGGCGGCCATCCGGAACCAGAAAATCGGGTTCGTGTTCCAGTTCTTCAATCTGCTGCCGAAACTCACCGTATTGCAAAATGTCGAGCTGCCGATGATTTACAGCGGCGTTTCGGGCAAGGAACGCCGCGACCGGTCCATGGCCGCGCTGGAAGCGGTGGGCATGGCCAACCGCGCCAAGCACCGGCCCAGCCAGCTTTCCGGCGGACAACAGCAACGCGCCGCCATCGCACGGGCCTTGGTCAACAGCCCGAAAATTATCTTTGCGGATGAACCCACCGGCAACCTCGATTCCCACACGGGCGAGGCCATCCTGAGTTTGTTTCGCAAGCTCAGCACCGAGGGCCGCACCATTGTGCTGGTAACGCACGATCCCGAAATTGCCGCCGTCACGCCCCGACGCATTGAAATTCGCGACGGCAAAATCGCCGGGAAAATTGATTTAACCCTGGCGGGCCTGGACCGGACAGCGCAAACCGGCGGCGCGCCGGCCGGAGCCGCGGCATGAAAAAGTCCACCGGAGCGATCCGTCATTCATCCGCGCAGTTCAATACCACCGTCGTCGCCGGGGTGCGGGAGATTTGGGCCCACAAATTCCGTTCGTTGCTCACCATGCTGGGCATCATCCTCGGCGTCTCGAGCCTGGTCGCAATGTCGGCGCTCGTTTCCGGCATGGAGAAGGGCGCCAAGGAAGCGCTCGTTGCCATCGGGGGATTGGAAAAGGTGCGGATCGAGCCGCAGGACATACCGATTGACCAGCGCCACCTGACCGACCAGGCAGTGGGCATCACCATCAACGATGTCCGGGCGCTGGAAGGAAATGCGCCACTGGTCACGAGGCTTTCCCCAGAGATGCGTTTGTCGGCCACGGTTTCCGCCCACGGCAAGAGCTTCCGTCCCTGGATGCTGATGGGTGTATGGCCGGTGGCGTTGGAGATGAGCGAGCACGTCATCGAACATGGCCGGATGTTCAACGAAATTGACGACGAAATGGCCCGCAACGTCTGCGTCATTGGCACGGAGACGCGCAACGAGTTATGGGGCACGCCCGAGCAGGTGGGGCGAGAGATCATCCCCGTCGGCGAAACAATCTACATCAATGGCGTGCCGTTCACCATCATCGGCATGTTCCAGCATTACGAGAGCGAACAGGAACGCAAGGCGCGCGAATTCGCCAAACTCGAAGCCCAAAAGCCGCAGTTCAAAGAAGTCGTCGCGCGCGACCGGGGTCAAGGCCGCGGCGGCCGGCGGCGCGGCAACTTTGTTTTCTACCTCAAGAACGCCACCATTTACATTCCGTTGAACACCATGTGGATGAAATTTCGCACGGGAATCACCTTGACGGGCTTCGGCGGCGGCTTTCAATCCGCCGGCGGCGCGGGCGGGGCCACGGGGGATCCGCGCTTGTCCAATCTCGAATTGCGCATCGCGAGCGTGGACACCCTGCCGGAGGCGTTGCAACAGATTCGCAATGTCCTCATGAGCACACATCGCGGCATCGAGGATTTCACGTTTCGCACGCAGGAGGAGTGGGCGGAAAACATCAATAACTTCATCCGGGACGCGCGGCTGAGCGGCGGACTCATTGCGGGGATCAGCCTCCTCGTCGGCGGGATTGGCATCATGAACATCATGCTCGCCAGCATTTCCGAGCGCGTGCGTGAAATCGGCATCCGCAAATCCGTGGGCGCCGCCACGAGCGACATTTTCATCCAGATCCTGGTCGAGTCCCTGGTCATCGCGGTGCTCGGGGGCCTGGCGGGATTGGCAACGTCGTTTGCGCTGGTGCGTATGCTCAGTTCGTTTTCGCCCACGGAAAACGCGCCCATCGTGACGGTCACCTCGATGCTGGTGGCGTTTGGATTCAGCGTCTTGGTGGGAATTCTGGCGGGACTTTTCCCGGCGATCAAAGCGGCGCGGCTGAATCCGATCCAGGCGTTGCGCTACGAGTAGTTGAGCAAGAAGATGAAAGTTCCTCGCATAACTCGATGCATAGCACCGATTGTCGCGGCACTACCTTTTTTGGTGTTCGCCTTCATCGGCATCCAGGGCAGCGGACCGCACCCTTTTCCAATTGGACTAGGGATTGTGGGCTTGTTCGGGTTAACGGTCGGGCTTTATTACGGAGTCTGCCGGATCGAATACCGCGACAGTGGTTTTATTACCCATCCCTGGCGGCGGCGATACGAGCTTAAGGATGTGGTTTCGTGGAGCGTGAGGGAGGACACTGATGCCGAACCAGGATTTCGGCGCCATTTGGAGTTACGGTTCGGTTCTTGGTACCGCCGGTATATTCTGTTTGAGGAAGACGTTTCAACGGAAACGTTCAACGCACTCTTGAAGTTATTGAATGAAAAATAGCGAACTGAACCACTGGGAGCAGGCGACGCATGATGGCTCTTTGTTGTTTATCCAAGCTCAGTTGCCCAGCGCGTCCCAGAAAGGCCGTTGAACATGACCCTCTTCACCACCATCGCGGCCGGCTTCAAGGAAGTATGGGCCCACAAATTCCGTTCGTTGCTAACGATGCTCGGGATCATCCTGGGCGTGGCCAGCCTCGTCGGCATGGCGGCGATCATCAAGGGCATGGAAAACGGGATGCGGGAAACCATGGTCGCGATGGGCGGCGCCGACAAGGTGTTGCTCGAACAACAGGCGGTGCCGTCCGAGCAGGAACATCTCGCCGACCAGGCCCCCGGACGCACGATGTTGGACGTGCAGTCGCTGAAGAAAAGCGCCCCGTTGCTCCGGTTGGTATCGCCGGAGATGTCGGTGAGTGGAATTACGCTGACCCGGGGCGAGAAAATGAGTTCGCCGTCGGAGTGTGTCGGCGTTTTGCCGGCGGTGCTGGAAATGAATCTGCACACCCTGGAGCACGGACGGTTTTTTACCGATCTGGACGAGGAGAATGCCAACGCGGTTTGCGTCATCGGCACGGGGATTCGCGACGAACTGTTTGGGGCTCCGGAGCGCGTGGGGCGCGAGATCATTCCGCTCGGGGAAATCATCTACCTCAACAGCCAGCCTTTCACGATTGTGGGCCTGTTCCAGCGCTACGAAGGCGAGCAGGAGAAGAAGCAGCGCGAACAGGCCGGGAAGCGCGCCATCGAGCCCCAGGCGGGGCCAAGTCGTAAGCGAGGTTGGGGCCGCGGCGGCAACTGGGCTTTCGCGCGCAAGAACCTGACGATCTACATGCCGCTCAATACCGCCTGGCTCCGCTTTCGCACCGCCGCAGACAAGGACGGCATCCCGGACCCGCGCCTGTCAGATATTGATCTCAAGGTGATGGATCTCGCCAAGTTGGAACCGGCGCTCCAGCAGGCCCGCAACGTTCTCATGCTGACGCACCGCGGCATCGAGGATTTCAACTTCCGCACGCAGGAGAATCAGTTGGAGACAATTGATCAGCAGATTCGCAATGCGCGCATGAGCGGCGGCATCATTGCGGCCATCAGCCTGCTGGTTGGCGGCATTGGGATCATGAACATCATGCTGGCCAGCATCAACGAACGCATCCGGGAGATCGGCATCTGCAAGGCGGTCGGGGCCACGGGTCTGGCCATCTTTACCCAGGTGCTGATCGAGAGCGTCGTCATCGCGCTGCTCGGGGCGGGCCTGGGCGTGGTCGCTTCGTATGGCTTCGTGGAAGTGCTGGCCCGCCTCGCCCCCAATGCCAACACCCCGGTCATCACGCCTGCGGCCATGGCTTTGGCGGTGGCGTTCAGCGCGGCGGTGGGCGTCATCGCCGGTTTGTTCCCCGCCCTCAAAGCGGCCAAACTCGACCCCATCCAGGCGTTGCGCTACGAGTGACGGAGCGGCCAAAGTCGCTGCCCAACCACCGGCGGCTCCGGTTCTACGGCCGGCCGGGGTTGCGCACTCCGTACCGCTTTCTCATTTCTTCACTCATCGGCGTTGCGGCGGAGGCGGGCGTCTGGGCGGCGGGCTGCACGGCAATCGCGGTGCCGACACTGGCGACAAAACTTCCGGCCACGACGCTTTGATCTTCATCCGGGAGACAAAGGTAGATTTTCCCTGGCACTTTGTCTTCACTCACCTCGCCGAACTCAAGTTTCATGGCGTAGCCCTTCGAATAAACTTTTTGTTGCAGTGCCAGTTTCCCAGCCACCTTCCATTTCTTCCAAACCCGCGGCGCCACGCGGGCTTCCGGGGCCACGGCAATCGTTTTACCGGAGAGACTTTCCCCGGGTTTCAAACCGAAGAATACTCCCAGTTCCATGTCCGGCACCGGATCCTTGCCCTGGCGTAAGGCCAGGATGCCGTTGTCCACCCGCGCCGTGTCATACTTGAATTCGTTCGTGGTAATCTTGCCGTACGCGGCATTGGTGGGAATCACCGCAGTGGCCAGGTTGGTCGTCCAGACGACCGGCGGCGGTGGCGGTGGGGGCGCTTCTGGGGATGCGGCCGCCGCCGATTGACCGGGGGCTGATCCAGCCGCAATGGCTTCGGCGGTGGCAGGGCTTCGTCCGCCAAGAAATGCGGGCAGGTGGCTGTCCAGCCCCGTGAACCGGGCCACGAAAAAAAGAATCACCAGGACGAGAAGCACGCCAGCCGTGACCGTGACTATTTTACCCATGCCCGACTTCTTTTCCACGACGACCTGCTTCTGGAATCTCGGGACGATGGGGGGGTGCTTCGGGCCGCCGGTCATCTTGATCGCCAGCGGACCGGCGGGTTTGGCTTCCGCCTCGGGAGCCGTGATCTGACCGTGACAAATGGGGCATTGCAGGAGTTGGCCATGATACTGATCGTCACAGACGATGTCTTGCTGGCACAGCGGGCACGGGAAAGTAAATTCGCTCATAACAATTCTGGTTCGCCCGTCGTCCACCGGGGTTTGCGCCAACAGCAGCCAGCCCAGCGCCCGGTGACTGACGGGTTTCGATTGCCTATCTCAACCATCTCGGACGCGGTGGGTCAAGCAAATCTGCAAGCCGTTTGGTCCCGCACCCCAACATTATGGGAGTTTTCCCGGACCCGAAGTCGCTGGGATTCGTGGCATTGCCGTTTGGCAACCAAGCACGACTGATAAGCCCTTGCTGGTTTGACGTTCCGCAGTTCAAGAACGCAGTCGTAAGGGCTGTAATCGTGCGAAACATCATGCGGCACTTGACAGGCACAATCGGTTTTTTGATGCTGCTCAGGTCGTCGGAAGCCTTGCGCCACAGCAAGGACGCGGGCCATGTGGCACGTTCACGGAATGCCCCAAAACCGGAAGCGACATGGCAAACAACGAGAAACCACACCCACCGTATGAACAACGAACTCACCAACCCGGAATCAACTCCCCTTACTCGCCGACGGTTTTTGGTTCACGCCAGTGCGTCGGCCTTGACGCTGGCCATCGTCCAACCGGCCCAAGTGTTCGGCGCGGATGCCGGCCCGAAAATTGACATCGGTCTGATCGGGTGCGGTGGGCGCGGCCAATGGATCGCCGAACTGTTCCGCAAGCACGGCGGCTACAACGTGGTGGCCGTGGCCGATTACTTTCCGGACAAGGTGGCCGCGGCGGGCGAGAAGTTTGAAGTCCCGGCCCCGCGCCGCTTCACCGGACTTTCCGGTTACCGGCGGCTGCTGGAACAGAAGCTGGATGCGGTCGTCATTGAAAGCCCGCCCTACTTTCACCCGGAGCAGGCGGCGGCGGCGGTGGAGGCGGGCAAGCATGTTTACCTGGCCAAGCCGGTGGCCGTGGACGTGCCCGGCTGCCTGAGCGTCGAAGCCAGCGGACGGAAAGCCACTGCGAAGCAGCTCTGCTTCCTGGTGGATTTTCAAGCCCGCACGCTTCCGATTTTTCACGATGCAGTTCAGCAAATCCACAAAGGTGAGCTCGGCCAGATTGTTTCCGTGGAGGCGGCTTACCAGACGGGGCCGGTCGGCACGGAAGTGGACAAGGCCCGGCGTGCCGATCCCCGGAACGCGGAGTTGCGGTTGCGCGCGTGGCCGACCGATCGGGTGCTCTCGGGGGACATCATCACCGAGCAGAACATTCACGCACTGGACATGGCTTGTGGTCTCCTCGACGCCGCGCCGGTGCGGGCGTATGGCGCCGGTGGCAAGGCCCGGGATTTCGTCGGGGATTGTTGGGATCACTTCTCGGTCATCTTCGATTTTCCCAACCAGGTGTTGGCCACTTTCAGTTCCATCCAGGTCGGCTTTGGCTTTGATGACATCGTTTGTCGGGTGTATGGCACCAAAGGCACGGTGGATTTGCACTACTTCAGCAAGTCGGTGATCAAGTGCAAGGAGTACAGCATGGCGGCGGAGCCTGGCAACCTTTACACAACCGGCGCGGAGGCCAACATCGCCACATTCCACGCAGCCGTTGTCAAAGGTGACTATACGAATCCCACCGTAGCGCCGAGCGTGCGCAGCAATCTGACCACCATTCTCGGACGCACCGCGGCGTACCAGAATCGCGTCGTTACCTGGGAAGAAATGCTGCGGAAAGCGGAACCTTTCGTCGCCGACCTGCGCGGACTCAAAACGTGAAACGATCCGTCGTGGCCGTGAAGCGCTCAACCAGCGCAACGCCGGCGGGGTGAGAGTTCCCCGAAGCGATTCGCGCGGTGAACCCCTGAACCAGCCATGACGAACTTTTGTTGCATCTGCAACAAAAGTTTGCCCATCGCCTCCGTAGCGGTTCATGGGGGAGGTTGGACGATCGCGCGGTGGCTCAGGCGGGAAATAAGCCCCGCAGAAATTTCAGGTTGGCGGTGTAACTGACCGTGAGGTCGGCGTTCGGCGGCCGCGCGCCTTCGATCTGCATCCAGCCCGCATAGCCGATGTCATTGATGGCGTCGCGCACTTTCTCGAAGTTCACCGGTCCTTTGCCGAGCAGACAGCCGTTTTCTTTCATGTGAAACTCGCAGATGCGCTCCTTGCCGAGTTGACGAATCTCTTTGCAGATGTCGTAACCGCGGTCGGTCGAATTGCACACATCGTAGTACATCTTCACGGCCGGCGAGCCGACGCGGTTCATGATGCGCAATGTGTCTTCGGCGCTGAGCCACGATTCGAGGCCCAGAACCACCCCGGCCTGCTCGGCTCGGGGCGCGACTATTTTCAGGCGCCGAATGACTTCGTCCGTGCCCGCCTGGTCGCCGACAAGGTCGCCTTTGCCAAAGAACGCGAGCAATACGATTTTCACGCCGAGCGCCTGCATCACATCCACCGAGTCGCTCACCCAGGCTTCGGGGCGCGGGTCGCTCTTGTACGGCACGTTGTTCAGCTCCCCAATGGCGAGGCTGGCGATTTGGATTCCGGCCTGCCTGGCCGCATCCTTGAATTGCTGCTGCACCTCCGGCTTGCGGAGCTTCATGTCATCGGCCGCGGTGCCAAGGCTGACCTGGACGCCATTGAGTCCGATCTGCCGGGCGACTTCAAAACTCGCGGGATCAGCTAGTTTGCCAAGGGACCAGTCGCAGGCACCGATCTTGAAGCTGCGCTTTTCCGGCGCCGCAAGTAATGGGGCGAAAGGTGGGCCGATGGCCAAAGCCGTGACGGCTTGGGCGGTGCGACGGAGCATTTGGCGTCGAGTCAGCATCGGGGGCGGCGGTTTATTGATTCGCACGCGTTTGTGAGATGAATTCTCGGATTATTCCAACGCCGCTGCCAATCGTTTCTGCAAGCCGGCCACAATGACCGCAGGGCAGAGTGGCCGACGCGAATCTTTAACAAACCGACGGATACTCATGCAAGGGCGAAACCCAGGAAGCCAAAAGGCAGGCAGTTTTCTGCAAGGAGTGGTGAGACTGGGATTGCGGCCTAGCGAAGAATTATCCCAGAGCAACAATACCGCCATGCACCAGTATCAAAAGCTCGCCATCGCCGACCCGGCGGAACTGTGTTTTGGCCGCTGTGTCCGGCCGTTGACCACGCGGCGCGGCTTGGTCATCGGCGGCGGGACGGTTTATCCGGAGTTGAACTTCACCCTGCCGATCATGTTCGTGGACGAAACGACCATGCCCGAGGTGCGCAACCAGTATCGGCAGATCATCACCGGCGCGTTGCAGCGCGCGGTGGAACTGGAAGCGCCGGGAGTGGTGATCGAGTTTGAAACCCTGCCGCCGATGACTGAAAATCCGGCTTGGGGCATCGAACTCACGCGCATCCTGCTCGACGCGATGGAAGCCGCCCATGCGAAACACGGCCTCAAATCCGTTCTGCGCATCACGCCCAATGACACCCGCGAAATGGTGCGCCCGCCCCGGATGCGGAGCGGGCCGCTTTATGAGGCGATGCTGGCCACGTTCGATGGTTGCGCGGCCGCCGGCGCGGAATTGCTCAGCATCGAATCGGTCGGCGGCAAGGAAATCCATGATGAAGCGCTCATGCAGGGAGACATGCGCGCGTCCATCTTCGCTTTGTGCGTCCTCGGCGTGCGGGACATGCGATTTCTTTGGACGCAACTCGACCAGATCGCGCGTCGGCGCGGAGTGCATTGCGCCGGCGACACCGCCTGTGGTTTTGGCAACACCGCGATGGTCATGGCCGAACAGAAAATGATTCCGCGCGTCTTCGCGGCGGTGGTGCGCGCGGTGTCGGCGGTGCGGACTCTGGTTTGTTACGAGTGCGGCGCCGTCGGGCCGGGCAAGGATTGTGGTTACGAAAATCCGATCCTCAAGGCCATCACCGGTTTTCCGATGGCCATGGAAGGCCGCACGGCGGCGTGCGCCCATCTCAGTCCGCTCGGCAACATCGCCGCCGCCACCTGCGACACGTGGAGCAATGAATCCGTGCAAAACATCAAGCTGCTGGGCGGCATGGCACCGACCTGCTACATGGAGCAGCTCATTTATGATTGCCGCCTGATGAACCAGGCGCTGGCCGACGGACGCGACGCCGCGTTGCTCTATCGCAAGTGGCTGGTGGATTCCGATGCCGCCCTGGACCCGCAGGCGTATGTACTCAAGCCGGAAAGCGCCATTGCCATTGCGCAAGCCATCGTCAACGCCCCCACGCCCGTGGCGGCGGGCCGGCGCGCCGCCCTCACCGCCGTCCGGTTGCTGCGCGAAGCGCATACGCACGGGCGGCTGAAAATTCATCCCCGCGAAATATCATGGCTTGACCGCATCGAGAAAACCGTGGAAACCATCCCTGAAAATGAATCCGAGTTCATCGGCGAAATGATGGGCAGCGTGGACACCACCAAATTCGTGCCGGCAGATTACGATTTGTAACCAGCAGCAATTGACCGCCAAACAAAACGAAAACCTATGCCCGACCTCAAACAACTCCACGACGCGATCCTCAACGGGGACGCCAAAACCGCCAAGTCCGTCACCGAGCAAGCCCTCGCGGCAGGCGTTGAGCCGCTCAAGCTCGTCCAGGAATACATGGTGCCCGCCATGGGCGAGGTGGGCCGGCGATTCGAGTGCAACGAATACTTCGTGCCCGAATTGCTGCTGGCGGCGCGTGCGATGAAAGGTTCCCTCGAACTCATCCGGCCCTTGCTCACCGCCAGCGGCGTCCAACCCGTCGGACGTGTGGCCGTCGGCACGGTGAAGGGCGATCTGCATGACATCGGCAAGAATCTGGTGGCGGCCATGCTCGAAGGCGGCGGCTACGAGGTGATTGATCTGGGCGTGAATGTTTCGCCTGAGCAGTTCGTCGCCGCGGTGAAGGAAAAGAACGTCAACATCGTCGCGTTGTCCGCCTTGCTGACCACCACGATGCCCTCGATGAAGACCACCATTGACGCGCTCAAGCAAGCAGGCGTTCGCAATCAGGTGAAGGTAATCATCGGCGGCGCACCCATCACGCAGCGATACGCGGACGAGATCGGCGCCGACGGCTTCGGCGACAGCGCGGCGGGGGCGGTGGGACTGGCGAAAAAGGTTTGTGCATAAATTGGAACGGCAGGAAGAAGAACCGAAGCTGACTCAAACGCAGAGGCGCAGAGACCGCAGAGTTGCGCGGAGGTGACGCGGGCAAAGCCGACAAGTAACGAACACTGACATGATTTCCAACCCCTGCGTTTCTCTGCGTTCTCAGCGTCTCTGCGTTAAGTTTGGCGCGTGTCCGGATATGTTGGACTGGCCAAGACCTCCAGCCGCACGGAAAGAAAACCGATGAACACAAACCAACTTTATCAGGAGCGACTCACACGCTACCTCACGGCGCTGCGCAACGAGAAGCCGGACAAGATTCCCATCCGCCCGTTCGTGGCCGAGTTCACCGCGAAGTACGCCGGCCTGACCTGCCAGCAAGTGGCGCACGATTACAACCTGGCGTTCGAGGCGGCGGTAAAGTGCGCCAAGGAATTCGATTGGGACGCGATCGTTCCCAACATGGTTTATGTCTGGACCGGCCTGGCGCAGGCGGCGGGGTTGCGTTACTACGGCATTCCCGGCATCGGCATCCCCCACACGACGGGGTTTAACTTTATCGAGCCGCCCGAGGCTCAAGCCTTCATGCGCGAGGATGAGTATGACGCGCTGATTGATGACCCCACGGGCTTTCTCTACAACGTCTGGCTGCCGCGCGTGTCCACCGAAGTTGCGGCCATCGGCCAGCCCGCCACGTATCGCAACAACCTCGCGCTCGTGAAAAGCTCGATGGCAATGATGGCTTATTTCACCGCCTTCGGACCGCAAATCCAGCGGTTGCACGACGAGTGCGGAACGGTTTCCGCCATCGCCGGGATTTTCAAAGCGCCCTTCGACATCATCGGCGACAAACTCCGCGGCTACATCGGCCTCACGATGGACATGGCCACGCAACCGGACAAAGTGCTCAAGGCCTGCGAAGCGCTCATGCCGCATCTCGTTCACGCGGGCCTGACGACCGCCGACCCGGCGAAGCAAGTGCCCATCGGCTTCTGGATGCATCGCGGCTGCGTGCCGTTCGTCAGCCCGAAACAGTTTCAATCGCACTACTGGCCCACGCTCAGACCGTGCATTGAGGAATTCTGGAAGCACGGGAATCAGACGATGTTTTACGCCGAGGGCAAATGGGATCATCACCTTGACGACTTTGCCACGTTGCCGGAGCGGAGCATTCTCTTCCACGTGGACCAGGGCGACATTTTCCTCGCGCACAAAAAGCTGCACCACAAATTCGCCCTCAGCGGCGGCATCCCGAACGTGCTGCTCAGCTACGGCAAACCCGACGAAGTCCGCGCGCACTGCCGGAAGGTCATTGACGGCGTGGCCAAGGACGGCGGCTACATCATGGACGCCAGCGCGATCATGCAGGACGACACGAGCATCGAGAACCTGCGCGCGCTGACGGATTTCACGAGGGAGTATGGCGTGTATTCCGGCGGTAGGACAGGCGTCGCGACTGTCTCCATCTCGGAAAAGAGCGAGGCGTTGAAGTTAGAGACAGGCGCGACGCCTGTCCTACGCCCGTGCGACGGCGCGGACGTGGCTGACCTTGTGGGAATGGCGAATCGCGCCGCGCCGCGAATCAAGCCCGGCATCTGTCGCCCGTGGGAGGAAAAGGCCAAGGAACTTCCGCCGATCACCGGCGATCAGGATTTGGTCCGCCGGGTCTGGGACAATGTGGAAGCGTTGGGCAACACCTACATCTGGCAATTGCTGTTGAGCTTCTGAATGGGTGGAACGGGCGACTCGCCGGACGGCACTCGGCGCGATCACCTCACACGGCCGGCGGACCTCCCACGCGCGCCTCGGTCCTTTCCATCCTTTGGTGGTTCACCTTTACTGAACAAGGAGCGTGTGTTCTCGTGCTCTTTCCAGTCGCGATCTTCGTAGAACGTAATCTCGATCGGGTATCGCTCGTGCGACTTCAGCGCCACGTTGAGCTTCGACAGGAAGGTTTCTCGATCGTGAATGTAATAAACAAGCTCCTTCAGATTCGCTCCGGTTTTGCTGATCGCGTGTTCGCAGAAGCCCTTGTGCTCGACCCCATGTTCAATGGCATCCTCCAATGCAATCATCCTTTCGTTCAGCGCCGTTGGCGGCATCCCATTGTTTCCGGAGCCATCATACTTCCAGGAGATCACGGTCAGCCAAGGAAGGGCCTCTCTCTTTTGCGGTGTCGGGGCTTCGTTGACAAACCTCCAAATCACAGGCAAGTCGTCTTCGTAAGACTTTCCAATGACACCTTTCAGCTCCTTCTCACCGGTTCTCATTTGCTGTGCGCATATCGAAACGACCGCTCCGAAACTCATCATTGCTGGACGCAGGGGCTCATTTCTGTGGCGAACATTGATCATCCAACCGCCGGCAAGTATATCTAGTGACCATGACCGAGCAAGCGGCCATTAACAAATCGCGGGAACTGATCCGGCCCAGCCACAAGCCATCGCCCCGGAGGAGCGTTAGCCGCCGCGTCTGAGCCGCCCACGCCTGCTGTGTTTTCGCAAGGAGCGCGGCGTTTACGCCGCTTCCGCGTCCAAAAGTCGGGACGCAATCGAGCATTCCAATGGTTTCCCGGCGTTCGCAAGTCGAAGCGGCGTGAACGCCGCGCGCCGGTCAATGCGCTGCCGGTTCAAGCCGCCGGGCATGGTGGACTTCATTCCGGGCGAGCGGACGGATTTGATTTGCGGAAACCGTGGCCAGCGCGACGGTGTCGCCATCATAGGTGGTGAACTCAACCATGAAACCCTTGCCGTCCTTGATCACATGCACGACCGCGCCCACGTCACCGGCCACCAGCCCGTGTTCCGGCAGGTCTGCGGTCAGCGCCACGCAATCCAATTCAGCGATCATGCCGTTGAGGATAGGCCGTGATGAAGCGCGGCGCAAGCCCGGCGGTTTCCACCAGCCAGACCGAGCGGATTCTGGGGAGGCGGCCCGACGGCGTATTGATTGCGCCTTCAATGGCAAAACTTGTCCCGGCAGCGTCCTTGGTGATCGTCACAACAGGATTTTCCTGGGCATGTCGCCGTAGGGCGTCGGCCAATTCCTCCCAGCTTGCGCGTTGAAAGCCAAAATGGATGAAAAACCTGGCCTTGTCTCCGCCAACGGGATGGCCGAGATCGAGCAAGTAGTCCCGGACTTTTTCCGCCGGAATAACTGCGGCTTCGGCATTTGGCAGAGCGGGCGGGTTGCTGTCCACGACCGAAGATTACGAAAGAGAGGCCAAAAGTCAGCCCGTAACTGAAAAGCGACCCGGCCCAGCCACAAGCCATCGCCCCGGAGGAGCGTTAGCCGACGCGTATGAGCCGCCCCCGCCTGCTGCTGGTCGCCTGCCGTGTTTTCGCAGGGCGCGCGGCGTTCACGCCGCTTCAGCGTCCAAAAGTCGGGGCGCAAGCGAGTGTTCCAACGGTTTCCCGGCGTTCGCAAGTCGAAGTGGCGTGAACGCCGCGCGCCGGAGAGTGGTGGAACCCGCCTGCGCGATTCAACAGGTGCCCAAAAACTCCCGCTTTCAAAGCCGCCGCCACGATGTTAGTCTTTACGCCGTGAAGACCATCCCGTCAGGCTTGTTGGAAGAGGCGGTCGAGCGGTTGAAAGCCGAATTTCAGCCGGAGCAGATTTTTTTATTCGGCTCGCACGCCTGGGGCACTCCCGATGAAGACAGTGACGTGGACCTCATGGTCATCGTTTCCGAAAGCCGCGAACGCAGCATCCAACGAATGCAACGCGCCCACCGGTGTCTGGGCGGGATCGGTTTCGCCAAGGACGTGCTCGTTCCCACGCGCGCCCAGGTGGATCGTTACAAACACCTGCGCGCTTCCCTCTTTCACCAGGTTCTCGCCAAAGGCCGCAAACTTTATGGATGAGGCCACGACGGAACTTGTCCGCGACTGGCTGACGCGCGCGAGCCACGACTTGCAAGCGGCGCGAATTCTGTCGGCAGCGGCTGATCCGGTGCTCGATACGGCCATCTATCATTGCCAGCAAGCCGCCGAGAAAGCGGTCAAAGCCTGGCTGCAATCGAAAGACACCCCGTTCCCCAAAACGCACGACATCGAGGACTTGGTGGATCAGGCCGCGAAACAGAATCCCGACTTTCAAGAACTCGCAAAGCCGGCGGCGGTCTTGACGCCTTACGTTTCCGCGTTTCGTTATCCTGGCGGCGCGGGCGAACCGATGCCCACGCGCGAGGAATTCGACGAAGCTCTGCAATACGCCCAGGCCATTTATGATTTCGTCCTGAATCTGCTGCCTGAGCAAGCGCGACCGTGAAATGTTATGAGCCGCCCACGCCTGCTGCTGGTCGCCTGCCGTGTGTTCGAGCGTGAGCTCGAAGTCCTCGCCCGCTCAGCGAAGACGGACCTGCAAATCCACTACATCGAGATTGCGCTGCACCAGCAGCCGGGCGCGCAACTCCGTGCCGCACTGCAAGAGGAGATCAACACGGTGCCGGAGGAGGATTACGACGCCGTCGCGCTCGGCTACGGCTTGTGCAATCGCGGGTTGGTAGGCTTGACGGCGCACGGCCTGCCGGTGGTGATTCCGCGCGCGCACGATTGCCTCGGGCTGTTGCTCGGCAGCAGCAAGCGCTACCTGGCCGAACTCGAAAAACAGCCTGGCACGTATTTCCAAAGTTGCGGCTGGATTGAACATCTCCCCGCCGACCAGACGTTACGCCCTCTGGCGGCTGGGGAGGGACTTTCGTTGAACCAGGAAGAACTGATTGCGCGCTACGGCGAAGAGTCCGCGCAATTCTTGATGGAGGAATACGCCAAGTTCACCCAGCACTACAAACGGCTGGCGTTCATCTCCACGCCGGTGGCCAAGGTGGAGGAGCGCGAGCGCAAGGCCGCGGAAATCGCCCAGCAGCAGGGCTGGACCTATGAACGTTTGCCGGGCGACCTCGGCTGGCTGCGCCGGTTGGTGGACGGCGAATGGGACGACAAAGAGTTTCTGGTGCTGAAGCCGCACCAGCGCGTGGCGTTCACCAGCGGCGACAGCCTCATCGCGGCCGAGCCGGCATGACGCCAAAGAAGATTCGATCCGTCCTTGAAGGACAGGTAGGGCGCGTCACTCCGTGCGCGCCGCGGGTCGGAGCCGTTCGAACGACGCGCACGGAGTGACGCGCCCTACCATCCGTGTTGCAGAACTTATTTGTCACAGTAATAACATGACGCCACCGTTGCACCGTCTCCGGCTTTCCCCCGCCGATTTGCGATTGGACGTTCCCGCCGGCACGCGCCTGCAGGATGTCCTCTTCGCGCAAGGCGTGGAGTTTCCCTGTGGCGGCCGCGGCCGCTGCAAGGGTTGTCGCGTGAAAGTGCTGCGGGGTGATTTGCCGGTCGGCCCGGAGGAGAAAAACCTGCTCACCAACGCGGATCGCGACGCCGGCTGGCGTCTGGCGTGCCGCCATTCCATGACCGGCGATCTCGAACTGGAACTGGCGCAATGGGAGATGTCGGTATTGGGCGACAATACGGAGTTCGCCTTCACACCGGGCGAAGGATTGGGCGTGGCGATTGATCTGGGCACGACCACGATTGCCGCGCAGTTGCTGGATTTGCGGAATGGCAACGTGCTCGGCGTGCGGACCGCGCTCAACGCCCAGGCCCGCCACGGCGGCGACATCATGAGCCGGGTGGAGTTCGCGCTGCGCGGTGGCCAGGCGGAACTGCAGCAGCTCGTGCGCGAGCAACTTGGGGTGATGGTCGCTCAACTTCTGGCCGCGAGCGCGTCAAGAACTCGTAGCAGCCGAGGTGACGAGGCTCTGACTTCAAATCCGAAATCCGAAATCCGAAATCCGAAATTGAATGAGCCTCCTCACGTCGGCTGCTACGAAGCATTGAGACGCGTCGTCATCGTCGGCAACACAGTCATGCATCATCTGTTTTGCGGCGTGGACGTGGCCCCGCTGGCGGCGCATCCCTTCGAGCCGAAGCAATCAGGGCGGGTTCAACTTTCCCCGCGTGATTTGGGCTGGGAAATTCCGGACGACGCGGTGGTGGAGTTCCTGCCATGGCTCGGGGGTTTTGTCGGTTCGGACATCCTGGCCGGCATCGTGGCGACTGGTCTTCACCAAAGTCGCGAGCTGATGGCACTGATGGACCTGGGCACGAACGGCGAAGTGGTGGTGGGCAATCGCGAGCGGATGCTCTGCACTTCCACAGCCGCCGGCCCGGCATTCGAGGGCGCGCGCATTTCGATGGGCATGCGCGCTGCGACCGGCGCCATCAGCCAGGTCCAGGTGGAGGATAATTTCCTCGCGTGCCGCGTGATCGGCGGCGGCGCCCCGCTCGGGTTGTGCGGCAGCGGGTTGGTGGACGCGGTCGCGGCGGGCCTTGAATTGGAGTGGATTCATCCCAGCGGACGCATGGCCAACCGGACGGTGATGCCGCTGGCGGGGCCAGTGTCACTGCTGGCAGCGGACGTGCGCGAACTCCAACTGGCCAAAGGCGCGATCGCCGCCGGGTTGCGGATGCTCACCGCGAAGTTGGGTGCTTCGCTCGAAGAAATCCAACAGCTACATCTCGCCGGCGCGTTCGGGAATTACATCAGCCGTGCCAGCGCGCAACGCATCGGCCTGCTGCGCGTGCCGCTGAACCGCGTGGTGCCCGCGGGCAATACGGCCTTGCTGGGCGCGAAACGCGCCCTGTTCGAGGATGCAACGATGTGGGACACCGTCGCCAAACGGGTCGAGCATGTGACCTTGAACGAAGACGCCGCTTTTCAGGACATCTACGCGGAGGAGATGCGCTTTCCGTCTTGAGCGAGGTCCGGGCGCGGCACGGATCATTTCCCGGCGGCACGGTCAAGCGCTGCCTGTGCGGCTTCAGGATACTTTTGCTTGATCGCGCCGGCGATTTTTTTGATGGCCGCTGCCGCTTCGGCGCGAACGGCGGGTCTATCCAGCAAGGGCAAGGCAAGTTTCAACGCCTCGGGATTTGCCGCCCCGCCGAGCGCGCTGAGAATTTGTTTCAGTTCGTTGTCGTCCCGCGCGCCCGCGATCAGTTCGCGATAACGGGCCAGTAGTTTTTCGTCCGGGGCGGCGTTGGCTTCGTCGGCCAGGCGCACCAGACCTTGCAGCGCGAGGGAACGATGCGCCTCGCTGTCGGGTTTCGTCCAGATGGTGAACAACGGGTTCCAAGCCGACCTATCCGGCCACTCGGCCAGCGCGCGAACGGCGGCGTCCCGCACCCGGGGATCCATGTCCCTCAAGGCTGTGTTCAACTCAGCGAATGCCGATGCATCGCCGCAAGCGGGGAGGAGCCGTATCAGGGCGCAGCGGTTTTCCACTTCGTGGGTTTGACTGAGCGCGTCGCGCACCGCGGCGGAACGGCGGGCCACATCCTCGGTCGCGCCGACGGCTTGTTCGACGAAGCCTTCGACATCGGAGCGTAGGGCGGCGTTTCGCAGGGTGGCAAATTTCTGGAGCAGGAGCGGCAGTGAATCGTCCGCGCCCGCCCGGGCGAGGACGCGATAAGCGGCCTTGGCGACGGCGGGGTCCGGATGATCCGCTTCTTCGAGCAGGACGGTCGTGACTTGTGGGCTGGGACGGGGCGCGAGGGCGGAAATCAGTCTTGCGCGCGGGTCGCCTTGTGCGCCTTTGATTTCAGCGACAATGGCTTTGTCAGAGTCGCGGTCGCTTGGGAGACTGCCGAGCGCGGACACGAGTTCGCGAATTTCGTCGCTGTCCTTTGCCGTGGCAATGGTTTTGGCGAGCGGCCGCACGGCGGTCGCCCCGCCGATGTGACCCAACGCTGCGGCAGCAGCGCGCCGGACCCCGGCATCGGAGGATTCCAAGCTGCCGATGATGGCCGCGCAAGCCGGGGCGTCGCCGCGGGCGGCGAGACTCGCAATCATCCAAACCTTTTCTTCGCTCGTCAGGGCCGGCAGTTCGCGCGCAAAGGTTTCCGAAGCAGTCTCCGACCGCAACGAGCGCACGGCCGCAATCGCCACGGGTTTCAACAAGGCATCGCCGCTGTGCAACGTTTGCAAAATGCGTTGCTCGCCGCCGTCCGGGTCCAGCCGCGTGAGCGCATTGAACGCACCGCGTCGGACATTGGCGGGTTGCGACGTTGCGACCAATGCTTCGTAAATTCCGGCGGCGGCTTTGCCCTTGCCGGACTCGGCGAGTTGCGCGGCGCAGCGGAGTGACGCATCGGCGATCGCGCGTTGGCAGGCGGGGTTGGCTTCCTTGCGCAGTGCGGCGATCTCCTTGGCTGCCGATTCGGTGGCAATCTTGCCGAGCGCCCGGATGGCAGCTTCCGCCACGGCAGCATCCGCGTCGCGCGCCAGTTTGGCCAGGGGCTTGACCGCTTTCGCATCACGGCGATTGCCGAGCGTGGAAATAATCTGCCGGCGACCCTGGTCCCGTGCGGTGGGCAAGGCGTCGCGGAGGGCTTTATCGGCCTTGGCGGACGGACGGTTGCCAAATGCGAGGCCGGCAATGCCGATGGTTTCGTTGTCTTGAAGCAGCTTGGTGAGGGCCGGCACTGAGGCATCCGAGCCGACAACGGCGAGTTGCTGGCAGGCGAAACGCTTGGCTTCAAAGGTCGAAGCCGGGGCCAGCAGCTTGATCAGGGTGGCTTCAAGTTCGGCGCGTTCCGCGCGTTTGCCGGCCGATTCGCGGGCGAGTTGCTCGATTTGCCGCAACGGCCCGGCATTTTGGCCCGACTCCCATTTCGCCACATCGGCGGTGAGTTGGGAGAGGTCGGCGGCCCTCGCAGACGTCGGCAGCATCGAAGCCAACAGCATTGATCCGAGAACCAGAGTGGCGATGGTTTGCGGTTTCATCGTCGGGAAAACAAAGTTTGCAGTTTTCATTTTGGAAATTAACCGCAGATCAAACGCACCACGGAACGCGGGGCTCACGCCACAGCATCCGGTTGGCCTCTTCGTCGTTGAATTGTTCCTTGACCGGATCCCACTTCAGCTTCCGATTGAGGCGGGCGCTGATGGTCATGGCTTCGACGATGCTCTGCGCGCGGTGGGCAACTTCGGGGTGGCAGAGCGTGAGCTGGCGGCTGCGGATGGACGCCAGCAGATTGCCGATGTGCCCACCGGCATTGGCCCAGCTCGGGCCACCGGAGGTCTTCAAACTCAAGATGGATTTGGGGTTGGCCGTGACGATGTCGGTGTTGTCGTCCACTTGAATCCACCCCTCGTCGCCGATGTAGCGGATGTAGCGGTCGTTGAACCCACCGCGCTGATAGATGACCCCGTGGATACCGTTCGCGTAGCGGCAACGGAACGTGCCCGAGATGGCCGTCTCGCTCATGTACTTGACCGGATCGGGCCAGACGATGTCGGACGTTTCAAATTCGACCGGGCCGGTGTTGTCGGTGCCGAGCACCCATTGCATCTGGTCGGTGTAGTGCGTGCCCATGTCGGTGTGCATGCCTTCGCCGGTGTCCCAAAAGCACGTCCAGTTGTCCACCCGCGCCTGCACAAATGGTCGCCATTGGACGGGGCCGAGCCACTGGTCGTAGTCCCAACCGGCCGGGACGGGCGCCGGTTTCTGGTGCGGCACCTGGCCGGCGGTCCAGACTTGCGACTCGACGGTATGCACGCGGCCGATTTTTCCCTGAAGCACCATGTCGCGCGCGAACCGATACGACGCGGTGGAACGACGTTGCGTCCCGGCCTGATAGATGGTGCCAAACCGACGGGAAGTTTCCACCAGCCGGCGACCTTCCTGAATCGTGAGGCTGATGGGTTTCTCACAATAGATGTCCTTGCCGGCGTGCGCGGCGAACATGGAGGCGGTGGCGTGCCAGCGATTGCCGGTGGCGATGGACACCGCGTCAATGTCCGGTCGCGCCAGCAAGTCGCGAAAATCCGGGAACGCGACGCAATCCTTGTTTCCATAGTGCGCGTCCACCACTTCCTTCGCGGATTTCAATCGGTCGGCGCGGGCGTCGCTGACGGCGGCATACTGGATTTCCTTGAAGCCGAGAAAACTCGGCAGGGTGTCGCGGGCGCGGTTGCCGAGGCCGATGCCACCGAAGACGATGCGGTTGCTGGGCGCAACGGCGCCGTTAAGTCCGAGCACCGAGCCCGGAACAATCATCGGCAATGCGGCGGCGGCGGCACGGCGAAGGAACTGCCGGCGCGTGAGTGAGTGATGGGGAATGGTTTTCATCGTGAACTCCATGGGATTTGGATCGGGACGGATCTTTCGAGCACAGCGTGGTTGACGGGGAAAGCATTTGCGGCGGCTGGTGGTGCCGAGATCTTTGGCTGGTGCCATATACGACGACTGTCGTCGCGGGAAGGTTTAGCACGCTGTTTAGATATGAGATTTAACATGGCCAGATCTATTCAAAGCCCGGCGACCACGCGGTCGGAGCGTGCGTCCGGGCGTATTCGCACAATGCGCGCAGATTCTCCGGCGGCGTGTCGCGTGGCACCTCGCAGCCCGCGCCGACGATAAAACGTGATCCCGCCTGCCGGTGACATTCGGCAACGCCGGCGGTCACCATGTCGGGCGTTCCGTTCATTAGCACGGTAACGGGGTTCAAGTTTCCGAGCAGCACCTGACTCGCACCCATTTTCTGCCGCGCCTCAGCCAGCGGCGAAAGCGAATCCAAATCCACGATTTCGCAGCCGAGCCGGCCCATGCCTTCGAGAAGTTTGCGCGTGTTGCCGCAGATGTGCAGTCGCACTTTTGCGCCCAGCGCGTGGATGCCGTCCACGAGCCGCCGCTCATACGGGAGCGCGAACTCCTCGTAAATCCGCGGGCCGACCAGCGAAGCCGCCGCATCACCGATCCCGATGATGTCCGCGCCCGCCTCGATCTGCTCGCGGGCGAAACGCAATTCCATGGCGATGACGAACTCAAACAAGTCGCGCACGAACACCGGGTCGTCCTCGAAGTCCAGCATCAAAGTGTTGATGCCGCGCAAATCCGCGCCCTCCGCGACCGGGCCCTCGATCCAGCCTTCGACAATTTTGTCGCGGCCAACTCGTTCTTTGAAGAGCGCAACCGCCCTGATGGCGTTGTGCATCCGGCCGCCTCCCAGCGGATCGGGAAATTTCAGCGCGGCGAGTTTGGTTTTGTCGGCGAGCAACGCTTGATCTTCGAGCAGGGCGACGGGTTGATCGTCGAAGAACTGGACCGCCGCGCCGCAATCCGCCGCTTCCCGCGCCGGGTCGGACATCGTGTTCACGTAATCAAAGCCGTACTTCTCCGCGATGCGGAGTTGCCCCTCGACCAGCACGCGGTAGTCGGTGCAATAGGCGCGATACTTCGCGCCGATTTCCGCGCACGCGAAGTGCATCGTGATGGGCATGAGCGGCAGCCGGTCCACCGGCTGGGCTGCAAGATGGGCGAGAACAAGTTCGTGACTGTTCATGGTCAGGTGTGGAGTTCCGCCTTTAGGCGACGGCAGATGGCCGAGACAAAATCCGGGCTGGTCCCGCAGCAGCCGCCGATGAAATTCGCGCCGGCCGCGATCAAGGCCGGCACCTGACCGGCAAAATCTTCCGGCGTGCCGATGTAAACCGCGCGGCCCTCCACGAGCTGCGGGAGTCCGGCGTTTGGCTTCATCCAAATCGGGCGGTCCGTCGCCGCCCGGAGCCGCTGGCAAATCGGCAGAAAACCGCCAATGCCCTGGCCGCAATTCGCG
>CAYHFK010000002.1:0-40877 GCA_964355895.1 uncultured Bifidobacterium sp. | reverse complement strand
TCACCGGCTTCGTACTTCAACAAAACACCAACCTTGTCACGGGAACTTGGACGAGCGTGACCAACTCCGTGAACGTCACCAACAGCCAGAACCAGGTCATCGTCCCGCCCGCCGCCGGCAGCCGCTACTTCCGCCTCATTTCCCAGTAAGCCCGACCGATTGTCGGCTGGCCGCGCGAAGGCAAGATTCACCCGGAGTATTCGGCGGTGAAACTGAGCTTCGGTTTTTCGCCGTAAACAAATGGCGAGGCAAACAGCATCGCCTTGGCGGAAACACCCGACGAGTCAGGTCCACTGCGGTTCGTGTCGCATTCGCTCGCGGGTTGTGGTATGAGTTTCCTCAAACTTGGACATGAAATCACATCTTCTTCAATGGCGGCCTGTTTTGTGCCTGGGCGCAGCGTTGTGTGGACCCATCATCCAGACCATGGCTGAGCCGTCCTGGTTGTGTCCGTCTTACCAGATCGTGGAGGTGGTGCGGGCGCATTACCCACCTGCGGATACATCTACCGAGACATGGCCGTATCCGACTGGTTTGGGCGCCAACTCACAGGTGGTTTACAGTACAACTCCCCCGTTTGGTGCTCCATTTGGTTATCGCACCCGGCTGTGGCAGCCGGAAGCGCAGTTTGGTCGCCCCGCCGGGACTTCGCTGCTGTTAGATGGTGATTGGGCGGGCTCGGGGCCAATCGGAACGGGTGTCACCAGCGATGGCCGGTTCGCCGGTATCGCGCAGGGAACCGACTGGGCAAGTGGCCTCTCCAGGCAACTGCGTTGGTGGGATGGTTATCAGTGGATTTCCTGCATGGACGAAGCGCTGGTTCAAGGTCGGTTGCGAAGTCCTTATTCGGTTCATGGGGTCAACGAGCGCGGGGACATCGCCTTTGAGTACGTTTTGTATGAGGGCTGGGGTGTCCCTGGTGGTCCGCCGGCGACGTCCGTATCGCGCGCCGGCTTATGGTCTGCGGCTGCCAACGCGTGGCTGCCGATCTTTCCGGAAGCCACCACGCGAGCGTATGTGCTCTCAATGAACAGCAACGGGATGTGTTGCGGGGTGTATCGCGCGGCCGATGCGCCACCGGCCACGACGCCGTTTCGCGGCTTCACGGCCACCTATGGCACGACGCCGATTGACTTTGGTCCAGTCGGCAGCCTGGGGGGATATTCCCAGACCCACGGCATCAACGATGCGGGCGAAATTGTCGGCGTCACCGGCACGCAATTTGGGGGCGTCCGGCCTTTCATTCATCTGCCGGCGGCGGCGCATGGGTTGTCGTCGGGCTTGCACGAAATCGGCCCCACAATGACCGGCTACACCGGATCGAGCAGCACCCCGTTGCCCGTCACGGCGCGAATCTTCATCAATAACCGCGGGCAGGCGCTCCTCACGCCCGGCATCGATGGCATGGCCACGAACGGTTTCCTCTGGCAACGCGGCCAGAGCTGGCCGCTGGAACAGTTGGCTGACACTTCCAGTTACATAAACGCATACACCGGTGACAGCCCTTGGTACGCCGAGCTCGGCGAGGACCCTCAAAACCGCGGCTGGCTTGCCCTTCACGCGCCGAGGGGTTTTAATGATCGGGGCGAAATGCTGGTGCGCGCACTTGCCTCCTACGTTTCGGTGATTGATTACGACCACGTGCTTTTGCTCTTCCGTCCCAAACTTGTGGCGTCAATCGCGCTCGACAGTGAAAAATCCGCTCCCGGCGCAACGAACAAGGTACACTTGCGATTGCAAAACGCCTTCACCGCCACGCTCACCTCGCCCGGCACGCCAGTGTTGCATTGGGCTGGCCCCGGCACGCCGAACATCCTCAGCGGCCCAACGCTGGTCAGCAGCAATTCGTGGTTGCCCGGCGCGACCAATGAATGGGTGTGGACTTTCCGCTTCACCAACCAGACCACCGGCATCTGGGTGGCGCAAGGCAACGCGGGCACCAACAACAGCACCCTTGCCGAAAGTGCTGTGCTCAAGGTGCTTGATCAAGCCGACCTCTGGGTGCGCCGCACCAACGACGTGGCGTGGAAGGGCAATGACCTCTACTTCGAGGAGCCGGTCGCCTCGCAAACCCGGGTAACCCGGATTCAACCGACTGAAACGGCGGCGTTCAATGTTCGCGTGCAAAACGACAGCGAGCGCTCGCGCGAACTCACCGTGCAAGCCGTGGCGAGCGGCGACCCTGGCTGGCTGGCAACTTACAAACAGGGCGCGAGCGACGTCTCCGCGCTCATCACCGGTGGGGGATTGAATGTCGGCACGCTTGCCAGCGGAGACTTTGTTGATCTGACGGTGGAATTGCGCGGCGTTAATGCGTTGGTTTCAGGCAGCCGCCGGGAAATTGTTTTCACCGGCAAAACCCTCGGTACGACGAACGCTTGGGATGTCGTGAAGCTGGCCGCCGACGTCCTGAACGAAATCATCGTCAATTCCTCCGGCGATGAACCGGATGCCAATCTGACCGACGACCTGCCGGACGTGGACCTCAACGCGCCCGGCCTGCAAACCACGCTGCGTTGCGCCATTGATTTCGCCAACCGCAGAGCGGGCAAGGACATCATCGAGTTCAACATCGAGTCGGGCGGATCGGTCACGATTTCGCCGACCGCGGCGTTGCCGGAAATCACCGAACCGCTCGTGATTGACGGCACCACGCAACCCAGCAGCAGTCGCGTGGGTGTGAGTGGACTGCTGGCGGGTGCGGTTGACGGACTGCACCTCGGGACGAGCAATTGCGTGATCCGCGGCCTGGTCATCAATCAATTTCAACGCGCGGGCATACTCATTCAGGGCGGGTTGTCCCATACCATCACCGGCAACATTCTCGGCACGGACGCGAACGGCACGGCCGGCCTGGGCAACGGCATCGGTCTCCTGATGATGAATTCTTTGAGCAACATCGTGGGCGGCCTTATTCCAGCCGACCGGAACGTCGTTTCCGCCAACCTCACCGACGGGATCTCCATCACCAACTCTTCCGACATCGAGATCCGCGCCAACTTCGTCGGCACGACTCCCGATGGCAACGCGAGCCTGCCCAACGGCCAGGCCGGTCTGTTGGCGGAGCAGGTCACCGGGCTGGCGGTTGGAACCCCCGGCCTCGCCAGCGTCCTCAACTCTGCTACGGCGGTAATTATCCGCAATCTGGATGTGGGCCGCATCGTGAACTGTTTTGTCGGACTTAACGCCAACGGCAACTTCTCCCTGGGCGGAACCGTCAATGGCCTCCAGCTTGAACATTCCGGCGGATTCAACATTGGCGGGAGTTCGCGCAACGTCTTTGGCGGCATCTCGTCCAACGCGATCACGTTGCTGGAAACGACGAACACCCAGGTTCTCGGCAACTACATCGGCACGGATCAAACCGGCAACCGGAACCTGCCGGTCGGTACGGGCATCGTCGCTGAGCAGGGGCAGGGCCTCACCGTCGGCTCCGGCAGTTTTCTCAGCGTGATTTGCGCGACGAACGGAGTGTTCCTCCGCAACATTAAGGGTATGGTCGCCGACCTTTCCGGCATTGGCACGAACATCATCAGTGTGCTCAACTGTAATTTTGGGTTGGGGGCAAACGGGACCAGCAAGGTGGGAAATATGCTCAACGGGCTGTTGGTCGAACATTCGGATAACGTCAGCATTGGCGGAAATTCGCGCAACGTCTTTGGCGGCATCTCGTCCAACGCGATTACGTTGCTGGAAACGACGAACACCCAGGTTCTCGGCAATTACATCGGCACGGACCGCAGCGGCAACACGAGTGTGCCGGTCGGCACGGGCATCGTCGCCGAGCAGGGGCAGGGCCTCACCGTCGGCTCCGGCAGTTTTCTCAGCGTGATTTGCGCGACGAACGGAGTGTTCCTCCGCAACCTTAAGGGCATGGTCGCCGACCTTTCCGGCATTGGCACGAACATGATCAACGTGCTCAACTGCAATTTTGGGTTGGGGGCGAACGGGACCAGCCAGTTGGGGAATATGCTCAACGGGCTGTTGGTCGAACATTCGGAAAACGTCAGCATCGGCGGGAGTTCGCGCAACGTCTTCGGCGGCATTTCGTCCAACGCAATCACTTTACTGGAAACGACGAACACCCAGGTTCTTGGCAATTTCATCGGCACGGATCGGACTGGCAATACCAGTCTGCCGGTCGGCACGGGCATCGCCGCCGAGCAGGCACGCGGTCTCACCATCGGCTCCAGCAATTCGCTCAGCGTGATTTGCGCAACGAACGGAGTGTTTCTTCGCGGCGTTATCGGCCAGCTTACCAACGTCAGCGGCCTGTTCAGCAACGTCAGTAGCGTGCTCAACTGCAACTTTGGAGTGGGAGCGAACGGAACCAGCAAGGTGGGCAACATGGTTCACGGGCTGTTCGGCGAAGCTTTGGACAGTTTCATTATCGGAGGGAGTACGCGCAACGTCTTTGGCGGCATTTCGTCCAACGCGATCACGCTGTTAGGGACGACGAACGTCCAGCTTCTCGGCAACTACATCGGCACGGACCGCAGCGGCAACACGAGTGTGCCGGTCGGCACGGGCATCCTCGCCGAGCAGGGACAGAACCTCACCGTCGGCTCCGGCAGTTTTCTCAGCGTGATTTGCGCGACGAACGGAGCGTTCTTCCGCGAGCTTTCCGGCATTGGCACCAACGTCAGCAGCGTGCTCAACTGCTACTTTGGATTGGGCGCGGATGGGACCAGCCAGGTTGGCAACATGCTCAATGGATTGATCAGCGAACGTTCGAGCGGCCTCAACCTTGGCGGGCTCGCGCGCAACATCTTCGCCGGCATCTCGTCCAATGCGGTCACGTTTCAGTCCATGACGAATGTCCAGATCTTCGCCAACCTCTTCGGCACGGACGCCACCGGTACGAATCGCCTGCCCATCGGCGGCAACGGCATCACCGCCATCTCCACCAGAAATCTGACCGTGGGTAATGACGCTGGCGGAGAGGCGGAAGGGCTCGTTATCGGCGGTTGCGGCAAATATGGAATCGAAGCGATTGATTCACCACAACTCCGCATCGTCAATTCCACCATCGGCGCCGATTTCAGCGGCGCCACATCGTTGTCCAACGATCTCTCTGCGGTGAAGGTGCATTTCTCCGCCGGTTTTGCCGCAACGGCCACGTCGAATACCACCGTGATCATGGGCAACACCATCGCGTTCAATGGCGGCGCGGGGGTGGAATTCACCCAGGATCCGTCCGTGATCGCGGATGGGTCGGTGCAAGTCGTCGAGAACAATCAAATCTATCAAAACGCAGGAAGTGGCATCCGCCTCGGTACCAACGTATCGTCCGTCACCATTGGAGGCACGACCCTGGCCCAGGCCAACCAGATTGTCCGCAACGGCGGCAGCGGCGTCAGCAAAGTCGGAACGGGCGACCGCATCCTCATCGAAATCAACAACACCGCCTCCAACGCGGTGAAGGCCGTCGAGCGCGTCTTCGATCCGCAAAATCAAGGAGCGCCGCAGATCACCAGCGCCATCAAGGGCAGCACCCACGTCCGAGGCAACGTCAACGGTCAGGCCAATCAAATGTTGCGCCTGCACTTTTACGCGCACCGTCCCAAGGCTGGGGCGCAAGGCGAAGGCGAGATGTGGGTGGGGACCGTCAACGTGCCGCTTGATAGCAGCGGCATTGGTTCGTACGACTCGGTGCTCCCGCGCACGTCGCCCAAAGGCTGGCTCGTCGCTTCCACGGCGGCCGATCCGGTTCGCGGCACGTCCGAGTTTTCCGCCAGCCAGGTCGTTCAGCTTCCGACCGATACCGACGGCGACGGAATGCCGGATTTTTGGGAGGCGCTGTATCCTTCCTGCTTGAATCCATTGGTGCCTGACGCGAATGGCGATTGCGACCATGACGGTTTCACCAACTTGCAGGAATACATCGCCCAAACCGACCCGACGAAAGCGAACTCGGCGTTGCGCGTGGAAAGCCTCGTGGCAAGCAGCGACGGGGCGACGCTCAACTTTACGGGCGTCGCCGGCCGTCAGTATGGCCTCGAGCGCCGGGCGGACTTGAACGCCGGAACGTGGGTTCGTGTCGCCACCGCCATTCCCGAAGCCGACGGTCAAGTGGCTCTGGCGGATCCCGATTCGCCGTCCGGCCACGCCTACTACCGCCTTGTCGCAGAGTTTCCATGACTTTGCCAACCACACTCCTCGGTTTCGAGCCAGGCCCGTCCGGCTGTTACAACCTTGGCAACGGCGGCGGCTACTCCGTCCGGCAAGTCATCACGACCCGCGAAAAAATCAGCGGTAAGAAATTCCCGATTTGAAAAAACGCGTCGCCTTGGCTTCGTCACGCTGGCGCAGGTCCCCGCGCCGACCTTGAATATTCAACGCACCAGCACGTACACCTTCCTCCTTTCATGGCCGTCCTCGTCCATCGGCTTCGCGCTTCCGCAAAACACCAACCTCTTCACGGGAACTTGGACGAGCGTGACCAACGCGGGGAACGTGACCAACAGTCAAAACCAAGTCATCGTTGCGCTCGCCACCGGCAACCGCTTCTTCCGGCTCAGTTCACCTTAAAGCGGCAATGCTGGTGCGTTACGATGCTTCTGCCGTCGCCCGAATCGCCTCCAGTTCTTCCCAGCGCGCATAGAGCTGCGGGACCTTCTCTTTCGCGGTGTCCAGTTCGGCCGTGAGTTGGTTGACTTGGGTGGCGTGTTTGCGGAAAAAATCCGGTTGAGCAAATAATCCCTCGATGCGCGCCACTTCGGCTTCGACGGCGTGAATCTGAGGCTCGATGCCCTCCAGTTCGCGCTGTTCTTTGAATGACAGCTTGCGGCTCTTCGCCCCGTTGGGCTTCGCGGCTTGCGCGGGCGCGGCGGACTTGTTGGCGGAAATGAAAGCGGCACTCTGTCGGGCCGCCTCTTTGGCCGCGCGCTGTTTCTTCTCCAGGTAATAATCGTAATCCCCCACGCTGTGGGAAATTTTCCCGTCGCCTTCGAACGCGAGAATATTCGTGCAGACCCGATTCAAGAAATAGCGGTCGTGGCTCACAACGAGTACCATGCCCGGAAATGCGATCAAGGCTTCCTCCAACACGCGCAACGTCGGCAGGTCGAGATCGTTCGTCGGCTCGTCGAGGATGAGGAAGTTGCCGCCGCACTTGAGGATTTTGGCGAGCAACAGCCGGCTGCGTTCGCCCCCGCTAAGCTTCTTCACCTGCGTCGTGATGCGATCATCCGCAAACAGAAATCGTTTCAGATACGAGCGCACCGAAATTTTTGAATCGCCCCAGATGACGAACTCCGTGCCGTCGGCTGCTTCGTCCAGCACCGTGCGCTCTTCATTCAATTGCAGGCGGCCTTGATCCACGTAATTGAACTTGGTGAGTTGACCGATCTTCACCGTGCCTTCCGTGGGCGGGAGTTGACCAATGATGGCTTTGAGCATCGTGGTTTTGCCGAGGCCATTCCGTCCGCAAACCCCGATGCGCTGCCCATTCTCGAACGTATAACTGAATCCGCTGAACAATTTCTTGCCGCCGAGAGTCATGCCGAGATTGCTCACCTCCACCGTGCGATTGCCGAGTTGCGGCGGCGGCGGGATGACGAGTTCCATATCCTCCTCGACCGCTGGCCCGGCCTGCGCCGCGGTCTCGTAGTAACGCTCGAAACGGTCCTTCTGCTTGCTGCGTTGCGCGCGGGGACCTTGGCGCACCCAGGCCAGTTCCTTCTTCAGAAACATCTGGCGTTTATGTTCGACGGTTGCGTCCGCTTCCTGACGCTCCGCCTTGGCCAGCAGGTAATCGGTATAGTTGCCGTTCTGCGACCAGAACTTCCCCTCGTACAACTCAACCATGCGCTTCGCGACCCGGTCCAGAAAATAGCGGTCGTGCGTGACGACCAGAAACGAGCCATGAAACTCGTCGAGAAAATCTGCGACCCAATCAATGGATTCCGGGTCGAGATGGTTCGTCGGTTCGTCGAGGATGAGAAAGTCGGGCAACGAGACGATGGCGCGGCACATCGCCACGCGCCGTTTCTCGCCGCCGGACAGCGTTTCAATCCGCCGGTCGGCGGCGGGACAGTTCAGATGCGACATCGCGGTTTCGAGGCGTAGATCCAGCGTCCAGCCTTCGAGCGCTTGGATGCGATGCTCCAGTTCCTCGTGGCGCTTCGAGTCGTGCGGCAGCGATTCAAATTCCGCGATCAGATCGAGCACCGGCTTCGCGCCGTCGCGGATGTTTTCGGCCACCGACTTGGTCGCATCAAGCATGAAATCCTGCGGCAGATAGCTCACCACCAGATCGCGCTGCCGCGAGACCACGCCGCTGTCGGCCGATTGCAACCCGGCGAGGATGCGGAGGAACGTCGTCTTGCCACAACCGTTGCGCCCGACCAGTCCGATGCGGTCGCCCGCTTCAATGCCGAGCGTGGCAGCGTCGAGCACGGCGCGTTCGCCGTAGCGCACGGTAATTTCGGTGGCAGTGATGATGGTGGACATTTCAGTTCAGACCGCAAAAGGACACAAAGTTGTTCTCACAGGAGCGTGGACGGTAACAGAGAATTGGGCCGGAACAAGAGCCGGTTTGAAAAGTAGCAGCCGACGTGAGGAGGCTCTGATCTTTGATCCAAGCCGGAGCCATAGAAGGCTTTCAACGCCAAGGCATAGCGCGGCTGGCGCCGCAACCAAAACATCGAACATCCAACTCCGAACCCGCAGGTGCGCCCGTCATTGGGCGTTCGATGTTGGATGGCGCTTGATCCAGTTTATCTTGGTGCGGCACTCGAAACCTTTTGGCAGGATTTAGAGGGGCAGCTTTTAACTTGACGCTCGGGCGAAGACAGGCAGCCCAAAAGGAGGGCAACTTTCACTGTCTATCGCACAAGCCCGGAAGCGTGCTCAGATGAAAGTTTGCTGGCTACAGCCGGTTAACAGGGCGTTCGCCAGTCGGTGCCAAATGCTATTCACCACGATTCCGATAATTTCTCTACGACATCTTTCCGCGCCAGCACGCGCGAGCAGAGTTCCCAGCGGTTCTGGTCGGGATCAATGGTTTCTTTGTAGCGGAGTTCGAACACGTCGCGGGCTTTCTGACGGAGATGGATGTATTCATCCATCATTCCTTCCAGGCGTTCTTCCGTTGCAATCCAGTCGTCTTCGATCGTGTCCGGCAGGCCGCCGAAGATGTCGAACTTGTCTTTCAAGCGCCGGGAGATTACCCGATACACATCCTCGTCCCGGGTGTCGTGATAGACGAGGTTGAGCATGTCCACGGAACGGCGTGCCTGGCCGAAGCGTTTGATGCGGCCGAGCCGCTGCTCAAGCCGTGACGGATTCCACGGCAAGTCCACGTTGATGAGCGTGCCGAGCGTTTGCAGGTTCAACCCCTCGCACGCGGCGTCGGTGGCGACCACGAGCCGCACGCTGCGTGTTTTGACGGCCTTCTTGATTTCCTCACGTTCGATGGAAGCAAACTCCTCGCCGCGAAACATGCCGCTCTTGCCCGTGCCGGCATAGACGGCAACTGGCTCGGCAGGCAGCGTCTTTGCCAGTTCTGAGGCGATCCAGAAAGCGGTGTCGTAATACTGGCTGAAGATAATGCAACCGTGTTCCAACCACGTTTTGCCCTCGGTGCGATGTTCGTTCAGGAAGTAGCGAACGGCGGCGAGTTTGGGATCGTGCGCCTCGGGGCGGGACAATTCTTCGACAATCGTGCGAAGGTGGCCCGCCTCGGTGGGAGTGAGCGAACTGAGCTGATCGAGCAGCAAGGCGGCCTGTTCTTCATCCTCAAGTAGTTCGCGACCCAACATCTTCGTGGCCGTGCTACGACCGGAAGCGAAGCTGGAGCAGATGCGCTGGAGCAAGGAGCGACTTCATGAAGCCGGCGGCTTTGGTGCGCTGTTGCAAAGCGGTGGTGAAATCTTCGGCGGCTTGGTAGGCGAGGTCGAACGGATGGTTGGTTAGCAACCCGAGCCCGTCAAAATGCACGCCGGGGTAGGCGGTCGAGGGGGCGTCGGGCACGGGATGCACTTCGACGGCGACCCGTTCGAGCAGGCCCGCATCTTCCAACGTTTGACGACGACGCAGGACGGTGTGGCGGACAATAGGGTTGTGTTGCTGATAAAAGCCGGGCGCCAAGGTCTGGAGGACCGATTGCTGGACGGAGTATTCGAGCGAGCCGAAGCCTTTGTCGGTAAAGAATGCGTTGTCAGGAATGCCCAACTGGAGGCGCAAGTTGGCCACCAGCGGTTCTTCGTCGCCGGGCGGAAGCGGGTTGCGCAGCCACTCCCAGGCATCGCGCTCGTCGAGCGGGATTTCGTCGCCTTTCACGATCGGCAAGGCTCGCGGCAAGCTGACCCAGAGGCTCATGGCTTCGCGGCCCAGGACGAAATCCGCGCCGGCGTTCAGGATGCGCATCAAATCCCACAGCTCATGCACGTTGGTCTGGATGGGGGTGGCGGTGCCGAGCAAAAGATTCTTGGTGTGCGGGCCGATGCCCAGCATGAAGTCCAGCAGGTTGTTCGACTCGTCCTTGTTTGGGCCGAGGCCACCGCGCCGCCGGGCTTTGTGGGCTTCGTCCAGGACGACCGTGCCGAATCGCTTCTCAAGCAGCAGTCGCCGTTCGTCGGAATGGTGAAAGATCAAGCCGGTGGAGACGATGGCGATGCGGAAGGGACAGCGGGTGATGTCCTCGGCGCCACGGGTCTTGATGGTGTGGCCGTGGGGATCAATCCAGACTTTCTGGCCGGACGCCCAGACGGCGCTGGGGATGCCGAGGCGGTCTTGCAACTCAACCTGCCATTGGAACGTGAGCGTCGAGGGGCACAGGATGAGAACCGGGCCGTCAGCGAGGAGCGCGGACATCATGGCGCTCGCGGCCAGCGACAGCGTTTTGCCGACGCCGACTTCATCGGCGAGAAGGAGGCGGGCTTTGCCGTAGGTCTCGCGGTGCTGGAGGAACATGGTGACGAACGCCCGTTGCCAGGACTGGAGCTGTTCGCCGCCGCGATAGATGGGCGTTTCGGCCAGGGCCGCGCCGGGGAGTTCGGCAGGCCGGACTTCATCGAAACGAATCTCGACGCGGTCGGCGACCCGTTTGATTTCCTCGACGATGGCGTCGGGCAACGGGTAGGCATCTTTCCAGAGCGCGTCAAACTCGTCCTCCACCCAAGCGACGCCTTCGGGCGAAGGGTCTTCCCAGAGGATTTCATAATTATGGGCGAAGGCGCTCTTGGATTCGTTGATGGAACCGATAAAACAGGTCTTGGTGCCGTCCGCTGCTTCGATGACGCCGGCCTTGCCGTGGATGAAGACGCGGTCCTTGGGGACGACGCGGATTTCGACCCGGCCGCTGGTCAGCAAATCGTGGAGTTTGCGGTAACGATCCTTGTGGAGCAGCGCTTCCACCTCGGCAGGCGCTTCGTTCCAGCGTTCTTTGAGAGCGGTCTCGCGTACGTGTTGGGAAATGGCTACGTCGGCGGCGTCGAGTTCGCTGTTGCAGACGATCTGGACTTTCTCAATGCCGGCGATTTCCTCGCCGACGAGTTCAAAAATGGAACTGCGAAAATAACCTGCAATGCGGCGGTAGGATTTTGCCCCCGCGAGCTTTTTGGACAGAAACGCGTGATCAAGCCGTTCGCGGCGGGAGGAAAAACGATTGATTGCGTTGGCGTTCAAGAAGTCTTGGTGTCCTAGGATTGCATTGAATCAGTCTCAATGATTGATGATGCAATGTGAGAGTGATGCAATGGCCGCCGACCGCCATTAATGCGCGACTTTATCCGCCGCGCGCATAAGCTGCTCATATCCGCTGTTTTATGCGCGGCGTTATGTGTTTTGCGCATAGAAGTAAGCATAGAATCGGCGCTATGCGATTTTCCATGCGCGTTACGATTGGGCTGGCAATTCATAATCGTTTGGAATCAAGCACTTGGCTTCTTCGGCGCCGGGGGCTGGATTGCATCAGCCTCACGGCTCATTGCATCAGTCTCAGGGCTGGATGATGCAATGGGAGAGTGATGCAATAGCTTTGGGCCGGGGGGATAAACCGCCCCGATTCCGCGGCTGGCTTTGGGGGCGTCCAGCCAGCCAGAAGCAACCCAATCCTGTAATTTCCGGGTAGCGGTGATGCGCTTAAGGTGCAACTCCTTGCGAAGATCCTGGTTGCGAATGTGGCCGCGCTTATTTAGCAAAGGCAGCATTTTGGCGAGGTCAGCCGGCGTGTCGGCTTGGGCCGCTAGCGGTTCAATCACCTGATAAATGCGACTGCCTTTCGCCGAGGAGCGCACCGCTCCTTTGCGGATTAAATCTTTGATCAGGTTCGAGGCTCCGTAGATGTCTTTGTCCAGCAACCCTTGAACGTCGCGACTCGTGAATTGATCCATGTGAGCATGGGCGGAAGCGAGAATGCGTTTCTGATCCAAGGTTAATTCGAGAGCATCATACTGATGCAACCACTTGAGCGTCGCTTGGTCGTAAAGCGGTTGATTGCGCAAGGTGACTTGGAAACTCATTCCGCCGACGATGGATAGCGTTGGCGGATAAAAGCCGGCCCGTTCCATCTCATCGAAAATGCGCGGAATACCTTCGCCGGCTTCCCGCATGTAGCCAAGCTCGACCAGAGTGCGGACGATGTATGGATTGCGCGACACATGAATATGCTCGCGGCGTGCGAGCGCATCCAGGGTAACGGGCGCGGGTGGCAGCCCCGGACTGCGGATTTCGAGCCGGTCATCAAACAACCAAACCTCAATGCTCGCGCCTTGGATGCCGTAATCGCGGTGGGCGACCGCGTTGACGACCGCTTCCTGCCAGGCAAAAACCGGGTAAACCAATTTCTCATTGAAGAGCAGGTCCTGGAGCTTGGTGCGTTCTGGGAGAATCGGGAGAATGGCGTCGTAAGCCTTGCGAATCAGCGTGCTTAACGGGCCTTCGAGGGGGAAACGTTTAACCGCGTTGAACTCAGCCCCCTGTTTGCGCTCGTCGCCTTGCCAGCGAACGAAATCAATGCCACATCGGGGGTGCCACCGGGCCGGTGATTTGGCGAACAGCAACAGGGCGGCGTTTGAAGGCACGCTGTGTCCGTTCCGGCCGGCGAGCAAACCACGGTCGCGGAGAACGGCTTCAGGATTGCGGCCCGCCCATGCGGCAGGCGCTAACGACGCAATCAAATCCATATCCAAATCCGCCAGCACGGCGCCGGGCGGATAGGTCCGCTCCCAGAGCCCTTGAGTTTTAGCGGACTTAAGCGCGGCGATCTGCTCCGCTGGGAAAGGTGAGTTGTGGTCGTTGACGCGCAACAAGTATCGGCTGCCCGCCAATTGATGCACCTCAGGGCTCCAATCAACCTCGAAGTGGAATAGGCGGTGGCCGTCGGCGGTGCGTAGCTCTCGGGAGCGGACCGGCAACGGCGGATTGACGTAGTTCTTGCTGCGCGGCGCGCTCAAGATTACTGACAGACGGTCTTCCGGCTGGCGAACCCCGGTCACAGCGCCCTCGTTTTCAATACCTACGACCAACTCGCCGCCATCTGCATTGGCCATTGCCGCTAGAGTTTCGGCAACATCCATCGCCACGTCGGCAACTTTGCGCGGCTTTGTCTTGCCTGGTTCGCTGTGCTGGGCTGACTTTCGCTCAAGGAACTGGCCTTCCTTCGCGGTGGTCCAGCGAAGAAGTTCCTCGGGTGTCGGTGTTGGCAAAGGTCCGCTCAAGCTTGCTTCAGGTTATCCCAGCCGTTGGTTTTTTACCATCTCGCGCAGGACGCGGGCGGCGCTGGCTTCGTCGGGGCGGAGGGTTTCGAGTTTTTTGGCGAGGTAGTCGGCGAGTTCGATGACGCGCTCGCGCTGGGTTTGGTTGGAATAATAGTCCGGCACGTTGAGCGTGAGATGGGCGAGAACGTCATTGCCGTCCAGGTTGCCGGCCAGTTCCATGATGGCGTAGAGGACGGCGCGGAGGACGGATTGGTGGAGTTCCGAGCCTTCGCTCATTTCGTTTTTGCCGAACTCGACGGCGCTGCGGAGCCGGGCTTCGTTGGCGCGTTGGCTGCCCATGAGGGCGCGAAAATCCCGGACTTTGAACGCCTTGGCAAAGTTCTGGTAGTTGTCCAATGTCTTGAGGCCCTTGGCTTCGAGATCGAGCAGCTTGAGATAAAACCTTTCTGCGCCGGTGTATTGCTTCCAGTGTGCATTCGGGATGCCTTGCGGGACGAGGCACTGGTTGGCGGTGTCCACGGCGAAAGCGATGAGACCGTCCACGAAAGTAGTTTCACCTTTTACGCGGGGGCGGATGGCTTCTGCGGACATCTCGCGACCATCAATGACGGCGTAGCGGGTGAGCACGCGAAGTGCGGCGGCGTAGCCGGCCATCTGGATGTCGGCGTCTTCAAAAACGTTTTCGTCGCTGTAAAGGCCCTTGGCTTCCTGATTCAGACCGGTGAGGTCGCGGATTTGCTTTTCAACTTCCTCCTGAATTTCCCACGCAAGGTCGTCGCGAGTGGTTTTGTGCGTGCCGCGACGCTTGCGGCAGACGAGGAGAACGGTGCCTTTGACGTTGCTGCCGTCGCGGAGTGCGCTGTCCGATTCTGTGACGACATACCACGCCGCAGTTACTTGCAGGCCGGAAGCCCAAACGATATTCGCCATGTCCGCCCAAATGCTCTCCGATTGGTGCGTGAACATGATGACCTGAATGCCGTTGTCCGGCATGCATTCGGCCATTCGCTTGTAGGCGGCCACCATACCGCGCCTGAAATCTTCATCTTCGCCTTTGATTGCAAGGGAGCGCCGGCTATCCCAGACCCAAGCGGCGAACTCATTCGGTGGGTTCTTCCGAAGCCACGCAATAAAAAAATCGAGAATCTCATCATAACACACCGCATCGCCATAAGGTGGATCGGTCACGATAAGATCGACTGAGGCGTCGAAATTAGTTGCCTCTTGATTCGCGATCTTTATTGAGGTGGCATCGGCGATCGGAAAAGAAAACGCTTCCTGTTCAATCAAGGAAAGCGCGTTGCGAGAGGCGCGACAGCCATGATTAAAAAAGGCATTAAGCGCTTGATTGTAGAAAGTGTCTTGAACTGAACCGCCACCACCGCTGCCTGGATTCCAGCGCGACAGCTTGCTATTCCAATTCAGCACCTGAGCCACTCCGAGAGCCGTCTTGGCGGTTATGTGTTTCTTCAACAGTCCAGCCAACAAAAGCTGACGCGGAGTGAAAAGGTGGTGCCAGTGCGACCAACCGCGAGTGCGGATGGGTTCGTCTGTCTTGGCCCCGGCTTCAATCCGCATGTCCGGCACCCAGCCCTTGGCCTGCCAATCCGCTAGGTGTGTTCCGACGAAATCCTCGACGATGCGCTCTCGCTCGAGATCTTCGGCCGTGACGGCTCGGAACTCATAATCGAAAGTCCTTTTCCCTGGCTTCTGACGCATCCATTGTACGGCGTAAAGGCGCTCTTGAAAAACATCCGTGGCTTTGGGTTTGAAATCCTCCTTTTCCCACAACCGGAGTTTGTTTAGATTGCGGCCATCTTCTCCGCGATAGTCGCCCCGCAGTGTGGAAATCTTGGTTCTATACTCCGTGCCATCGACCATGTGGACCATGTAGGGCTCTTGCCCCTTACCGTCTGATCTAACTGTGCCCGCATCCGCACTCTTTACCTCTGTGAGCGTGGCCTCGACCTTGATGACGATGTCGTAACGCTTGGACTTGACGTCGGGATGGAGTTGGGCGACGACGAAGCCGCCTTCGCCTTTTCTAGGCCGGGTAATGACGAGACTCGGAATCAAGGGCACCAGCCAGCCGCTCTGCGGGCAACGGGCCTCCACGCAGTAGAGGTAAGCCTTGGCCTGCCAGCCCGCTCCATCACTCTCGACATTCAAGCCTTCAAGGTCTTGTTGAACGCGTCGCACCAACTGCATCTGCTCCGCTTTTAAGAGGCCGCGGCTCTCCGCTGAACCACCGACAATGTTCATTGCCGCCCACGTCAACATGCAGGCGACTGGATTCAGATCAGAAGCGTACACATCGCAGCCGAGCCGAGCGGCCTCGAAAGGAATCTGACCGGAGCCGCAGAAGGTGTCGGCCACGCGAGGACGGTGGCCGAAACGCATCATGCCAAGCTGTTCCACCAACTCTGGGAACGACTGCGCGTCTGTGCCGAGGTGTGTATTGACAGCTTCCCAGATATGGGTGTGCATCGTGTCCATAATTTCCTCGGAGCGCTTTGCCTCATCCACTCGCTCACGATAGGTCGCCTTGGGGAGCATCTGCGCTTCAAGATGGCGACGCTCCAACTCTGTGATGTCATCGCGCCACTGGACTTTCACATTTTCCAACTCTGGCCTCGACCAATCCACCGGTGCCGACGACGGCAGGAGCATCGGCGGGTCGGAAACGAAGTAATCGGCGATGCGGGCGATGCTCAGGGTGGCGAGAATTTCGCGGGGTTTGGCACGGCGGGGCCAGCGGGCAACGAAGGATTCATCGTCCATCGCCATAAGTTTCTCGAAAATCTCAAGGTCGCGCTTGGGATTATCGGTCGCTGGGAGAAGGCAGCCAAGGATACAAGCTTTGTTCAAGATGAGCGGCTTTCGGCCTTTCCAATAGGAACCGAGCGCGGTCAGCGTCTTGCCACTGCCCGCCATCTGCTCCTTGTAAGCCTCGGCGGAGAGTTTCTGGACGGGCAGGAGCCGCTCGATGAGCGCGGGGGCGTCGCGCAAGGATAAAGGCTGAAGGCTGAAGGCTGAAGTAGTCATGGGGCGCTCCGTTCTGGAAGCACAGTTCGCACGACGTCAGCAAGCTGTTTGGCCGTCGGCAGTTTTCCCTTCAGGTCCGCCGGGAGTTTCGACTGGAGTTGATAGACGGCCACGCCGATGGGATTGCTCTTGGAGCGCAGGGCGTATTCGACTTCCACGTCGTCCTTTTCCGCGCAGAGGATGATACCGATGGAGGGTTGGTCGTCCGGGGCGCGTTGCTTGTCATTGAGCAGATTGAGGTAGAAATCCATCTTGCCGGCGAACTCCGGCTCGAACGGGCCGACCTTGAGATCGAACGCGACGAGCGCCCGGAGGAACCGGTGATAGAAAAGCAGATCAATGAAATACTCCTTCTGGCCGAGAGTGAGCCGGTATTGGCGGCCGACAAAGCAGAAGCCATAGCCGAGTTCGAGGAGAAAGGCCTGCAGACGGGAGATCAGCCGGTCTTCAAGTTCGCGCTCCTTGACCGCGCCCTGGAGGCCAAGGAATTCGAGGTTGTAGGAGCTTTTGAGCATCTCGTCCGCCTGCTCGGCGAGGTTTTCGGGCAGGGCGAGCGGGAAGTTGTGGGATTTCTTCTCCGTCACGGCCCGCTCATACGCTCCGGCCTTGATCTGGTTGAGGAGGACGTGGCGCGTCCAGCCGAAGCCGGCCGTGGCGCGGAGGTAGTAGAGGCGGGCGGCGGGGGCTTTGACCTTCTTGACAATCTCGACGTGATGCCCCCAAGGGACGGCGGGCAGCAATTCTTGAACAAGCTGTTCAAGAATTGCGGACGGATGGGTGGACTTGCTTGAGAGATCGGGCAACACCCAGTCTGCGACAGGCTGTCGCGGAATTTTCCGCCTTTCCTTTTCCATCTCTTGAACAAGGTGTTCAAGAAATTCGGCGGCGGAATACTCCGAAAAGAACTGGCGCATCAGCCACAGATTGTTTGCGGAGAATCCGCGCAGGCCCGGAAACGCCCGCCGCAAGTCCGCCGAAACCATCTCCACCACGGATTCTCCCCAACCGAGAACCCGCTGCTTCTCAGCAATGCCGCGCCCAATGTCCCAGTAGAGCAGGATGCCCTCGCGATTCATGGCCCGCGCCGCCGAGATGCGGGCGGAGATCACGCGTGTCTTTAGATGCTCAATAAACAGCCGGTATTCCGGCGAGGTTATCACCGTTGCCTCCTTCGCGTTCTTCATGGCCTTCATGCTTTGGCCTTCATCCTTTCCACCTCGAACAACGGCAGGCTGAACAGGTCACTCTCGACCGGTCGGCGGCGCTTGCGGCCGGCGGGCGGAAGTTCGCCGTCGGAAAGCGCCAGGAACAGGGCGCGCCGCCAGCCGCGCTGGGTGTCCTCCGGCAGGCCGGCCTCGGCGACGGTCATGGAGAAAAGCCACCAGCGTTCCTCGGGACGGAGCGCGGCCCACTTGCTGCAAATTACCGGAAGCTGGTCGGCGTTGGCTGGCTCGGCGGCCCAGGCGAGAACGCAGAGTTCCTTGCCGAGCAAGCGGTCCACCAAATTTGTGCCACTCTTCCAGCGGCCGGTAGTAACTTTGGCGGTTTTGAGCCGGTCATTGAACTCGCGCCGGGCGATGTCCGCGATGCCGGACCAAACGGGGCGGATGAGGATCGCGCGGTCTTCATCGCGGGGAATGCCGCCTTCGAGGCCGCGATAGCCGAAATCCTCGACGATGCGGACGGGTTCGGTGCGCACCGCCGGGATTTCGACGCGAAACAGGTGCGCGCCGAATTTATCGGGCGCGCCGAAATCCACGAATTGGAGTTTCTCACTCATGCGGGCTGGTGAATGGAAGGCGAGCCGATTGATTGGTTTTACCCCGACGACCCTCACCCGGCCTCCGGCCACCCTCTCCCGTTCCAACGGGCGAGGGACAGCGGCTCGCCGGAATGACCGGCGTAAATTGATAGTGATATTGGCAGCGGTTCATTGCTCAACGTCACCGGGGTTCAATTCCAGACCGAGCTTTTCGGCAAAATCCTTGAGGTCGTGGCCGGAATTGAAGTGGGCCTTGCGGAAGGTCATCGTGACGGGCGTGTCGGGGGCGAACTTTTCCAGCGTGGTTTTGAGGATGGCTTCGATGAAGGCGGCGTTCACCGCGACCTCGCCGACGAAGAACGTGGCAACCTGGGTGCCGGTGCCGACGTTGACAGTGACGTTCTCGAACGTGACGGATTTCTCAGTGGCTTGCTTGAGGGCTTCAAAGGTCTTGGCCCGCGAGTCGAGCTTGCGCCCGGTGCGGGAAATGAGGCGACCGGGTTTCACGTCGTCCACTTGCACGCCTTTCTTGCCCTTGGCGGAGTAGCTGAACTGGGCTTTGGCCTCAACGCCACTGGCGTCGGCAAAGACGCGCATCAGAACGTCGCCGTCGCCGATTGCGACCGGCTGGTCGTAGAGCGCTCCTTCGCGTGGCTCGGAGCCGTCGAGGGTGTAGCGAATCTTGCCGACGGGTGCGACGAGCAGTTCGACGGCGCGCTGGCCGCCGTTTTCCTTGAGGTTGTTGCGGAGAACGAGTTTGTTCGACCAGGTCACAACATCGCCGGTTTCGTATTGCTTGGACGGGTCCACGACGAGAAAGCTTACCCGGAGCGCCTTGGTCGTAAGGAATTGGTCTTTAAGTTGCGGGCTTTTCTCGGTGACGGGTGCGTCCTCGGCAAAATGGATGCGCGGGGCCGGGCCGGCATTTTGGGGGTTCACGCGCAGGCGGACTTTGCCTTCGTCGTCCGGCTCGGATTCGGCGATGACCTGGACGGAGGTCTTTTTCTTCTTGGGTTTCTTGGTGACGTAGCCGTTGCCGAGGTCTTCCCAAAGGCCGCGATTGCAGGCGATGGATTTGAGTGTGTCGAGTCCCTTGGGCGGCAGCCATAGCATTCCGGCCTGCTCGGCGTAACGGTCGGCCACGTCAGACCAGCGGGCCTCGTCCTGGTTCTCCGGCCAGAGGAGGTCCTGGGCTTTATCGCGGATGGGGTCGAAGTCTTTTTCGACATCCAGGTAGAGTTTGAGCGGGTTCGAGGTAAGCGTTTTTTCCACCTGCGCCTCGCCATCGAAAGGCAGCTTGGCGTCGCGGGTCGTTTCGAGGGGTTTGGGAGCGAGTTGGGGTTGGGTTTTGCCAGCCCGATGGATGGGGAAAAGGACTTTGTCGAACAGGTTCAGGACCGTGGAGTTGAAGTCCTGTTCGTAAGTGCGCTGCTTGGTTTCGAGATCTTCGCGCTGCGGGTGGCCCAGCGGGATGCGACCATCCGCTTTTTGCCCGGCATAAACATGACGCGCGGCTTTCTCGACGCTGCCCATCGCGGTCTTGTCGCCAGTGAGGACGCAGAGGTTGTTCTTTTGGCTGAGGCCATCGAAAAACTTTTGCACTTCCTCCGGCGGGATTTTGGAGTCCGGGCTGACGATGAGCAGGACCCGATTTTTGCGAACCTTGTCGGCCACATCTTCCAGCTTCGGCAACGGGAGGACTTCTTCGTAAGCGGTTTTACGCGTGGGCTTGAACATGTCGCGCAAGCGATGGCGGATGAGATCGTCCACCTGATTGTCCGGGGCGTCGTGCGCGAGGCTTTGGAGCAGCTTGGTGAGATTCTCCTGCCGATCAAAATAGTAACGGCCCTCCGCGGTGTGGTGAACATACCAGGCGGATTCTTCAAGCTGCTGGAACGCTTCGAGAAACTCGGACGGCTCGCGCAACGGGGACACGAGACATTCAACCGTCTCGGAGGATTCCTTGAGGCCCTTCACGGCGTTGACGGCGGTGGAGAGGCTGGCGGTGAGCAGGAGCGAGCCGACCTGAGTGGCGGCTTCCTTGCCGGTGCTGAGGTCAATGAGCTGCGCGTGGGCGGATTTCTGGGCGTCCCAGAGGTCCTTGGCGATCACATCGCGCATGCCGGAGATTTCGGTGAGCTTGTCCCGCACCTCGGCGATGGACAGATCAAAGTGTTGCGGGCCGATGAGGAAAACGTCGTTCGACGGGCGATCCCACACCGAACGCAGCAGGCGCGAGACGAGTTCGATGAGGCCGCGGGTCTGCTTGAATTGCTCGTTTTCCTTGAAGAGGGCGATGACATTTTTGAGGCGCGGATGGAATGGGTAGGTGGCCGCGATCTCGGCGGCGATGGCCTCCGCGCCGCGATTGGCGACCTTGGACTTGGAAGCTTCCTCCAGTTTCCGGCCGTAAGCATCGGCGATGTCGTCAATTTCAGCCTGGTCGGGAAGGGATTCGAAAAGACGTTTCCGTAAGATGTCGTAGATTTCGTTCGCGGCGAGGTCAACCGGGGTGATGTTGCGCTCGGCGCGGCCAAGCTCCTGCTTGGCGTTGTCAAGCGCCCGGATGATCAAGGCACCGCCAGTTTGGTAAGCTGCGTAAAGGTCGGAGACGACGATGCAGACGTTGGCCTTCTTGCCGGCGGCGGTCAGCAGATTGGCGAAGGCCCGGGTGGCGATGTCGGCCACGGTGCCCGCGCCGACCGGGCGAGTGGCGAGGTCTTCGAAGTAAGGCGGCATTTCATCCAACAGGATGAGGATAGGGTCGTTGCCATCGAACAGCTTGAGCCAGGCTTTTTCATCCGGCGCTTTCGGACCGGAAGCCCAGAACTCCTGAAATACTTCGGCCTTGCCGAGTTGCTGGGCGATCTCGCCCCAAAAGAAGTGCGGCGGACTGTTGCGGCCATTGAACGCCGCTACGTCAGCGGTGCCGAACATTTGGGAGTTGGCGTCGCCGCCGCAGTACGCCTTCCGGAGGGCGGGATGCTTGGCCAGCAACCCGAATCCAACGAGCAAATGGGTTTTGCCGCCGCCCATGGCCTGCTTCAAATGAAAAATAGCCTGCGTGGAAACACCGGCGAGGCGGGCGATGCCCTCGGTGATGAGGTCCTGCATACCCAGCGTGATGTGAGTCCTTTTGAAAAAGACTTCACCGTTGCCCGCGGCGTGGATCAACTCGTCGAGTTGCTCGATCTGGTCACTGAGTTTGACGGACAGCGCGTTGGGCTGGAGCGTGCAAGCGTCGCGAACGGTTTTCATGCTGATTTATTGGAATGAGCCGAGCATTTTTTGGGAGCGTTGCAATAATCTGCCCGCTCATCGAGTGACGCAGGATGCAAGTTCGCGCGGGAACTTGCATCAAAAAAGAAGTGCCGGGCGGTCAGCGGCGGGAGCGGGGCAGGCGGCGTGTGCTGCCCTGCGTGGCGCGGCCAGCGCCTTTGATCTTCATCATCGCCTTGGCGAGGTCACGCATGGCGGCATCGGGAACTTTCGTCGGGAGCAACTGCGTGAAGCGGCCCTTGATCGCGTCCAGCTCCGGGAGTTCGGGTTCGCCGAAGCCGAAGAACTTGCCGTTGCCACTGCGGATGATGGGCAGGATCTTCTGCCTCTGGCCGGTCTGCGACTCGCCCATGAGCACGATGACTTCGCGTCGGTCGAACGCCTCGGATGGCGCTTCCGTCATGTCGAGGGTTTCGCCGGGCTTGGCGGTTTTCATCCAGGATTCGAGCGTCATGACGCAAGCCGTCGCGGCGTGGGCGATGCAGACGAGGCGCGCGTTGTCGGCGAAGTCGTCTTTGGCGCTGGCGTCCTTGAGGCTCTCGGGACAGAACATGCCCTGGCCGTCCGGCCCCAGGAAGAAGAGCGCGGGCGTAACGCTGCCCGAGTTGCGCATGCAGAAATCCGCGAAGTGCTCGGCGTTGGCGATCAGGTCGTCGAGCGTCTTGGGCTGCGGATGCGGCTGGGGCGACGGTTTCATCGGCAAAAGGGTGAACTGCGAACGGCCACCCTGCAAGGGTAAGCCGGGAGTAGGTTGCACATCTGCGTTTTGGATACGCAAAAAGCTTCTGTGCTGTACACTCACGATGAGGATTTCGCGAAATTGGCTTCCAATTATCTGCGAGTGAGTGAAATGCCGGTGCGCCTTGCGAAACAGCAACCGTTGATTTGATCGCGTGCAAGGAATGGATTTGCCAGACGATTTGCCAAAAGACTGCTTTTAGCGGCAAATAGCTGCCGAGGGTTGCACCGGCTTGCACGGGAGAACGAAAAGCGAGAAACGCATATAACCCTTATTTAACAGGTGTTTTATGATGTTTTCAGGCAATTAAAGATGGAGCCAATGGTCGGGATTGAACCGACGACCTACGGTTTACGAAACCGTTGCTCTACCACTGAGCTACATTGGCACCCGAAACCTGATAAATCAGGGAAACCCTGTAAAATCGGCCCGTTTCACTACTGTGCAGAGGATACTAGATCGGTCGAATTGATGCAAGCAGATGCAGAGATTTGCTCAAAATGAACCTCCTTGAGCAAATCCTTGAGCAAATCACAGCCTCACAAGGCAGGAACGAAGGACGTGTTCTTCCTCAGAGTTGAGCCACTGGCACGGCCATCGTTGACGGGTAAATCTGCGAGCCGGTGCTGGCGGCAGGTGCCGATCATTTCCTTTACGGTTCCGGCACAGTCGGCGGAGATCAGGAGCGCCGTGGCAGCCTGCCTGAAATTGTAAAACCGCAACCGTCGTCAACTTCGCTTGGGCGTGTGCTTCCTGCGGACTTCTTCAGCCTCCCGGATCAATTGCCAGAGTGGAACACCCAAGCCTTGCGCCAGCGAATCGGCCAGATTCACAGACAGGTTGCGCTCAAATCGCTCGATCAGGCTGACCATTTTCGCCGCCACGTCAGCCTTCTCGGCGAGAAGTTCCTGGGAGAACTTTTTCGCCTTCCGGTGCTTTCGGAGGACGATCCCAAAAGCCTTTGCCAAACTCTGCGAGCGCACCGGGTTACTGGGCCAATGGCGGGGCGGGCGGCAGGAACGATAGTGCCAAATCGCATCCTTGACACTTGGGGCGCTGAAGGCGCAAATGATCAAGCCAGTTCGGAAAGAACGCCGGTCGAAACAAACTAGAGTTTGCGAACATCCAGATTGAGATTCTGGTGCAACCGGAAGTCGCTCAGGCTTTGCTGGAGCGGCGGGCGGAGTAATTTTTTCCGCGCTACGGAATGATCGCCTTCGAGTCTGGCGTGCGCGTGCTGCGCCCGAAGAAATTTTGAACCGCCGGTTAGTGGGGGACGTTCGGGAACGTGACATCCGCCGCCATGCCGGCGCGGAATCGGCCTTCGGCATTGTCCAGGCGCACTTTCACGCCGAAGACCTGCTTCACACGCTCGCCGACGGTCTGGACATTGCGCGGCGTGAACTCGGCGCGGCGGGCGATTTGTTCCACCGCCCCCGCGAAATCCTTCCCGGGAAACGAATCCACGCGCACTTTTACGTCATCGCCGACGGCGATGCGTCCCAGCCACGGCTCGGGCACGAACACACGCACCCAGATATGATTCGTCAGCAGCAGCGTGGCGACCGGCTGGTTCGGCGCGAGCACGTCGCCCACCTTCACATTCAAAACATCGAGCACGCAATTCGTCGGCGCGGAGATCTTCATTTCGCGCAGTTGCGTCTCTATTTCTGCGAGCTGCGCATTCACCTGTGAAATGCGTTCCGGTCGCGTTCCGGCAAGCAACAAATCGTGGCGGGCTTTGGCAGCTGCGACGCTTTTCGCCAACGACGCGGCGCGGGTCGCAGCCTGGTCGCGTTCGGTGGCCGACATGGTTCTTTGCGTGAACAACTCCTCGGCACGCCGGGCGTCGGCTTTGGCGAAATCCAGTTGCGCCACCTGCGCCTCCCAATCAGCTTTGACGGCGGCGAGTTCCTCCTGGCGCGGGCCGGCTTCGGCTTCCGCAAGTTGGGCGGCAGCTTGATCGCGGCGCGCCCGGAGCTCGGCGGCGGCGAGTTCAACGATGATCTGACCTGCCATCAGGGCATCGCCTTCCTGTGCCAATGTTTGCTCCACCCGCCCACCGTAGCGCGACGCGACGCGCGCTTCGTCGGTTTCAATGGTGCCGGAGACGGAGGTGGAGTTTTGTCCCGGCTGGCAGCCGCCCACTGCAAGGATCAGGGCGATACCGGCCCCAAACGAGAAGGCTTTGATTACCATGTGCGGCGAGCATAGCAGTCGGGCGCACGGGTTTCAACCAGTTCGCCATCGTCAACGACACCGGTCGAGCGAGCTGCGGGGTTGCCAGCTTGGCGACGCGGCTCTGTTCCCAGCGCCAGTTACCCAACGTGGTGCGGACCAATCTCCGAGCCTGCCGGGAGTCCCTCGGGATGAGAAAAGGGGTCCGCACATGCAGGGTTGTTCAGGAAAAACATTGCTTGTCCACCCGGTCTTTGGCTTCATTTCCGGATGGCACAAGCGGCCAACCTGAAAGGCGCAACTCGAGAAGAGCGACGCCGGATGCAAATTTTGTATTCCGGACGGGTGCAGGGCGTGGGTTTTCGCTATGCGGTGCGGACGTTGGCCGCCGGATTTGAAGTCACCGGGGCGGTGCGTAATCTGGCGGATGGCCGCGTGGAACTCACCGCCGAGGGCGCAAAGACGGAGTTGGAGGCATTTCGCGAAGCCATTCACGCCGCCGGCCTGGCCGCGAACATCCGACACGAGGACGCGAGCTGGACCGACCCCAGCGGCGGGTTCACCGGGTTCACCATTACGGACAGAAAGTAAATGAAGTTTGCCATTATAGCCGATATTCACGCCAACTTGGAAGCGCTTCAAGTGGTCCTCGAGGACTGCAAGAAACAATTCGTCACTCATTACGCGTGCCTCGGCGACGTCGTCGGCTACAACGCCAATCCCAAGGAATGTCTGGATATTGTTCGCACGATGAACATGCCCTGCGTGAAGGGCAACCACGACGATTACTGCTCCAGCGAGGAACACCTGGAAGGCTTCAACCCCGCCGCCGCGGAAGCTGTCAACTGGACGCGCAAACAGCTCACGGAAGACGATCGCCAGTGGCTGCGCGACTTGAAGTACACGCGCATGGTCACCAATTTCACCATCGTCCACGCCACCTTGGACGGCCCCCAACGCTGGGGCTACGTATTCGACAAACTCGCCGCCGCCGCCAGTCTGACCTACCAGAACACCTCGGTTTGCTTTTTTGGTCATACACATGTGCCGGTGGCCTTCATGAAGGACAGCGTCGTGCGGGGCGGCACCTACTCGAAGTTCAAGACCGAGCCGGGCAAGAAGTATTTCGTCAACGTCGGTGCCGTCGGCCAGCCGCGCGACAACAATCCGAAATGCGCCTACGTGGTCTATGATACCGACGATGGCACGATTGAAATTCGCCGGCTGGATTACGACATCGCCACCGCGCAGAAAAAGATCCTGGCCGCCGGTTTGCCCGAACGGCTGGCGGAGCGGCTGGCCTACGGCCGATAAATTTCAAACCCCAACATTCCAGCTCCGGAGAATCATCCAGCTCGCCGTCCAAGTTCTCGCCGGATGTGTTAGTTTGAAATTTCTCTGGCGGTTGGTGTTGGGTGCTTGGTGCTTTGAAAATCCTCATCCTCAAACCCAGTTCGCTTGGTGATGTGGTGCAGGCGCTGCCCGTGCTGCGGCTCCTCAAACGCCATCTCCCCGCGAGCGAGATTCACTGGTGGATTGACTCCGGGCTTGCGCCGTTGCTCGAAGGGGATCCGGATCTGGCCGGGGTGGTGCGTTTCGAGCGCAAGCGCTGGGCGGCGCCGGTTCACTGGCCGGAAATGCTGCGGAGCATCGCATGGTTGCGCGCACAAAAGTTTGACTGGGTGATTGATCTCCAAGGCCTCGCCCGCAGCGGCGCTTTTGCCTGGCTGGCCAACGGCCAGCTCCTCGCTGGCCTCGATGAATCGCGCGAAGGGGCGCGGGGGTTCTACGACATCATTGTGCCGCGCGCCTCGTTTCACACCCATGCGGTGGACTGGTATCTCGCGGTGTTGCCGCGCCTCGGCGTTCCGGTTCACCAGGATTTCGTGTGGCTCCCGGAACGACCGTCCGCTGCCGCCGCGATAAAATCGAAATGGCCCGCCGACCGCGCCCGCTGGATCGCACTGCAACCCGGGGCGCGGTGGCGGAACAAACGCTGGCCCGCCGAACATTTCGCCGCACTGACGCGCCAACTGGGCGCGGAATTCCCGGACGCGCGCTTCGCGATTCTCGGCAGCGCGGATGACCAGTCGCTGGGGGACATTATTTCCCGCGCGACCCCGGAGCGTTGCCTGAATCTGGCCGGCCAAACCTCCCTGCCGGAGATGGTCGAGTGGCTGCGACGGTGCGAGTTGATGGTGACGAATGACACCGGTCCGATGCACGTGGCCGCGGCGTTGGGCAAACCGGTCATCGCCATTTGCGGTCCGACCGAGCCACGCCGCACCGGACCCTACGGTCAGTGGGAGCGCGTGGCGCAAACCAAACTGCCCTGCGTGCCGTGCCTCAAATCGCGCTGCACCTGGCCGCAACCCATGGAATGCATGACCGCGATGTCGCCCCGCGAGGTTTTCGCGCGCGCACGGCGCGAGTTGGCGCGCGGCGGTTGAATCGCGTGGCGATTGGTTCCGTCAACTTTTCGGCGGGACCGGACTGGAACCGATGCGACCGTTTTGCGGCTTGCCACCCCGCCCGGCCAACCTAAAGTGAACTGATGAAAGTCTTGGCTTGGCTGCTCGTGTTCTCGCTCGCACCGCTCGCGCCCTTATGCGCGCAGGTGTCCGTGGAGGTGGTATTGGATCAGGAGCATTTTCTATCCGGCGAAAATCTGACCGCCGCCGTGCGTATCACCAATCGCTCGGGGCAAACATTACATCTGGGGGGCGAGGAAGACTGGCTGACGTTCGCCCTGGAGTCGCGCGATGGGAGGGGGATCGTGGAAAAGAACAGCGAGCCATCGGTGCTGGGCGCGTTTACGCTGGAGACCACCAAGGTCGCCACCCGCCGCGTGGAGTTGGTGCCGCATTTTGACCTTGCCCGCACGGGGCGCTACTCCATCGTCGCCACGGTGCGGATCAAGGATTGGGATCAAACCCTCACGACCAAACCAAAGGGCTTTGATATCATCAATGGCGCGAAACTGTGGTCCCAGGATTTCGGCGTGCCGGCCGAAGGCAGGCCGAACCGGTCGCCGGAGGTGCGCAAATACGCCCTGGAACAGGCCAATTATCTGCGGACGCAACTGCGGCTTTACTTCCGCTTAACCGACGCCAACGGAGAGCGGGTGTTAAAAGTTTTTTCGCTCGGCCCGATGGTTTCCTTCGGCATTCCGGAACATCAGATTGATCAGGCGAGCAATCTCCACGTCCTCTACCAAAATGGGGCTCGCGCGTTCAGCTACACGGTGATCAACCCCGACGGCGACATCATCGCCCGCCAAACCCACGACTACACCAGCACGCGCCCGAAATTGCAGTTGGGCGAAAATGGGCGGCTCACGGTGGTGGGCGGCGCGCGTCGGCAGACGACGGATGACGTGCCCGCGCCGACGAAGACTGAGGAACCTGTGCCCCCAAGAAACCCGTGATCTTGACGCTCGCCTCCGGGGTTTGTCGTTTTGGCGATGTCGCCGCTTGTGGCCGGCGTGCCGGCGGCGACTGATGCGGTCGGGTGGCGAGTAAAAATCGGCGGCCGGTTGCCGGCGCAATTGGTGTTCTTCGCGAACCGCGAAGAGCCGGGCCCGTTCCGTTTCCAGCGGGATACCACTCTCCGCTATCGCCTCTGGCAAAACATCTCGCTCAGCCTGACGCGCCCCGCCCCTGCCCCCGCGGGAACTACTGCGAACGGTCAATCCGCTCGTCGGTGGGAACACATGAGGCGGACTAGTCCTTCAACTCGGGCAGGGTCCGCACGCGCGATTGCATCCCTTTCACGATGGGCAGGGCGCGTTGCAACGCGCTTTGCTCCGTCTGACCGGCAAACGACTTCATCGTCACGCGCACGGCGGCAATCGGTTCGCCGTTGCGATCGCGCAAAGGTTGGACGACCGCCACCGTATCCTTGCCTTTGCCGTAGAAAATCTTACCGCCCACGATCGCCTGCTTTTCCGCGTCGCCCCCCGCCGTGCCGACTTCTTTCGGGTCCTTGCTGGCCGCCACGCGCGGTTCGCCCTGCTCGTCGAACAGATAGATGCTCAGGCCGACGAGGCGCGGGTTCTTTGTCACCGTGTCACGCACCAGAATCTGCGCCAGCGTCTCGCGCGGCGTGTAAATGATTTTTGTGTCGGTGAAGTAACTGATGGCGTCCGACTTCGTCCAGAAGCCGATCTTGCCCACCGCGAAACTGGTATCCGTCAACGGCGGGATCGCCTCCTGGCCGTTCAACCACGCGCGGATTCGGTTGCCCTGACACTCAATCTTCAACTCATGCCACACGCCGCGGGGCACGGGCAGCTCCGGCCCAATGGGCAGGCTGCGCAGGCCCGCGACCATCTTGTAAAAACGCACGTTGTTGCCGAAGCCGCTGGCGCGGATGACGTAGAAGTTTTTCTCGTCCTGCACGCGAAACACAATGCCGGCCATCTGCTCCGCCACGCCGTCCACCAGCTTGAACTTCGTCGTCAGGGTGAAATCCGTGAACGTCTCGCGGTCGTACAGGAGGATGGGGAAATGCTCGTCCGTCACCTCGAGGCTGAACTGGCCGAGGACCGACCGCTGCGTCATCGCGGGCGTTTTTTCATTGAGCGACGGCAGCGCCGACGGAAAGGCGTCCGTAACCACCCGCCAATCGCCCGGGCGGCCCTTGCCGGCCACGAGGTTGGTGAAGCCCGGCGGGATTTGCTTCGCGGGAACCGCGCTGAAATCAAAGGCTAGTTCCGTCGCCGCCGCCGACCCGCCGAACGCCAGCCACAACCAGAAAATACGACTCAACATGTCACCGAGCCTGACAAAGAAACCGTCGAGCGACAAGCAAATGCCGCCCGACGGCGTATATCACCACGACCCCACGAGCTATTTCCAAATCATGTCCGCCACCGTGCGGCCCGCCGGAATGAAGGGCAACACGTGTTCGCTGTACGGCGTCACCACGTCGAGCACGTAGGCGGTCTTGGAATCAAGCATGCGCTGGATGGCGGGTTTGAGGTCGCGTTTGTAGATGACCCGCTCGCACGGCACGTTGAAGCTGTTGCACACCCGCACATAGTCGGGATAAATTTGCGCGCGGTGGTCGGGATCGCCGAGGTAAGTGTGGCCGCGGTTGCCCTCGAAGAAATTGTCCTCCCACTGCACCACCATGCCGAGGTGTTGGTTGTTCAGGATGATCGCCTTGGCCGCGATCTTCTCGACGTGCGCGGTGGCGAGTTCCTGGATGTTCATCAGGAAGGAGCCGTCGCCATCAATGTCCACCACTTCCTTGTCCGGATGCGCCACCTTCACGCCGAGCGCGGCGGGATAGCCAAAACCCATCGAGCCGAGGCCGGCGCTGGTGATGAACTGGCGCGGGTATTTGTATTTATACCATTGCCCGGCCCACATCTGATGCTGGCCGACGCCCGTGGTGATGTAGGCTTCGCCCTTGGTCAATTCGTAAAGCGCCTCGATGACCATCTGTTGCAGGATGACCTGGTCTTCCTGGCCTTTGAGATGGTCTTTCATGTGATCGCTGTTGGCGATCTCCGGGGTGACGGCGTAGGCGAACGGCGCTTTCTTTTTCCACTCCGCGATTTGTTCGAGCCACGGCGTGTGTTTCTTGTTGATCGGACGCTTGGCCAGCATGGCGTTGAGCCGCGTGAGCGCGTCCTTGATGTCGCCCACCACCGCGAGATTCGCGCGGCGGTTTTTGTTTAACTCCGACGCGTCAATGTCCACATGCACAATCGTGCCGTGTTTGCAAAACTCCTCGAACTTGCCCGTCACGCGGTCATCGAACCGCACGCCGAACGCGAGCAGCAAATCCGCGCCGTCCTTGAGCTTCACCATCGGCTCGGTGGGATTCAGGCGCTGCTTGTATTCGCCGTTCACCGCCCAATTCGCGGACGCCGCGCCGTGCATGCCCAGCCAGCGCAGCGAGAGCGGGTGCGTCTCGGGAAAACCGCCCACGCCCATGAGCGTGGTGGTGACGGGAATTTGCGTCGCCTCGGCAAACTTCTTGAGTTCCGCCGCCGCCCCGCAAGTGATGATGCCGCCGCCGCAGTAAAGCACCGGGCGCTCGGCCTTCTCGAGGAGGCCCATGATCTCGTTCAAAGCGAGTTCATCGGCGCGGAGATCGGGTTGCGTGTAGCCGCGCAAGCCTTTTTTGATTTGCTCCAGGGTGGGCCAGACGGGCTGCGTCTTTTGTTGCTGGATGTTTTTCGGGAAATCAATCACCACCGGGCCGGGCCGGCCGGATTGCGCGATGTAGAACGCCTCCTTCACCACGCGCGCAATGTCGTTCACGTCCGTAATGAGATAGGAATGTTTCACGATCGGCAGCGTGACGCCGATGATGTCCGTCTCCTGAAACGCGCCCCGCCCGATCATGCTCTGGTTCACCTGGCCCGTGATGGCGATGAGCGGGCAGGAATCCATGTAGGCATCGGCGATGGCGGTGACGAGATTCGTCGCGCCCGGGCCGCTCGTCGTCATGCACACGCCGGCTTGGCCGGTGGCGCGGGCGTAACCTTCGGCCGCGAAACTGCCGCCCTGCTCATGCCGCGGGAGAATGGTGCGAATCTTCGACTTCGTGAGCGATTGGTGAATCTCCATGCTCGCGCCGCCGGGATAGGCGAAAATGACTTCCACCCCTTCACGTTCCAAGGCTGCGACGAGAATGTCGCAGCCGAACATGGCCGCGCCGACTTCGGCGCGCTTGGCCGTGGGCTTTTTCTTGGTGGCAGCGATTTCAGTTGTCTTGCTCATACTTTCTTTCGGTTGTGGCTGACGGTGCGGGCAACAAAAAACCCACAGCCGTTTCCAGCCGTGGGTTCTTGTCTAAATCGTTCTTAACCTCGACAAGCACCAACGGCGTCGTTAGCTACGACTACTACTACCGCTATTACTTGTCGAATTTGTCCGAACATTGCGAGGGGAAAATAAGGGGATGACCGCCCCGGGGTCAAGCTTTGTCCGTGGCGATTTGTCGGTCAATGGGTGAAGTAATCCGGTTCATTCCCTGGCCGCCACTTGATGTTGCAGCCGAGGCTCGGGGTTTGTTTTGCGGAAACCGCCTTGCCCGCCAGCAACGCCTCAAGCGCGGCGCGCAGGTCCTGGCCGGTTACGGGAATCCCATTGCCGGGCCGGCTGGCGTCGAGTTGTCCGCGATAAACGAGCCGGCGGCTCTGGTCGAACAGGAAAAAATCCGGCGTGCAGGCGGCGCGATACGCTTGGGCAATGGTTTGGGATTCGTCGTAGAGATACGGGAAGTTGTAGCCGGCGGCCTTTGCTTCCCGGGCCATCATCGCCGGGCCATCCTCCGGATAATTCGTCGCGTCATTGGCACTGATCCCCACGATGCCCACGCCCCGCGGCACATAATCCCGGCCCAGTTTTGCCAGTTCGGCCTGGACGTGCTTCACGTAGGGACAATGATTGCAGAGGAACATCACCAACAACGCCGGTTGACCGGCGAAGTCCGCGAGCGAAACAAGTTTCCCGTTCGGGTCCGGCAACCGGAAATCCGGCGCGGTCGTGCCGAGCGGCAGCATGGTGGAAGGAGTTTCGGCCATGCGGAAAATCTGCGGCGATGGCGCCTTCTTGTCGAGTGTTGGTTTAAACATTACGATGCAACTTCGTCCTCCTCCTCGTTCTCGTCCTCCTCCTCGAACTCCCGTGACAAAATCGAGGACGAGGACGAGAACGAGGAGGAGGGGCAAAGCTGGATTTTCAACCAGGCTCTAAACGCAATTCGCTGTTCACTCGCCCCGCGGCCCCCGCTACCATGCGCGGACATGTCCGATACGCTGGTCGTCAACGAAATCTATTTGAGCCTGCAGGGGGAAAGCACTTTCGCCGGGTTGCCGTGCGTCTTCGTGCGCCTCACCGCCTGCGACCTGCGCTGCTCGTACTGCGATACCGCGTATGCCTTCACCGAGGGAAAGAAGCGGGAACTCAGCGAGGTGCGGGCGGAAGTGCTGCGACTGGCGAAACCGTATTCAGACCTCAAACTTCAGACTTCAGACTTCAGACTTCCCCTCGTCGAACTCACCGGCGGCGAGCCGTTGCTGCAAAAAAACGCGCTGCCGCTCATGCAGCAACTTTGCGACGACGGCTTCACCGTACTCCTCGAAACCAGCGGCGCGCATGACATTTCACAAATTGACCCGCGCGTGCGCCGCATCGTGGACCTGAAATGCCCTAGCAGCGGCGAAGTTGCGCGCAATCGATTGGAGAACATTCCACACTTGCATCCCACCGACGAAATCAAGTTCGTCCTCGGTACCATGGAGGATTACGCGTGGGCAAAGCAGCAAATCTCCACGCACAAGCTTGATGCAATTTGTCCGCTGCTCATGTCGTGGGTGCATCCGTTGCGACCGGAGCAGCAGCACAAATCGCTCAAGCCTGTCCCCCCCGACCAGACGCCCATCACGCGCCAGCAACTCGTCGAGCGCATCATCGCCGATGCGTTGCCCGTGCGTTTCCAGGCGCAGCTCCACAAAATCATCTGGCCGCCGGAGCAACGCGGGGTTTGAACCACGAATGAACACGCGCAAGACGATCCAACTGTTGCGGGCCTATGAATCGCAGAACGTCATGTTCTCCGAACCGGACGGTTCCTGGCCGATCGTGTGGGAACGGGCGCGCGGCGTTCACGTCTGGGACGCGGACGGGAAAAAGTATCTCGATCTAACGGCCGCGTTCGGGGTTGCGGCGGCAGGTCATGCGAATTCGCGTGTCGTCCGCGCCGGCCAGCAGCAGATGGCGAAGCTGCTGCACGCGATGGGTGATGTGCATCCGCACGCCCTCAAGGCCAAGCTCGCGCGGGAGTTGAGCCGGATAACTTTTGAGCGCTGGCAGCGAAAGACCGGCAAAGTGATTTTCTCCAACTCCGGTTTTGAAGCCGTCGAATCGGCGCTCAAAACGGCGATATTGGCGACGGGCCGGCACGGGGTCATTGCCTTCTCGGGCGCGTATCACGGCCTGGGTTACGGCGCCCTCAACGCCACGCATCGCGAACACTTTCGCGGCCCGTTCCGCTCGCAGTTGCGGGAGTTCGGGCATTTTGTTCCTTTTCCTGTAGGAGCCGACGTGAGGAGTCTCAAATCAAAACCGAGAAAGAATGAGCCTCCTCACGTCGGCTGCTACGAAGTTGAGAAACGCATCCGCTCCCTCTTCCGCCGCGAGAAGATCGGCGCCATTCTCGTCGAGCCGATCCAGGCGCGCGGTGGCTGCAATATTCCGCCGCTGGAATTTCTGCCGTTGCTCCGCCAGCTTTGCGATGAACACGGCGCGGTGCTCATCCTCGACGAGATTTACACCGGCTTTGGCCGCACGGGAAAATGGTTCGCGTGCGAGCACAGCGGCGCAGTGCCGGACCTGATTTGCCTGGGCAAGGCCTTGACCGGCGGCTTCCCGCTGTCCGCGTGCGTGGGTCGCGCGGATCTGATGGACGCCGCGTGGCCGGCCTCGACCGGCGAGGCAATCCACACCAGCACGTTTCTCGGCCATCCGGTCGGCTGCGCGATGGCGCTGGCGCAGATCAACGAGATTCGCCGGCGGAAACTATGCGCGCGCAGCCTGCGGCTCGGTGAGTTTCTCTTTTCGGAATTGTCCAAAGTCCAAAGTCTAAAGTCTAAAGTCAGTTGCCGGGCACGGGCGGCGGGGTTGATGGCCGGACTGGAATTACGGAAGCCAGACGGCTCCCCGGCCACCGTCGAGGCATTGCAGGTTATCAAGGCGATGCTGCATCGTGGCTTTATCCTGTTGCCGGAAGGCGAACACGGCAACGTCATCAGCTTCACACCGCCGCTGACGATTTCGGAAGCGCAGTTGCGGCAAACGGTGCGGGCGCTCGCCGCGGAACTTCGGAGGCGGGCGTGACACTTTCGGAAATGCGCAACTTGCTGGCGCGGCGGGAAATTCAACTGACCCGGTCGCTCGGCCAGAATTTCATGCACGACGGCAATCAGCTCCGGCGCATTGTGGACGCGGCGGAACTGACGAAGGCGGACAAGGTCCTGGAAATTGGGCCGGGGCTGGGGCCGTTGACGGAGTTGCTTTTGAAGCGCGCCGGCTCGGTTCTGGCAATTGAGAAAGATGCCCGGCTGGTGGAAGTCCTGCGGGAGCGTTTCACCGTAGGCCAGGCGTCGCGCCGGTCTCCCTCTTCAGAAGAATTAGAGACAGGCGCGACGCCCGTCCTACGATTGTTGCACGACGACGCGCTGGAGTTGCTCAAACGCGAGCCGCGCGATTGGAGCGATTGGAAGCTGGTGGCGAATCTTCCGTACTCGGTGGCGTCGCCGATCCTGGTCGAACTGGCGCAGATGCGCGGACGCCCGGAGCGCATGGTCGTCACGCTCCAGCTCGAAGTGGCGCGCCGGCTCATGGCGGGGGCGGATGATGAGGATTACGGCTTGCTCACGTTGCTGGTGCAACTCGATTACGAGCCGCGCGGCTGGTTCAAGATTCCGGCAAGCTGTTTTTTCCCCGCGCCGGACGTGGACTCGGCGTGCGTGGTTCTGGTGCGCCGAGCCAATCCACTGTTGGCGGACGAGCACCGGGCGGCCTTCGTGAAGATCGTGAAGCGCGCGTTCTCGCAACGGCGGAAGATGATGATGAAATTGCTGAAAGAGGACTGGCCGGCGGAAAAACTGGCGCAGGTATTTTCCGAGTTGCAGATTTCGCCGCAGGAGCGGGCGGAGAAGGTGGGTTTGGAACTGTTTGTAGAACTGGCGCGCCGTCTCAATATCCCGTAGGAGACGAGGTAACGAGTCTCAAATTAGCTGGAAGTCAGAGACTCTTCACGTCGTCTCCTGCCAGATTGGATTTATGAGCGAAGAATTTTTTGATGTCGTCAACAAGCGCGACGAGGTGATTGGCCGCGCGCCGCGGCGGGAAGTCCATGCGCGCGACCTTTTGCATCGCGCGATTCATGTGCTGGTGTTCAATGCGCGCGGCGAGGTCTTCCTGCAAAAGCGGTCGCTGACGAAGGACACGGCGCCAGGCTTGTGGGATTCGTCAACGTCCGGCCATGTGGATGCCGGCGAGAATTACGACGCTTGTGCGGTGCGCGAGTTGCGCGAGGAGATCGGGCTGGTGGTCGCGGCGTGCCCGGCGCGGCTCATGCGAATCGCGGCGTGCGTGGAGACGGGTTGGGAGTTTGTCTGGGTCTATCAGTGCGCGAGCGAAGGGCCGTTCACGTTGCATCCCGGGGAGATTGAGCGCGGGGATTGGTTCGCGCCGGAGCGCATTACCCGTTGGGTGGCGGAGCAGCCGGGGGAGTTTGCCAGCGCGTTCCAATTGATTTGGGGGCGGTATGTCAATGACAAGGGGCGGAAGGCGGCAAAAGAATTCTGAATCAGGGCTTGACGCCTCACGCCACGCCGCATAAACAAGTTGCACAATTTAACTGGAGAAAAAACATGTCTGAAAAATCAATCGAACAACGCGTCAAGGACATCATCGTCGAGCAGCTCGGCGTGAAGCCCGATCAAGTCACCCCGGAAGCCAAATTCATCGAAGACCTGGGTGCTGATTCGCTCGACACGGTCGAGCTGGTCATGGCCCTCGAAGAGGAATTCGGCAACGAAATCCCCGACGAACAGGCCGAAAAGCTCCAGAGCGTCGCCGACGTCATCAAATTCATCGAAGACCAGCAGAAATAAAGGTGACGGACCGGAGTTCGGGGCAGTGTCGGCTGGAGGCAGCTTGAGCTGCCCCGCTTGATTTTATGGCGAGCAATTGGCAGGAGCGCAGGGTGGTCGTTACCGGACTGGGTGTGGTCACGCCGTTGGGGAATGATCTCGCCACGTTCTGGCGGCGGCTGATCGCCGGCGAGTGCGGCATTGACCGCATCACGGCATTCGACGCCACCGGCTTCGATACCCAGATCGCCGGCCAGGTCAAGGGCCTCGATCTGACGCCCGCGTTTCCGTCGCCCAAGGAAATCCGCCGGACCGATCGCTTTTCGCAATACGGGATCCATGCCGGTTGGCAGGCGCTCCAGGATTCCGGCGCCGACCTCGACCAGCTCAACCGGGACGAAATCGGCGTCATCCTTGGCTCCGGCATCGGCGGACTCGAAACCACCACCGCGCAGGTCAAGGTCCTGTTGGAACGCGGGCCGGGGCGGCTCTCGCCGTTCATGATCCCGATGCTCATCGGCAACATGGCGAGCGGTCTGTTCTCGATGTACAACCAGTTGCGCGGGCCCAACTTTGCCACCTGCTCCGCCTGCGCCACCTCCAACCACGCCATCGGCGAAGCCTGGCGCACCATCAAGATGGGTGAAGCGGTGATGATGTTTGCCGGTGGTTGCGAAGCCACGATTGTGCCCATCGGCATCGGCGGCTTCTGCGCGATGCGCGCCATGAGCACCCGCAACGACGATCCGCAGCGATCCTCGCGGCCGTTCGACAAGGAGCGCGACGGTTTCGTCATGGGCGAGGGCGCGGGCGTGCTGGCTCTGGAGGAACTGGCACACGCCAAGAAGCGCGGCGCGAAAATTTATTGTGAGATCGTCGGCTACGGCAACACCGCCGACGCGTATCATCTCACCTCCCCCGCCCCGGACGGCGAAGGCGCGGCCCGCTGCATGAAAGTGGCGCTGCGCACCGCTGGGCTGAACCCGGCGGACATTTCCTATATCAACGCCCACGGCACCTCCACGCCGCAGGGCGATGCCTGCGAAACCCTGGCCATCAAGACGGTGTTCGGCGACTATGCGCGAAAGGTGGCCGTCAGCTCCACCAAGGGCGCGACCGGGCACATGCTCGGGGCGGCGGGCGCGGTGGAAATGACCGCCTGCGCCCTCGCCATCCAGCACGGCATCGTGCCGCCCACGATCAACTATCAGTATCCCGACCCGGAGTGCGACCTCGACTACGTGCCGAACACCGCGCGCGAAATGCCGGTGAATGCCATCGTGAACAACTCGTTCGGCTTCGGCGGCCATAACTCGACCATCGCGGCCAAGAAGTTTGTGGGATAAAATCGAGAATTCAATTGCTCCCTCTGCTTCCAAGTTTATCATCCAAAATAGATGAGCAAACTTGAACAAGCCCACCATCCATTTGAAAAAGCACTGACAGTTTGCAGCGAAGATTTACAGGACGTTCTTCATAATTTCCCCGCCCTCCCGTGGCTTGATTTTTGGCTAAACCCCCGTCGCCTGCGCGGCAGTGATTTTCTCATGCGCTGGTCGCAGGGCGTGTGGAGCGAACATCGGTTGACTGAAGCCGTGAATGAAACTGGTAAGTTCTTCGCTATTCCTTACGGGCCTAGCGGTACAGCACCAACCGGCAGCGTCCGAGAGTTTGAACTTTATTTTGAAAGACTGGAAGCCGCTGGGCTTGGAAAAATAAAGCGCCCCGACGTCCTGATTTTTTTAAGTGCTGACAAAAAGAAAGTCGAAGGCAAAGTTTTGGCGGCGGGCGGTTTGGCGGAATTGCCTTTTATCCCTGAAACCGATCCGCGCATTGCCTCTATTTTGACCGACGCGATTGTTGCAGTGGAATGTGAAAACAGCCTTTGGCGCGGAGCGAAGATGCCAGATTTCCTGACACCGTTGCGCCCACAAAGGCGGCTCGGCGGGAAGCCCGGATTGAGGAAGGGCGCGGTTCTGCCGAATATCATCATCAAAGAGGAAGATCGGCAGCCACTGATGGAATGGCAAAACCTTCGTGGCGTTCCAATTCATATCTGGCACGTTTTTTACGATCGCGCTTACGGACTTTCATTTGATCGCGCTGAAGAACTGATTAAAGAAAATCTGACGGAAGCGACGGTGCAAACCTTTCAAGCACCCGGCGGGGCGACGACCAAAAAGGCCATCTACAAGCACTACTACCACTACGGCTATCCGCTCGGCATCAGCACAGAAGACCCGAAACTTCTGCCCGCTTTTGTCGAGGACAAGAATGGTCACATTTTACCTTACGTCACGTTCAGCGGAGGACACCTCTCGCTGCTGCCTGAATCTCTTGAGCAGCTTAGTTTGCTCGCGGCAAAGCGGGAATAGTTTTGCTGGCCATGCGAACTTTACAAAAACTTCCTGCCAGCGGAGACGAACGAGAAGCGTTGCGGGTGAAAGGACAGTTCTGGACGCCGCTGTGGCTGGCAAAAGTCATGGCTGGCTGGGTAACACAAGACCGTCCTGAAGTTCTCTTTGATCCCGCAGTCGGTCCGGGAACTTTTTTCGCGGCGGCGCGTGAAGGAGGATTTACAGGCGAGTTTCATGGCTTTGAACTTCACCCGAACGCGTTTGCCGACGGCTGGAAACTCGGTTTGAAGCTTGCTGACTTCCATCATGTGCAGATCGCTGATTTCATCAGCACCTCTTTGCCGGAAAAGTTTCCAGCCATCGTTTCCAATCCGCCTTACATCCGCCACCATCGTCTGACTCAAGATCAAAAACTTGAATTGAAACAACTAGCACAAAGCCATCTGGGGTTTTCTCTCGATGGGCGTGTTGGTTTGCACGTTTTTTTCCTGCTTAAATGTCTAACGCAGCTTGCACCAGGCGGGCGGCTGGCGTTTCTTCTGCCTGCCGATGTTTGCGAGGGAATTTCGTCATTTGTGTTTTGGAATCGAATCTGTCAGCAATACCGGCTGATTGCCGCTATGACTTTCGCCGATGAAGCCGCGCCATTTCCAACCGTGGACACCAACGCGATGGTGTTCCTTTTCACCAAAGCGAAACCCTTGGAAGATTTTCTTTGGCTGCGCGTGTGCGAGAGAGATGGCGAAGCAATCTCGGCTGCGCTGGCCGGGCGGAAAGCCTCAAGCGCTGTCAATGCTCACCGCCGTAAACTGCCTGAAGCACTGAAAACAGGATTGTCTCGTCCGCCGCGCGCCCAAGATAATTTCGGCACTCCGCTTTTCCATTTTGCCAGAGTCCTGCGCGGAATTGCCACCGGCGACAATGACTTCTTTTTTCTCACTCGCGAACAACTTCGATCACACAAACTGCCGGAGAGATTTTTCCGACGAGCCATCGGAAGAACACGCGATTGTCCTGGCGCCCGACTTGAGATAGAAGATTTAGATCGTCTCGAAGCAGTAGGCCGCGCCACTTGGTTGCTTAACCTTGCGGACGAGTCCAACGAACAACTTCCAACACAGTTGCAGACTTATTTGAAAAGCGGCGAGCAAGCAGGACTGCCGGAAAAGTCATTAATCAAGACCCGCCGACCTTGGTATAAGATGGAGAAGCGCACACCACCGCCGATCCTATTCGCGTATCTCGGTCGCCGCGACTGCCGGTTCATTTTGAATGAGGCAAACGTCGTCCCGCTGACCGGCTTTCTTTGTGTGTATCCGTGGGACACAACACAAGCTGGAGCAAAAAAACTGTGGCGGGCACTCAATCATCCAGACACGCTGGCGAATTTGGGCTTCGTTTCTAAAAGTTACGGTGGCGGGGCATTGAAAACTGAGCCAAGACAACTCGACCAACTTGAAATCCCCCAGTCCGTTTTGGATGAAGTCGGCCTTAACCCTCTCAAGTCAATGAGTCAGCCAATGTTGCTTGATAAAGCTCGTCGGCTCAAAAAGGCCACAGCGAACCGCAGTTGAAAGAATTTGAAAATAGAAACGAATGATGTAGATCCCGGATTCTAGGATTCCACCCGCGTTCGTCTGCACCAAAAATTGTCAGGCTGGGCGAACCATTTCAATCTTACCAGCAACACCATGACTGAAAATGGTCGGGCAACAACGGCAAAACGGCAACGCCTTTGCATAATGAACTTCCTCTCCCTCATCGAATCCAAGCGCGACGGTCAGCCGCTCACCGCCGCCCAGCTTGGCGCAATAGTTTCCGGGGTCGTTTCCGGCCAACTGCCCGACTACCAGATCGCCGCCTTTCTAATGGCTGTCTTCTTTCGCGGCTTGAGCCCCGCCGAAACCACTGCGCTCACGCTTGCCATGCGCGGCTCAGGTGACGTGCTGAAATTTCCCAAGGACAAGCGTCCGCTGGTGGACAAACATTCCACCGGCGGCGTGGGCGACAAAGTGTCGCTCCCGCTCGCGCCGTTGCTCGCCTGCCTCGGCTTCCGCGTGCCGATGATCTCCGGGCGCGGCCTTGGCATCACCGGCGGCACGCTCGACAAGCTCGATTCCATCCCCGGCTTCCAGACCTTGCTGCCCGCCCGACGCATCACCCAGATCGTACAAAGCGTCGGTTGTGTCATCTGCGGCCAGACCGACCGCATGGTGCCGGCGGACAAAAAACT
>CAYHFK010000001.1:1587-56100 GCA_964355895.1 uncultured Bifidobacterium sp. | reverse complement strand
GGCCAGTGGAACACGGAGGAAATCACCGCGCGGGGCCGGCACATCACGGTCGTCGTCAACGGCATCACGATTCTGGATGCGAACCTCAACACCATGTCCGATCCGCTGACGATTGCGAAGCATCCCGGCCTGTTCCGCGAGCGCGGCCACATCGGCTTCCTCGGCCACAACGACTACGTGGAGTTTCGGCAAATCCGCGTGAAGGAACTGCCGCGCGCCAGGAACGCCAGCCCGGGGACCGAGGGTTTCAGCGCGTTGTTCAACGGCCAGGACCTCACCGGTTGGAAAGGTCTGGTGGCCGATCCGAAGCAACGCGCCACGATGAAGCCGGCGGAACTGGCCGCCAAGCAGGCGAAGGCGGATGAACTCATGCGCGCGAACTGGCGGGTCGAGGACGGTTTGCTGGTTTATCGCGGAACGAACTTCGACAATCTTTGCACGGCGAAGGACTACGCGAATTTTGAACTGGTCGCGGACTGGAAGATCGCGCCCGGCAGCGACAGCGGTTTTTATTTGCGCGGCACGCCGCAGGTGCAGATTTGGGACCCGTTCACCCAACCGACCAAGGCCGGTAACGAGGTTGGCTCCGGCGGCCTCTTCAACAACCAGACCAATGCCGCCAAGCCGCTGCGGGTCGCGGATAACCCCGTTGGAGAATGGAATCGCACCCGCATCCTCATTGTCGGCGACAAAGTGCATGTATTCCTGAACGACGAACTCGTCGTCAACAACACCGTGCTGGAGAATTACTGGCAGCGCGATCTGTCGCTCTTCCCCATCGGGCCGATCGAACTCCAGGCGCACCAGACGCCCGTGTGGTTCCGGAATCTTTACGTGCGTGAACTGCCCGCCCGGTAGCCCGGCGCGGAGCGGGTTACCCATTGGCCGATGGTTTGTATGCGTTCATCCTGGGAACATTTAAACCAACTTGCGCGGGCCGAAGTTGCGGCCACGCTGGCGGCGTTGCCGGGGCCCTTGCGCGAACGGGCGCAGCCACTGCCCGTCACCTTCGAGCGCGTCCCGAGCGCGGCGCTGCAAGCCGACGGCATCGAACCGGATACGCTCGGCCTCTTCACCGGCCCGGCGTTTGGCGACGAGGAACACAGCGCCTCGCCGCTCCCGCCGCAGATTATTTTGTTTCTGGAAAATCTCTGGGACTTTGCCGAAGGCGACGAGGAAATATACGGCGACGAAGTCCACACGACTTATCTCCACGAACTCGGCCATTACCTCGGTCTGGATGAGGATGAATTGACCGAGCGGGGGTTGGAGTGAGCCGTTGAAGACAGCGTGCCAAAATCAAGCGGCGCTTGCGCCGTGACAGCTTCTTCTGACTTCTTCAAAAACAAATGGTTTTACACTCACCCTCATCCCGGCCTTCTCCCCCCCGGGAGAAGGTGCAGCCATCAGCCGCCTTCTGATTGTTGGAAATCATCCGGTCAACTCCGTCGCACGACATTTCAAAAAGGCGGCGAACGATTCTCCCCCGGCCCATGAATCGTCTGCTCGTAGCGCAGGTTGGCAACCTGCTGTGTCGCCGACTGGTAGTCGGCTCGGCGCCGCACCATCAGTCCCCTGCGGATTGCCAATCCGCGACACAGCAGACTGCCAGTCTGCGCTACGGTTCAAGGGCGTAACGCGCGCAAAAATTTCGTGGAAGTCTCTGCTTCGGGGGAGAGGGTTGGGGTGAGGGCGGGCGTAATGACAAACCAACTCTAAAACCAAACGCGAAGCCGTGACCGACGGAAGGGGTGCGTTTGACTTCGCTGTGCGCCTACATCCCCATGATCTGATAGCCACCATCCACGTAGATGACCTGGCCGGTGATGGCGGCGGCGCCGTCGCTGGCGAGGAAAACCCCCGTGGCGCCAAGTTCGTCGGGCACCACGTTGCGCTTGAGCGGAGCGTGGGCTTCGTAATGCTTGAGGATGTCGTTGAAGCCGGCAATGCCGCGCGCGGCGAGCGTGTTGACCGGCCCGGCGCTGATGCAGTTCACGCGAATTTTTTTCGGGCCGAGATTGTAGGCGAGGTAACGCGTGCTGGCTTCGAGCGAGGCTTTGGCCACGCCCATGACATTGTAGTGCGGCATGACCTTTTCCGCGCCGTAGTAACTCATGGCCATGATGCTGCCGCCGTCGGTCATCAGCGGCGCGGCGGCGCGAGCCAGCGCCACGAGGGAATACGCGCTCACGTCGTGCGCGATGCGATAAGCTTCGCGACTCGTGTTCACGAATTCGCCTTCGAGCGCCTCCCGGGGGGCGAACGCCACGGAGTGGAGCAGGAGATGCAGCTTGCCGAATTTCTCACCGACGGTTTTGAAGACGTTCGCGATGTCGTCATCCTTGGTGACGTCGCACGGCATGAGCAGCGTGTTACTGCCAAACGTGCCGACGAGTTCCTCCACGTTTTCCTTGAGGCGATCCCCTTGGTAGGTGAAGGCGAGCTTGGCGCCTTGTTTGTGCCAGGCCTGCGCGATGGCCCAGGCGATGGAGCGTTTGTTGGCGACGCCGAAGACAATGCCGAGTTTGCCGGAGAGTGATGACATGATTGTGCTTTTGATTGTTAGCCCGGACAGCTTGGGGGAGAAAGCGGCAGACAGGCAAGTCTGCAAAAACTCCCAACTGGTAGCGCGGCGAGATTTGGAACTTCGCTATGGATGCTTCTCTGGAGCTGGCGGCTTGGGGCTTGGAGCTTGCAACTGGATGCCCACCAATCCCGCCAACCCGCACAACAACAGTCCGCTTACGGCCCACGCGCCGGCATTGGCAACTTGCGGCAGGAAATACAGCGAGGCCGCGCCCACCGCCGGCCCGGCGAAGCTGCCCAGACCAATCGCCGCTTCGTGAATGCCGCCGTGAACGCCTTTCGTGTCGCCCGCGTCCATCGAGTAGAACAGCGACGAGTAGTAGAGCAATCCGAGCGCACCGCCGAGCGCCAGTTGCGCCAGTACAACGATGGCGAGATTGGGCACGACCAGAATCACTACGAAGGTGACGACCAGCACGAGATAGGAGGCCAGCAGCCAACGGAAGCGGTAATGCCACCCGGCCCAAAACCACAAGCCGCAGAACGCCGCCAACCGGGCGAAGCACCAAAGGGAACAACAAAAGCCGGCTTGCGTCGTGGTCAACTTCAGATTGTGCGCCACGCCCGGCATGGCGGCGACGAGGGTGTTGACGGCGATGTAGGCAAACGGGTTGGCGAGCCACGCCATGCGCAGAAAAGTCTTTGCCCGGGCCGGCGGCGGCGGCGACTGCGTCAAGCCGACCAGGGAAACCGCCGTCGCCGGTTGCGAGCGAGCGGATTGCTGATGCAGCCAAAACGTCAAGGCGAGTTGCACCATTTGCGAAGCCAGCGGCAGGAAGAAGAGGCTTTGCCGACCGAGCTTTTCCAGCAACGCACCGCCGGTGAAATACGCCACGGCGCCGGTGCCGGCCCACACGACATTGTAAAATCCGACATTGCGCTGCAAACGCGCACCCGTTTCGCCTTCACTCACGAGCGCTTCCAGCGTCGGCCAGGTGAAACTCATGCCAACCACGGTGACTAGCATGAGCGCGATATGCGCCGCCGGCGATGCTGCGAACTGCCAGCCGAGCGTGAGCGTCACGATCATGATTCCGAAGCCGACCTTCAGCGCGGTGAAATACCCGGCGCGTTGGGCAAAGCGGCCCCCCCACAACGCCGCGGGCACGCAGATCAAACCGGTCGCCGCCGCCAGCGCAAGGTTCGCCTGGTTGCCAAAACCGAATTGTTGCCGGGTGAAGAAATAGAAGTAGTAAAAGTAGTACGTCAACGCGAAGGAGTTCAATCCTTCGAGGATGAAGACGCCGGTTTTGATTTTGCGCGAATACATGCGTGCGGTGCCCGGCTTTGAACTCAGGCCGGCGGACGGGAGACTTCCGCGAGGGCCTGACGGCAATACCACTTCACGGCACCGGACATCGCGGGCTGGAGCAGGTCCAAGTCGGCCGGGGAACACCAGCGGATGTCGTGATGCTCCTCAGCGGCGAGCGTCGTCGCGCCGCTCTTCGGGCGCGCCCAGTAAATCATGCCGATGTGTTCATGCGTGGCGCTGATGCGATGAATGTCGAGAAAACGCGGGGCGATCAGCGCGCGGGTGCCCGGCTCGGTCGTGGGCGGACGCTCGCCGAGCAGTTCCACGTCCAGTCCGCTTTCCTCCTTCGCCTCGCGCAACGCCGCCTGCTCCGGGTCTTCCTCCAACTCGATGTGTCCGCCCAATGGCAGCCACTTGTCGAGCTTGCGATGGTGAATCAGCAACACCTGGCCGTCGCGAACGACGAAGATCGCGACGGTAAAATCAATTTTTTCGTGGATGTGAGCCATCGGCGGGATGCGGATTGCAAGTTGGCCGGCCCCCGGCTCAAAACCGCGTCTGCTTCTCCAGTTCCTTCACCCGCTGTGCGACGCGGGCGCGCGTCACGCGCGTCGTGCGGTTCAGGCCAAAGCCTTCACAGCAGAACGAGGCCACCACGCTGCCATGAATCATCGCCCGGCGGAGGTTGGCGTCAACGGAGCCGCGGGCGGTGGCGAGGTAGCCCATCATGCCGCCGACGAACGAATCCCCGGCGCCAGTGGGGTCCACGACCTTGGGCAGTGGATACGCCGGGCATAGGAAAAAGCCTTTCGGGCCGGACAAGATCGAGCCGTGCGAACCCTTTTTGATGATGACATATTTCGGGCCCATTTTGTGAATCTTCTTCAAGGCCAAGAACACGTTGTCCTCCTGCGTCAACTGGTGCGCTTCGCTGTCGTTGAGCACGAACCCGTCAATGCGCTTGAGCAACTTCACCAAATCGTCGAGCGCAATGTTGAGCCAGAGGTCCATCGTGTCGGCCACGACGAACTTGGGCCGCCGCATCTGGTTCAAGACGTGATGCTGGAGCGCGGGGGCGATGTTGGCGAGCAGCACGTAGGGCGACGCTTGATAGGCCTTGGGCAATTCCGGTGAGAACGTCTCGAACACGCCCAACTCGGTGAGCAGGGTACGGCGGTTGTTCAGGTTGACCTCGTATTCGCCCGACCAATGAAAGGTTTTGCCGGGCTTGATCTGCAAACCCGCGAGGTCAATGCCGTGCCGGCGATAAAGCGAGAGGTATTTTTTGGGGAAGTCGTCGCCGACCACGCCGACCAGTTTCACCGGGCTGAAAAAGCTCGCCGCCACCGCCGCGTGACTGGCCGAGCCGCCGAGCAGGCGGGGATTCTCCGCGTGCGGAGTTTTGATGGAGTCCAACGCCGTGGAACCGACAATGAGTACGCTCATAAAATGAATTGCAAAATGTTTCCCAGCCGAACCAGCGCGCACGTTAGGAAATGGCGCGCGGCGAGGCAAGTCTAGGGAACGGGTCCGGTGAATAACTTTTGGTTTTTTCCCATTGCCAACCCGGAGCCGCTGGCTAAGTTGTCCTTGGTTCCTAATCCTTTTTCATAGGCACGGAATCGTTGTGAAAAGGGTGGCCCCAGAGCTCGGGTCACCCTTTTGAATTATTGCGCCCGAACACTCGCCTTCGCCGGCCCACGGTTGCCGGACTTTACCGTTTGCGCCAGCCATTCCCGCGCGGCCCATCCCGCCTGGGAGCGTGGCAATTCAACCGCCACATGTAATCGCACCCGCACGCGACCATCGCCACGACAGCCCGCAAAAATAAAACCGCGCCCGCAAGCTTTGCGGGCGCGGTGGCAAAAAACGGCCGGGATTATTTCTTGTCGTCCGGCGGGGCGGGCTTGGTCGGCGGTTTAAGTTCCGAGGCCGCCTTGATTTTCTCATCGAGGATTTCGAAATTCGCCTCCTTCAGAAGTTTCTCAAAATAGTCGGGTAGCAACTTTTGCATCTCCTGTTGCTTGAGACCTTCCTTCAAGTCCTCCGAAATTTTGGCCAGCTCGATTTTCTTGGCCGGAATTTTTTCACTCAACTTGATGATATGATACCCGAACTGGGTGGCGATGACGTCGCTGATCTGGTTGGTGCCCAGGGAAAAGGCGGCGGCTTCAAACTCCGGCACCATCTGACCTTTCGGGAACGTGTATTCGCCGCCGTTATCCTTGGAGCCGGGGTCGTCGGAGAATTCCTTGGCCAGCTTGGCGAAATCTTCGCCCGCCCGGGCGCGCTTGAGCAGGTCGTCGGCAAGTTTCCGCTTGGCCTTCTTCTGCTCCTCCGTGAGTTCCGCGTTCGTGCCTGGGTCGCGGGTCCCGATCAGGATGTGGCTGGCGCGCACCTGTTCCGGTTGCTCAAAACGCGCGGGATGCTCGTCGTAATACTTTTTCACGTCCTCATCGCTGAGGCTCACCTTGAGTTCGCGTTCCAAAATGAACGCGACGGTGGCTTTGTCGAGGATCTGCTGTTCCCACTGCGCGCGCGTCGCGGCCTGGACGCGCAGTTGCGTGGCCAGCTTTTGCTCGAATTCCTCGTCCGTCAGCTTGTTGTCCGTCTTGAGCCGCTTGAGCATCTTTTCAAATTGCTCCCGGCCTTTTTGCTTGTCGGCATCGGTGGCCTTCAACAGCGTCAACTGCACACCCACCATTTCGTTGAGCACTTGGGCTTCGAGGAGCGCCGTCTGCTCGGCGCCGAGGTTCTGCCCGCGCGCGGCGTAATTGGATTTGATGGGGACCAGCGACTTGTCCAGCTCGCTGCGTTTGATCTCCACCCCCTTGGCCTTGGCGATGACCGGGTCGCCAAACAGTTCGGTGAGTTTGCTGGCGGAACTGGCATTGGTGGTCCCGGCGGTGGCCGCGACGCCCGACGGCGCGCTGAGGCACGCCGCCGCGAGCGCGGCGGCGAACAGGGTAGTGGTTCGATTCATCATATTTGATTTTGATTTGGTTACAGTTTCACGACTTTGACATTGCGGATGCAATCATCCTGCTGCAATTCCGCCAACACGGCGGCCGGCGGTTCGCTGTCGAGATTCAAGACGGTGAACGCGTCGCCGTCCGCCGTGTCGCGGCTCAGGCTCATGCTGGCGATGTTCACATTATGTTTGCCGAGCAACGTGCCGAGATGCCCGACGATGCCGGGTCGGTCTTTATTCGTCAGCAACAGCATGGTGCCGCTGATGGGAATCTCCACCGGCGTGCTGTACAGTCGTACGATGCGCGGATTGTTCGGCGAACCAAAGAAGGTGCCGCCGGCGGAAATGACCTTTTCGCTGCCGTTGAACGCCTGCACGTGCAGCCATTCGTTGAACGTGACCGGCTCGCTCGAACGTTTTTCCTCGACCGTCAGGCCGAGTGTCGCCGCGATGCTGCGGACATTGACGTTGTTCAAATCCTTCACGGAAGCGCGCGAAAGAAAGCCCAGCACGACGGCGCGTGTCACCGGATCAATGTTCGGCAACTCCTGCGCCTTGCCGCCGTAGGTGACGTGCAGGCGATCCACCTGGGGCGGGGCAAGTTGCGCGAGCAACTTGCCGAGTTTCTCGCCGAGGATGAGGTAGGGCTTAACCTGTTCGTAAGTTTTGGCGTCGAGGTAAGGCAGGTTGACGGCGTTGCGCACTTCGCCGGTCAGCAGATAACCCGTGATGACCTCGGCGACTTCGATGCCGCACTTCTCCTGCGCCTCCTCGGTGCTCGCCCCGAGATGCGGCGTGAGCGTGATGCCGGGGTGCTGGCGGAACGGATGCTCCGCCGCGAGCGGCTCGACGATGAAGACGTCCAGCCCGGCCCCGGCGACCTTGCCCGAATCCAGCGCCGCGATCAGATCGTTCTCCACGATGATTTCGCCGCGCGCGCAATTCACGATCCGCACGCCGGGCTTCATCTTGGCGAAGGCGGCGGTGTTCAACATGCCGCGCGTCTGTTCCGTTACCGGCATGTGGACGGTGATAAAATCCGCCTCGCGATAAACCTCGTCGAGATCGGCGGCCAGTTCCACCCCGAGCACCTTCGCGCGCGCCTCGGTGAGAAACGGATCGTAACCCACCACTTTCATGCCGAAGGCGAGGGCGCGCCGGGCGACTTCCGTCCCGATGCGGCCCATGCCGAGCACGCCCAGCGTTTTGCCCGCGAGTTCGACGCCTTGAAATTGTTTCCGATCCCATTTGCCGGCCGCCATCGAGCCATGGGCCTGCGGCACTTTGCGCGCGAGGCCAAGAATCATGCTGAAGGAAAGTTCCGCCGTGGAAATCGTGTTGCCACCGGGCGTGTTCATCACCACCACGCCGCGTTGCGTGGCGGCTTCCACGTCCACGTTATCAATGCCCACCCCTGCGCGGCCCACCACCCGAAGCAGCGGCGCCGCCTCGATGACCTTGCGCGTCACTTTCGTTTCGGAGCGCACGACCATCGCCACCGCGTCGGCGACGAGCGGCAGCAGTTCGGCTTCGCTCAGGCGCTTGGGCAACACGACGACCTGAAACTCAGGCCGCTGTTGGAGCAGCGCGATGCCCCGGGGCGAAATCGGATCACAAACCAAAATCTTCATAAACAACAAGAGCAGTTAGTTTAGGTGGGGGGTACGGCTAGGTCAAACTTTCAAAATTCCAAACTTGGACGCCAACGATTGAAGCGGGCAGGGAACGACCAAGCACCCGGCGTGAGACCGGAGGTCGCCTTCAACCTGAAGGCGCAAAGCCGGCTCGTCCCCTCCTCCTCGTCGTTCTCGTCCTCGTCCTCGATTGGGTTGCGGGCGTTCGAGGACGAGGGCGACGAGGAGGACGAATTTGCCCTCGTGGTTTTCAAACCGGCTCTTCGCGGCTGGAGACGCTTAAAACACCGTCGGCACTCCTTCATCCAGGATGCGCAATTTGTGGGTGAGGTCCTGTTCATGGGCGAGCTGGCGCAACCAGCGCGGCGGCTCGTCCAGCGATTCGAACGAAAGCTTGAAGGTGCCGTAGTGCATCGGCACGAGCCAGTTCGCCCGCAGATCCTTGAAGGCTTTCATCGCCTCGTCCGGCCCCATGTGGACGCACCGAAAGGTTTCCGGGTGATATGCGCCAATCGGCAGCAGTGCCACGTCCGGGGCCAATCGGTCGCCGATTTCCTTGAAGCCGTCGAAGTAGGCGCTGTCGCCCGCGTGATAAATTCGCCGGCCCTGATGTTCCAGCACAAAGCCGCCGTAGCCGCGATGGTGATCGTGCAACGTGCGCGCGCCCCAATGCTTGCCCGGCGTCAAGGTCACCTGCCATTCGCGTTGCGAAAAACTTTCCCACCAGTCCAGTTCGACGATGCGGGCGAAGCCGAGGTTGCGCGCGAGATCGCCGACGCCCCACGGCATCACGCCGATCTTCGGATGGGGCAGCCGGCGCAACGTCGGTTTGTGGAAGTGATCGAAATGCGCGTGCGTGAGCAGCACCACATCAATCGGGGGCAGGTCTTCGATTTTCAGGCCGGCGTGCTTGAGGCGTTTCAGCAGAAAGAGCCAGTTCGCAAAGTTCGGATCCACCAGCACATTCAAATCGGTGAACTGAATCAGAAACGACGCGTGCCCGATCCAGGTGATCGCGACCTGCCCGGGCTTGAGCTTCGGAAATACGGGGCGCTTGTGCTGGCCAATGCGCCGGGTGAGCAAGGCTTTCCAGATCAGTTCGCGGAAAAAGGTGCGCGGATTGAAATGTCGCGCCGGCGTCAGTTCCTTGAACGACTTGGGCAGTCGCTTGCGCGGGGCGGGCGGGCGGTGAACCGATGGCTTGGTCATAGGCCATTGCCATGCTATTTGAGAGCGCGGCCTGAATAAAACTTAAATCGGCCCGTCTCATCACCGTGTTCGGAAAACGAAAGGCAAATATGAAAAAGACCATCGCAACTGTAACTGTTCTTGCTCTCACGCTTGCCAGCCTGCAAACCGCCCGCGCCGGTGATCGTGAATGGGCGACCGTCGGAAAAGTCCTGACCGGCGTCGCCGCCGGCGTGGTGATCGCCAACGCGCTGGATTATCAGCCCGCGTACTATCCCGTCACGTATTCCCGGTGCGCGCCGTGCCCCGCGCCGGTGGTCTATGCCCCGACTCGAGTTGTCTGTGCGCCGGCACCGGTGGTTTACGTCCCGGCGCCCGTGGTCGTCTGTCCGCGCCCGGTTTTTATTACGCCGTGGCCGCTCGTAAATGTGAATTACGCTTATCATCGCGGGCATCCGGGTCGTGGTCATGGCCACGGCTATCGCCGGTAAGTTTTGGGGTGAACTGGGTTGGTTGGTTCCCGCCGCGAAGAAATTCGCGGCGGGATTTTTTGTTTTTCAGGGTTTCTCTCTGTTTTCAACGTGAAACAATCGTTGCCCCGCCCGGCAGATGGTGATTTTGCCCGCCCTCCCCATGAACCTCTGCTCAATTGAGAAGGGTGGGGATGAGGGTAAAACCTTGTTTCTTGGCCAGTTTGTGCAACACGCGCGCCTCGGTCTCCAGTACTTTGGCTTCATAGTGCTTCAATCCTTTCTCGACGTATTCCAGTCCGTGGCGCAGCAACCGGTAGAACCACAACGCCAGCTTGCGTGCCAATGCCACGTTGGCCGCCAGTCCGCCCAACCGGCCCCGCAAGCGCCGGTAAAATCCACCCAGCGCCTTGTCCACGCTTTGCGCCAACGCCCGCGCCGCCGCACACAGCATCCGGCCCGCCCGGTTGCGATGCGCCTTCACGCTCCCTTTGCGTTTGCCACTTTGTTTGCGGCCCCCCGCCAGTCCCAGCCACGAGACGAAGTGTTTCTCGCTCGGCCAGCGCGTCATGTCCGTCCCCACCTCGCTGATCAACTGCAGCCCCGAATATGCGCTCAAGCCGGGAATCTGTGGCGCGTCTCGCCCGCCGCACAGCCGCGCCAGCAACTCCTGAAACCGCTCAATCACGGGCGCGTTCTTGCCCAGCGCCTTGACCGGCACCAGTTTCAAGTCACGGCCGCCAGTCCCGTCCGGGGGCGGCAGCGGCCCGGCCATTGCCCGCAGCAGCGTCTCCAACTCCCGGTCACAAGCGGCGATCTTTTGCTGGTAGGCCTCCCACAACTCCAGCCCCTGCCGCAGCGCGAAGAGTTGTTCCTTCTTCCAGCAACCCCGCAGACTTTCCTTTACCGCCGCCGATTTCTGCTTCTGGATTTGCACGTCGCACAACGCCAGCAGTTCGCCCGGACGCCGTTCGCCCTTGAGGATCGCCCGCACGACTTTGAGGCCGCTGACGCCGACGAGGTCGCTGATGACGTCGTGGAGTTTGATGTTCATGCGTTCGAGGGCCTGTTGCATCTTCTGCACCTGGCTGGCCGCGCCGATCAGATGATCGGCGCGCAGCCGCTGGTAGTCCTGCAACTGCCGGATTGCGGCCGAGGGCACGAAGCCCCCGCGCAACAGTCCGTGCGCGTGCAACGTGGCCAGCCACTGGCAGTCGGCCATGTCCGTCTTGCGGCCCGGGACATTTTGCACATGCCGGCCGTTGACCACCACCACCACCAACCCGGCAGCTTCCAGCACCTCGTAAAGGTAGAGCCAGTAAACGCCGGGGGCCTCCAGCGCCACGGTCTGCACACCTTGTTCCTTGAACCAGTCGCGCAAGGCTTCCAGATCACCGGTGAAGGTGTCGAAGGCTTTGGGCGCGGCGCCCGCGACGGAGCCGTGGAGTTTTTCACTGCCGACATCAATGGCGGCAGCCTTGGGATCAAGCACTGATCCGTTCGACTTCCCGCACCGGTACCGCCGAGCCGCCGTGGAGCACCAGCGGAAAACCCGGCAGACGTTGCTGGATTTCCGCGAGGCGATCAAAGTGCAATCCCTGTTTGCCGGAAAACTTGTAAGCCCCGTGACTCGTGCCGATGGCCACCGCGAGACTGTCGCACCCGATGCGCTGGACGAATTCCTCCGCTTGCGCCGGATCGGTCAGGATCGCTTCCTTGGCATCCACGCTCATTTCGTCTTCGATGCCTTGCAACAACCCCAGTTCGGCTTCCACGGCGATGCCGCGCGCATGCGCCTGCTCCACGACGCGCCGTGTGGTCGCCACGTTTTCCGCGAACGGATGATGCGACGCGTCAATCATCACCGAGTTGTAATCGCCCGACGCAATCGCCTCCGCACAGCTCGCCTCATCGCCGTGATCGTGATGGCAGGCAAAGACCACGCCGGGATAGATTTCCTCCGCCGCCTCCAACATCGCCGCCAGCATCCGGGGATGCGCATAATTCCGCATCACACGGGTGAACTGGACAATGACCGGTGCTCGCGCCCGCTCCGCTCCGCGAAACAAGCCGTGGACTTGTTCCATGTTGGAGACGTTGAACGCCCCCAGCGCATAGCGGCCATAGGCGGCTTGCAGCAGATCAAGGGTGGCTGGGCGCATGCGGTCTTCCGAGGTTCACGTTAATGAAAATTTAGTCTGCGGACAGCGGGCGCCGGTGACAAGACCATTTAGCCAGACTAAAACCAATGGACCGCGACCGGTCCCCGGTCGCAGCGGGTGGAAAACAGAAGGAGCGTCTGATAAACCGGACCTCATTTCGCTGTCGTACGTGCTGCGGGCGCGGGACCGCTCGCGCTCCTGAGAAATCTACGCCGGCCCAGACGGTGTTTGGAAATAGTTTGCACCAGTGATTTCGATGGCCAGATGAGATGAGCTTTTGCTGATCTGCTGTTGACGCTGGATATGATTGGTCGCAGTGTTGGCGCATGTTGACGGACGAGAGCAAATTCAGGCGCGTTGGTGGACCTTCGCTACGCGTGGTCTCCCACATAGCGCCTGACTGGCTGCGTTTGCGAACCGCCTGCGCCATGAGACTGTTGACGCTGCTGCTGGTGTTGATGCTGCCCGCCTTGGTCCAAGCCCAATTCCAGTTCCAGACCATTAACGGAACGATCACCATCACCAAGTACACCGGCTCCGGCGGTGCGGTGACGATCCCCAGTGCGACCAATGGCCGGCCGGTCACTACCATCGGAGACAATGCGTTCTATAACTCCAGCGTGACCAGCGTCACGATCCCCAACAGCGTCACCAACATCGGGGGCCAGGCGTTTGGTTTCTGTAGCAGCCTAACTAGCGTCATAATTCCTGATAGCGTCACCAGCATTGGCAGTGCTGCGTTTTATTACTGCTTCAGCCTGACCAACGTCACGATCGGCAACAACCTCAAAACCATCGCGGGCTCTGCGTTCCGAAACTGCCCCAGGCTGTCCAACGTCACAATCGGCAACAGCGTCACCAGCATTGGATATGACGCATTCCAAAACTGCCCCAGCCTGACTAGAGTCCTGCTACCCAGTACTGTCACCAGCATTGGGTCTTCAGCATTCCAAAACTGCACTAGCCTGACAAATGTCCCTATTCCAAACAGCGTCAGTAGCTTCGGAGAGCGCGCGTTCAATAACTGCACCAGCCTAACCAGCATCACGATCCCCGACAGCGCCAATAGCATCGGTTACAGGGCGTTCTCTGCTTGCGGCAGCCTAACCACAATAACGGTGGGCGCAGCCAATTCCGTCTTTAGCAGTGTGGATGGGGTGCTGTTCGATAAAGCGCAGAGCACGATCATCCAATTCCCAGGGGGCAAAGCCGGAAGCTACGCAATCCCCAACAATGTCACCATTATCGGGAGACTTTCGTTTTCATACTGCACCAGCCTGACCAGCATCACGATCCCCAACAGCGTCACCAGCATTGGAGGGTATGCGTTTGAACACTGTACCAGCCTTACTAACGTCACGATCGGCAGCGGCGTCAGCATTATTCAAGACCATGCGTTTCAATATTGCACCAAACTGATCAGCGCCACGATCGGCAACAGTATTGCCACCATTATGGACAATGCCTTCTTTAACTGCACCAGCTTGGTGAGCATCACGATCCCAAACAGCGTCACCAGCATCGAGTTCCAAGCGTTCCAATACTGCTCCAGCCTCACCAACGTCTTGATCGGCAACGGCGTCATCAATATCGGGGTCGATGCGTTCTCGGGCTGCACTAACCTGACCGCGATAACGGTTGATGCGCTCAACTATTCCTATACCAGTGCCGATGGGGTCTTGTTTAACAAGAACCAGACCACGCTCATACAATGTCCGGCCCGCAAAGCCGGTAGCTACACGATCCCGAACAGCGTGACCAGCATCGGGAACTATGCGTTTGCCGATTGTTGGGATCTGCAAAGCGTCCCAATCGGCAACAGCGTGACCAGCATCGGGGAAGCGGCTTTCTATAATTGCACCAGCCTGACCAGCGTTTCGATCCCCGACAGCGTCATAAGCATCGGGTCTTATGCTTTCTCTGACTGCCGCGGCTTGACCAGCGTCACAATCGGCAACAGCGTCACGAGCATCGGTTTATGGGCGTTTCAATACTGCTCAAGCCTGACCAGCATCACGATCCCTGCCAGCGTCACCCAGATCGACAACGAGGCGTTCTATAACTGCGCCAGCCTGACCAGCTTCTATTTCCAGGGGAACGCGCTCGCCGGGGGTGCCATCAATCAGCTTGCATTGTCCAGTGCCGTTGGTGCGGTCGTGTATTACCTGCCGGGGACCACGGGATGGGGGCCGACGTTCCACCACCTTCCCACGGTGCTGTGGAATCCGCAGGTGCAGACGAGCGATGCCAGCTTTGGCGTGCGGACAAATCAATTTGGTTTCAACATCACTGGCACGGCAAACATTCCCATCGTGATCGAAGCCTCTTCCAATCTCGCCAACTCGACCTGGTCTCCACTGCAATACTGCACTCTCACGAACGGCTCCGTTTATTTCAGTGATCCCCAGTGGACGAATTATCCCGCTCGTTTCTACCGCCTCCGCTCGCCGTGAAGCTTGGGCGCACGCCCGTTCCTCACTGTCGGCCCTTGTGAACCCTTATCAGGTAGTTTTCTGCATTTTTCGGCGGGTAGCGCGTAGAGAAATGAGAGGTCAGGTGAATTTGGTGGAACGCTCGCCCTCACCCCAGCCCTCTCCCCCCGGGAGAGGGAGAATCGTTCGCCGTCTGCGGGAATGTCCTGAGTCAGAGCCAATCCAAAGCGCTCCCGCCAAAGGGTCGGCTTGAAAAAGCTGTTCCCTCTCCTGAGGGAGAGGGTCAGGGTGAGGGCGAGCCTCAAATCATTCTCGCGTTGCTTAAAGCACCAAGCCAGTCGCTCACCCTCTCCGCCGCAAACTCAGCCGACCGCCGCACGCGTTCGCAAACTTGTGCGGGCCGCCTCGGCGCAAGGCAAGTTGCGTGGCCAGGCGCGTGGGCATGGCCTCTTGCGCGCCGGGTTTCAAAGTGGTCAGAGCGCCGGCGCAGTTGGCCAGAATTACGGCTTCTGCCAACTCACATCCTTCCGCCAGCCGCGCGGTGAATGTCCCGGCGCATGCGTCGCCGGCCCCGACCGTATCCACCGGTCGCACGCGCATCGTAGGCACGGCGAAACATTTTTCCACCGTCAGGCAAAGCGTGGATTGTGCGCCGCGTGTCACGAGCAGTTGTGCAATGCGTCGCTCCGCCAGCTTGCGCCGCCATGCGACGGCTGTTCGGGCCAGGTTGCTGACCGACAGACCGAATATCTGTTGCGCTTCGAGTTCGTTGGCGATGACGGTGTGCAGCGCCACCCGGCCCCACGGAAAATCAGGACGCAGCGGCGAAGGATTGAACACAACGGGCACGCCCGCAGCGTTTGCGATGCGCATGGCCTCCAACACTGCGGCCAAAGGCACTTCCAACTGCGCCAGCAACGCACCGGCGCGCCGGATGATCGCGGCTTGTGCGCGCACTGACGCCGCGGTGAGCCGGGCGTTCGCACCCGCAATTACAACAATGTTGTTTTGCCCCTGCCGATCCACCGCAATGAGCGCCGTGCCGGTTGGCGTGCGCGGGATTTTGCCGATGGCCCGGATGTTGATCCCTTCACGCACGAGATGTTCGCGATAGGCCGCGCCGTCAGCATCATCTCCAACGCAACCGATCATAGTCACCGCCGCGCCTTGCCGGGCCGCAGCCACGGCCTGATTTGCGCCCTTGCCGCCAAAGCGACGCAACAAGCCACTGGCTGGAACGGTTTCCCCGGCGGCGGGCAGCCGCTCGACCTGGGCAATCAAGTCCAGGTTGAGCGAGCCGACCACGACCACGCGCGGCGGCGATGAATGGGCGGGGGCGGGGGATTTCATTTGCCGGTTGGTTTCGGGGGCTGGCTGCAAAGTTGAACGAGCGCTTCGCGGACGCGGACGAGTTGCGTCGCGTCGAGTTTGAGAAAACGATCACGGCCTTTGGGCTGCGGCGTGAAGCGCGTGAACCCGTCGCCCTCCACCGTGACCGTGCCCGCTTCGGATAGACCAAAGAAACCCCGGTCCGGCTGCACGGCGTACAGCGCGCTGGTCAGGTCCCAGGTGGGGCGTTCATGCGGCGTCGGGCTGTAAAGCTGGTAGGCCTCGGCCAGCGGATGATGCGCCACGTAGCGGTAATCGCGCTCAATGCTGACGGCGGGGTAAGGCAGAGCGATGCCGATTTCAAAACCGCTCCAGACGATGGGCGTGGGCCAGTCGCGCGCGATTTTTTGCGCGGCCGGAATGTCCTTGTACACGTTGAACTCGGTGAAATGGTTGTTGTCATCAATGGTCTGAAACGCGCCGGCCATGACCGACAACCGCTTCACCTTTTGTTTCACCAGGTCGCGCCCGGTTAACGGGGCGAGTTCGTCCGCCGGGGTGTCGAGCAACGCGGCGAAATTGGAAAAGTATCCCACCTGCACCAGCACGACGCTGCCGTCGGGCTGCGCGGCGAGCAACTGGCGCAGCAAACGCAACGCCTCCGGCGCGTCACTGCTGCGCTTCAAGTCATGCGGATACCGCGCCCGCTCACCGTCCCGGGCCTCGGCCAGCGGCAGAAACTTGCTCGGCTCCGGTTCGGGTTTGGCGCGAATGAAGCCGATGGGCAGGGCGGGTCGCCCGTAAAACGTGTTCACGGCATCCACGAACGGGCCGGCCAGTTCGTCACTGCGCGTGATGGTGACGCCGAGCAGTTCACACGCGCCGCGATCCGCCAGCGCGTGCAACAGGCCGAGCGCCAGGGCATCGTCCACGTCGTTGCCGATGTCCGTGTCAAAAATGATTTTGACCGGCGGCGGCGCGGGCGGGCGGTCGGCGGCATGCGCGGCGAGAGCGATGCCGAGGATGGCGAGGGTGGCGAAGCGGAACAGATTTGGTTTCATGGTATCACAAGGCGCGCTTTCAAAACCCTGTAGCAGCCGAGACGCGATGGCCGGGCTCGGCGCAGCGCATTTAGTCACCTTCGTTTAGTGGTCACGCAAAGCATTGTAAAGCGAGTAATACCCGATTATCAGGAGTGCGCTCCACCCCGCAAAGAGACACCAAGCCAGACGCGTTTTTGGACGTCTCCATATTTCGACGGCGGCAACAAGCCACGCGACGGCAATACAGCACGCAATGGTGGCAAACCAGCCGAATGGCATCTCGTCTGCCACTATCTCTGGGATCGCGAGAAACGGTACCAAAACCAGGACCGGAAAGCCCAGTGGATCCATATCGCCAGCGATGGCAAATACCAAGGCAGTCACCACCCAGATGCCGAGCGCAGCCATCACTAGGTATTTGCTTGGGTTCATGATGCCAACAGCCGCTTCCACAGTGGAAACGATTTCCCCGCCGTGCGCTGCCGCCACGCGTCGGCCAACACGGCGACCACTATCACCGCGCCGGTGACCAGCCGCTTCACGGGTTCGGATGCGCCCACTTGCGCGAGACCCGCTTCCAACGTGGCGATGATGAGCACGCCGAAAAAGGTGTTAATGACCGAGCCGCGCCCGCCGAGCAAGCTCGTCCCGCCGATGACCGCCGCCGCGATGGCGGAAAGTTCCAGGCCCACGCCCGCGTTCGGATCCGACGCGCCGAGTCGGGACGCGTAACAAACCGCGCCCAATCCCGCCGCCGCGCCGGTCAGCGCGTAGGCCGACAGCTTGACGGGGCGCGGATCAATGCCGGAATAGCGGGTTGCCGTTTCATTCGAGCCGGTGGCGAACATCCAGCGTCCCAACACGGAGCTGCTCAACAGCAGTTGCGCCAGCCCGACCACCAGCATCGCGAGCAGAAATGACCCCGACAATCCGGTGCCGCCCAGCGGACGCGCCAGGCCTTCGACCGCCGCGCCGAGATATTTCGTTTGCGAGTTGGTGACGAGATACGCGGCGCCGCGCGCCATTTCCATCATGCCCAGCGTGACGATGAACGGCGGCACGGTCAGGCCGACGATGAGCGCGCCGTTCGCCAGGCCGGCGACCAGCCCGACCGCCACGGCCAGCGCCGCGCACGCCGCGAAGGGCCAATGCCAGTCCACCAACGCCACGCCCAGCACCGCGCCGGCCAGCGCCAGCACGGAGCCGATGGATAAATCAATCCCGCCGACGATGAGCACCAGCGTCATGCCCGTGGCCGCGAGAGCCAGTGTGGGAATGCGATTCGCGATGGCGCCAAACGTGGCGGTCGTGAGAAACCGTCCGCTCAACGCCCCAAACAACAGCACCAGCGCCACCAGAATAACCGCGAGCGCCAGGTATTCCCGAATCCAGGAAGGCGTTTGCTTCATGCTTCAAACTCAACGGCCCGGCTACCGGGTGATCAAATCCACCACCGTCGTCTGGTCGGCGGGCGGGGCTTCGCCTTTGAGAATTTTCAGCGCGGCCTCGATGCCGAACACGGCCAGTTGATCCGCGTGTTGATCCGCAGTGGCCGTGACGCGGCCATCCGCGACCATCGGTCGGATGGCGCCAATGCCGTCATAACCGGCCACGAGCACTTTACCCGTGCGGCCCGCCGCCTGCACCGCCGCCACGGCGCCGAGCGCCATGCTGTCGTTGGCGCAGAGCAGCGCCTGCAGGTCCGGGTGCTCGCTCAACATCGCCGCGGCCACGTTGTTCGCCTTGTCAATTTCCCACTGGCCGCTTTGCACGCTGACGATGTTCAGGCCCGCCGCTTTCATGGCGTCCTCGAACCCCGCGCGGCGTTGCTGCCCGTTGAACGCCGTCGTCAGCCCCTCGATGATGGCAACCTTGGCGCCCGCCGGAAGTTTCTTCGCCACCGCCTCGCCGACCATGCGCGCGCCGGCGCGATTGTCCGGACCGACGAACGGCACGGTCAAACCCGCCTCCTTCAACGCGTCGGCGTCGAGCTTGTTGTCAATGTTCACCACGCGCACGCCGGCGGCTTGGGCGCGTTTGAGGACCGGCACGAGCGCCTTCGAGTCAGCGGGCGCAATGACGATGATGTTGACCTGTTGCGCGACCATCTGCTCGACGAGGCCCACCTGCTCCGCCAGATCGGTCTCATTTTTGATGCCGTTGACGATGAGTTCATAGTCGGCCGCATGCGTGGCTTGATGCTTTCGGGCGCCATCGGCCATCGTGAGAAAGAATTCATTGGCCAGCGATTTCATGATCAACGCCACGCGCGGCCGGGTCGGGGCACCGCCGGATTCATTGCGATTGCAGGCGGGGAGCAATAGCAGTGGAAGGAGGCCAAGAACGAGCCGGCGAGTGCGGCGCACCCGGGGAGCGAACGGAACGGTTTTCATGCTGGGTGATGATGAGTTAAATCCGGGCCGGGTTGGAAGATAAAATTCATCGGGCGCCCGGCGCGGGCTTAATGGATCGGCCCGGGTTTGCCGGCGGAATGAAATCGCCGAGGGTCCAGAGCATCCCGTTGAGGAGAAGGCGCCGGAAATTTGGATCGGCGAAATCATCCGGACTGCCCAGCGAAGTGTAGAACACCCGCCGGTTCTCGCCGGTGTTGATCCACGCCACCGGCTCGACTTCGGATTTGCCATCCGCCGTCCGGCCGGCGAGCAGCGGGGTGACGGTATGCGCCGGATTCCGGCTGCGATAGAGCGAGGCCTTCGAGGCGAACTCCGGCTGAACATTGTTGAGGATGGGATTGCCGGACGCCTCGGGGATCTGCCGGATGATGGTTTCCGAGCCGCCGCCATAATGGTTCTGATACTCCGCGCCGAGAATCTCCGCATCAAAATGGCGCCAGGTGCGCGCGGCGGGAATGTCCGTGTCCTTCGGATCAAAGGCATGGCTGGCCGTCCGGATGCCCACGACCGGTTTGCCCGCGGCAAGGTGCGCGCGGATGGCGTCCAGCATCGGCTTGGGCGCGGCGCGGCGGCGGGCGCTGAGCACCAGCAGGTCGGTATTCGGGATGGCCTCCCAATTCTTGAAATCGTAGTCGTCGGCTTTTTGCGACGCGGTGACGAAGGTGATCTGGTAGCCCCGCCACGCGAGTTCCTTTTTCGCGAACTCGGGCAATGTTTCCCAAGTGTGATATTCGTTTTCGCCGATGATGAAGGCGATGCGCTTCTTGACGTCGCCTTTGAAGCGAAACGCCGCGCCGCCGAGAAAGTCGGCGCTCGTGATGCTCGGGCACCAGTATTTCTCGATGTGCTCGACGACCAACTCGGTGCCGCGGAAGTGCGACACCCACGGGCGCGAGCGGTGATTATACATCGCGTCGGTCAGGTCGCGCATGAGCAGGACGTTCTGGCCCTGCGCGACCATCTGCCGGATCGAGAACGGCCGGCCCAGTACGCACATGTTGGCGTGAACACCCATCACGATGACGTTCGTGATGCCGCGCTGGCGCATGAGGTGGAACGCCTCGGCGGAATCGGTGATGGCGTCCCCCGCCACGATCTCGATGGCGGGATGCTGGCGGGACCAGGCACGGTGCGGCTTGCAGTCCGGGCAGCCGTCGCAGCCTTCGTCCGAATCATCAATCGGCAGCGGCGGCTCCTTTTCGCCAATGAGCGAGCACCAGCCTTTCAGCGGCACCTTGGTTTCCACCTTGGGCGCGGATTGCGCAAGCTTTCGGCCCGGATGGTCCTGATAAAACTTCAGCGTGTCGCTCGGGCAGTGGATGATGAAAACGCCCTTCGCCCGCGCGGCTTTGACGACTTCGTTCATGCGCGGCGCCATTTCGCCGACGCGTTCGGTGGCATCGGGACACCAGTGCTGGTCCCACATGTCGCAGATGACGATGGCGCTGTGGCGGGCGGCCCACGCGGCGGTCTGCTCGACGGCCTGCCATTCGTTGGTATCGCCGGCGGTCGCAACCCGGCGGCGCGTGTGGAGCGTGAGGGGGTCGGCTTGGATCGCGGTGGCAAAGGCCCCGGCCAACAGCAGGGCAAGAATGGAACTGAAGGGGAGGCGCTGAGGTTGCATGGCCAGATTTTGGCAGAAGCGGTGGGCCACCCGCAATGCCCGAAAAGTGGCGCCCGCATCGGGGATCGCACGCGGCAAGAACTTTGTTGCGCGTTTATCGCCATTCGTGTCATCTATTCGCCATTACCGCCGACGGCGACGCCAGCGCCCCGCCCCGACGCAAAATTAAAAGCATCAACTCAATCATCTGTCATGAACCGCACCAAAGTGTTTCTGCTCGCCGCCGCGCTCACCACCGGCACCGGTATCGCCGGCGATGCGCTCCAACCCGGCCTGGTCGGCCGGTATTATCAAATGCCAGGCGCGCTGGATGATTTCCCGACCATCCCGGCGGGGCAAAAACCATCCGTCGAGCGGTTGGACAAGGAGATCAATTTCGCCAGTACGGTGGAGGCGTTCCCCGGCACGAAGCTGGTGGACAATTTTTATGTGAACTGGACCGGCATGATCCGCATCCCGAAGGACGGCGCGTACACTTTCCAACTGGAGTCGGACGACGGCTCGCGACTGTTCATTGATGGCAAACAAGTCGTTGACCACGGCGGGACCCATGACATGACGGAAATGTCCGGTCGCGCCGAACTCAAGGCCGGCGACCATGAAATCAAAGTCGAGTTTTTCGACGCCGAGGAAGACGCGGGCTGCCGCCTGTCCTGGGAAACCGCCGGCCAGGCCAAGGCAGTGGTTCCGGCCGCCGCCCTCTTCCACAAGGCGGCCGGTGGCGAGCCGGGACTGCTGGCGGAGTACTACCGGACGGAAGATGGCACGGAGGATTTCCCCGATTTTCCGGCGAGCAAGGCGCCCGCCCTCAAGCGCGTGGACAAGACCATTAATTTCGAAAGCACGCAGGACAACTGGCCCGGAACTGATTTCAAGGACTTCTTTTACATCCGCTGGACCGGGACGATCCGCGTCCCCGCCGACGGCAAATATACCTTCTTCCTCGATTCGGATGACGGCTCGCGGCTTTTCATTGATGGCAAACAGGTGGTGGACAATGGCGGAGCGCACGGGATGGAAGAAGTCTCCGGCGGGGTTCAATTGACCGCCGGGGATCACGCGCTCAAGGTCGAATTCTTCGAGAAGGACATTGATGCCGGCTGCAAGTTCTCGTGGAAGAGCGATAAGATCGAGAAGCAGATCGTGCCGGCGGAAGTTCTGTTTCATTGACCTCAATAGAGCCGGGCCTTGGGCTTGGGTTCGCAGAAAATCAGCATCGCGAGCGATTCCTCAATTCACGCCGGCGGGATCGGGCGCTTGTTGTCGCGATAGCGACGCAGGTTTCCCAAAGCGGCCACCAGATCTTCCCGCCGAATCTTAAGGTCCGCCGGTTGATAGCGCCGGCCAAAGTGGTCCATGAATTCAACCGTCTCCGCGTGGCAGTTCGCCTGTAGGCGGCTCAGGAGATGCACCCCCCAAGCCGACAATCCAGCCGTGGATGAACGGTCGCTGTCCCGGTTGCCATGTTTTTGGGTTGAGTCTTCGTAAGCTTCAGTTCGTCGGCAGGACACGGATTTTTATATTTCGGAAGTGAACCCGGTCGCCATGTTCTTGCAGGAGAATGTGACCCTCCGGCCATTCGCCGAAGTCGGCAATGTTCTTGAATTTGCTCTGTGCGACGCAGGCGCGAAACGCCGCCGAGCCGCGCTCGTAGGCCACAACTTTCTGCCCGTTGAGCCAGTGCTCGACGTGTTTTCCCTGCACAAGAATGCGCGCCGTGTTCCATTCGCCGACCGGGTTCGGCTGCTTGGTGGCCGCCGGCGGGATCAAGTCGTAAAGCGAGCCGAGGGTGCGATTGCCGTCGCGACCCAGCTGGGCGTCGGGATGAAGTCCGTCGTCGAGGATTTGGAACTCGCAGCCCACGGACGGACCGGCGCCGGTCTGGTTTTCCGGATCCAAGTTCGACTGGACGAAATATTTGATGCCGCTGTTCGCGCCGGGCGTGAGCTGGAAGTCGGCAACGAGTTCAAAACTGGTGAACCGTTCGCGCGTGATGATGCTGCCGCGGCCCACGGACAGGGGATCGTTCGCTTCACGCACCGTGAGCACGCCGTTCGCGATTTCCCATTTCCTGGCCGGGAACGTCTCGCCCTTAACGCTGCGCCAACCCTCAGTGGTTTTGCCATCCCAGAGCAACCGCCAGCCGGCGGCCTTTTCCGATTCGGTCAACGTGTTCAACGGTCCGGCGCTCGCCGTGGGCGGGGCCACTTCCTTGATGCGGAGATTCCGCCAGCGGACCTGCGTGCCTGCTCGCGCTTTGTCGTCCTTGATCCCGTGAACCTGCAACGCGATAAACCCGCGCGGCGTCAACCCGTCCTTGATGTCCGCGCAGAGCGTGCCATTGAGCCAGGTCTTGATCGAATCGCCGATGGCCGCGACGCGAACGTGATTCCAGGCTTGCGGCTTGAAGAGGCGCAGTCCCTGTTCGCTGAACGCCTTGCCTTGCGCGCCCTTTTCGCCATCGCTGGGATAAAGCCAGCCGCGCCGGGATTCATCATAGAGGCCCGCACTCCAGAGACGTTTGCGGGGTACATCCGGGTCAATCTCCACCTGATAGCCGTGGACGCGCCCGGCCGGGATTTGAATTTTTTTGCCGTTCCACTCCACCTGTTTGGGCGTGTCCAAACATTCGCTGCGGATCTGCACGCCGGAGTTCAGCCTGGGGTCCACCTTGAAATCGTATTCGAGGATGAAGTCGCCGTAGGTCTTCTCGGTGCAGAGAAAGGTGTTGGGCGTGTTGAGCACCGAAGTGCCGACGAGGGTGTCGTTCTCCACGGCGTACGTTGCCCGGCCCCCGCGTTGCACCCAGCCGGCGAGGTCCTGGCCGTTGAACAAATTGACCCACCCTTCCTCCGCGATCAGGGCGGGCGCGACCAGGGCAATCGCCATCAGGATCAAAAGCTTTGCGTTTCGCATAAAGGAGCGGACTAAATCGGAGCCGATATTTAGATTTAGAAACCCACCGTGGATGCCGGCATGAGGAGGCGAATGGGTCAGATACCAAACTATCTGCCTGACCGCAGTCGCTGCGCCGCCTGGCTCGCAATGTTGGCGATCACCGCCAGCAATCAATCCAAGTGAAGCTCATGGCGCTGGCCTCCGATTTCATCACACAGCGCCAGTCAGTGATGATTTTAGACAATCGGTGTCGGCCGTGGCCGCGAGTGGAGATCGGGTCTGATCCAAAGCGGGGAGCGCCGGTTCACGGCACCCCCCGCTGCTTCGGTTTTATCAGTAGGGCGACAGACGGAAGTACACCGATCCGTTCGCTGGATTAATCGGGACGCTAACCGGGCTTAGCCCGCCACCGGCATAATCATACCAAGTGCCGATGATGTTGTTGGTCTTGGACTGCAACTTGTAAACACCCGCCCACGAGAACGTGAGGTTGTTGCTGGATCGCGAAGCGCCCAACGAAACTGGGGAATAACCCGTGACGGTGAGGGTGCCCGTGCTGGTAGGATCGATTCCGGGAGTTCCCGAGCCATAAACGCCGTTGGGTTGCTGGACGCCGTTGACCCACAACTGGCGCACATTGGCGGTGCCGTCGTAAGTCAGTCTCAGCGTGGCGCTGGTGGAAAGGCGCACTGCGCTGTTGGAACTGACCGCCGTTGTCGTGGAAAAGGCCAGGATGCCTTCGCTGACCGTGGTATCCCCACTGTAGGTGTTCACGCCGGACAACGTTTGGATGCAGTTGGTGCCGATTTTTGTCAACGCGAGGATGCCGCCAGGGCCCTGATTGTCCATAAACTGAAATGACGCAGTGCGAGCGACTTGCTCATTGCCATATCCGAAGGTCAACGTGGAAACGGTACCCACCGCACTGTTGAAGACTTTTGCATCGGCGTTTCCGTTCTGCATCAGGGCAATGGTTTGGTTGTGGCCATTGAGATCAAGATAGCCCCTGGTCGGATCCGCGGAGCCGTAGATTCGCAGCGGACCGGTAAGACCGTTGGGCGTGGGAAAGCCGATCGTTCCATTGCCTTCGAGCTTGATGCTAGCCCCTTGGTCAATTCGGGTCGAGCCCGAGTAGGTGTTGGAGCCGGAGAGCGTCCACAAGCCGCCTCCGCCATTTTTCGAGCCTGCAAAACTGACGATACCGATTTGATAGCCTGGACCTTGCCCGGCGTTGCCTCCCATCAGGACCCCGCCGTTGCCGTCGGCGATCACACCGGAAAAGGTATGGTTCTGACCGTCAGCAATCATGAGCACCCCAGCCTGAACGTCCGGTCCAGTGTTGATGATCAAGCCTGTGCCATCCGGGACGGGGAGGCGTTGAGCCTTCGGATCGTTGTACAAGTCCAAGGTTCCGCCGGTCATTATCAGCTTAGAACCAAGGACCGCAGCCGCGATTTGATCCCGTGCCGGACCCGACCAACTTGTGCCGTTGAAGGTCGAGCCCATTTTGACCGTGGCCCCGGTGTCTAACGCTTCAATACTATCCACGGCGTAGGCGGCGCCACTTGAACTCGTGCCTACGGCTTGAAGAATCAAAGTGCCGCTTCTCACATAGGTGCCGCCGGTGTAGGTGTTGGCGGTGGCCGAACCGGCATCGCCTTCGAGGGCCAGGATGGAAGTCCCTTGGAACGTCAGGCCGACCGTGCCGGCGATGCTGGCGGCGATTGAATTACTCGCATTGGCAGTGATGGTCGCGCCCGAGTCAACCAGTGTCAGGGTGTTGCCCCCACCATTGATGACATAGCCTCCGGCGTTGAACGTCAGACTGTGGGCCGTGACGGGGGTGCCGAGCGTGACCAAGCCCGCGCCGGTCGCACCGAAGATCGCATTGCCGCCATCCGCCCAGGTCGTCGGCGAGGTCCAGTTCGCGCTGGTTGTGTTCCAGAGAAAATCGGTCGAGGCATTGTTCCAAGTGTTCGGCGGGGGAACCGTGATGGTGCCCGTGCCAGTAATGGGAGCGGTCGAGGCGCTGTACGTGCCGGCAGGCATTGCAACTCCGTTAAGATCGAGTCCGCGCACGAGTGCATCGCCGACATAGTTCAACTCCAGAGTTCCCTGACTCGTGGACAGGCGATAAGTGCTGTTTGGACTGATGGCGCCGGCTTGATCTATTCGCAAGGTGCCATTGTTGACCACGGTGTCACCATGGTAGTTGTTGTTCGCGCCGTTGAGGTTTTGGAGGGCGGGGCCTTCCTTGATGATGCCAATCAGACCAGAAGTGGCGGGATCGTCCTGGAGGCTGCAGATGATGCCGCTGTTCGCCGGTGCCGTCAGGTTGGTGCAATTGAAACAGAGCGTGAGCGTTGAGAGGGTGCCCACGGCGCTGTTGGTGACTTGCGCCGCCGCCCCGGCGAAATAAAAGCCGGTTTTCTGGCTGGTGCCGTTGAGATCCATGACGCCGTTGTTCTGGAGCACCTGGCGGGGCGGGCAGTTTTCACTGCTGGGATAACCCAACGTCCCAGCGCCACTCAACTGGACGGTCGCGGTGCCGGGTCCGATGCGGATGAAGCCGGTGAAGGAATTCGACCCCGCAAGAATGATCGTGCCGGAGCCATTCTGAAAATCGACATCCGTCCGATGGGCGAGTTTCCCCGCGATGATGCTGTTGGTGACGGGACCGCCATCCATGATTTGACCGGAGAACGTTCTGGTGTCGCCGTATCCGGTAAACTTCAGCACACCGCGGGCGAGCGGGGAACTGTTGAGGATGGTGCCTGTGCCTGACGGCATGGGCACCTGGTTCTGATTGTCGTCGCCCGCGACATCAAAGGTGCCGCCGGTCAGGTTCAAATTGTGGGTGGTGACGACGCCGCCGATCGGGATCTGGCCATTGGGGACTCGGATGTTATTTACCCCGTCAGTGTCATTGAAAAACTTCACGGTCGCCCCGGCATCAATCGCTTCAATACTGTCCACCGCGTAAGACGTTCCGCTGACCAGATTGCTCGTCTGAAGCACCAGCGTGCCGCCCTTCACGAAGGTGCCGCCGGTGTAGATGTTTCCGACGGCGGCAGCGGGATCGCCCAAGAGGCTTAGGACGGATGTCCCCTGAACCGTCAGGCCGTTGGTGCCGTCAAGGTACGCGGCGATCGCCACACTCGCGTTGGCAGTGATGGTCGGGGTCGTGCCAGCCAGGGTCAGGGTATTGCCCGCACCAGCCATGGTGTAGCCTGCGGAGTTGAACGTCTGGTTCTGGACCGTGATGGCGGTGCCGAGGGTAACCGTGCCAGCGCCGGTGGCCCCAAAGATCGCGTTGTCGCCATCAACCCAGGTCGGCGGCGCGGCCCAGTTCAAACTGGTTCCATTCCAGAGAAAATCGGTCGAACCGTTATTCCAGGTGTTGTCGGCGGCGCGGCTTTGTAACGGCGCGAGGGCCGCTAGCATCAGGCTGGCAGCGATGAGTGAAGGGTATCGTTTCATGGGTTCTGGTGTTTTGGGTTTCTTTGTTACTGTCGTTTGTCTTTCAAACTGCTCCGTCCATTCTTCTCCGGTCGGGAACAATCCCAACACGGTTGCCGGCGAGCCGCCCCGTGCAGGCGCTGGCCGAAGCGACAATCATTGCTGTCGTTCAACTCCGGATTGCTGCTTTTCATCACGGTGATGTGTTCGGCATTACCGGCCCGCGTCGGTATTCTCAAAGAGCTGGCACGGCGCGGGGCTGAGTAATGCGTCTGTGAACATCTCATGTTTCAGCGCGGGCTGCCAATACCTCAATTGAGGTATGCGCGGGGGACAAGGCGGCGAACCTGAGATTCCCGGTCCTCACCCCCTGATCCGAGCCGGAATGAGCCGATGAAACAGCTAATCTGCGCAGATGATCGCTAATCCAGACGGGGCTTGAAGGCAGCTTTCTCCAAGTGGGAAACCGGGGCCTGAACGGTGAGCGGCGGCCAAGCCTACCCGCCAACGGATGAAACGTGCCAACGGATTTGTTCGGAAGTAATTCCCCATCCGCTGGCACGTTTCATCCGTTGGCGAATGCAGGGAAGAACGTCAGCCGCGGATCAGGTTCATAATCTCATCAACCGCTTTCAGATGAGCGGCGATGAGCGCCGATCAGTGGTTTTCAACTGCGGGCTTCCGACCCAGCGTCGCGGTGGCCAGGTCCCGGCCATTCACGCTCAGAACCTCAGGCTGCCAGTTCCGGCCGTTCACCCGACGCAGCGCAATCTCCTTCTGGTTCAAATCCAGACCGGCCTCCAACTCGACCGCTCCCGACTTCGCGTTCACTCGCCAGACGCCGGCCTGCGATGTTTCAGCCAGCTCGATTTGCGCCGCGCGCCTCAGGAACGCGGTGAACTCCGCCGCGGTTTCACACCGCGCCGCGAGCATGATCAGTCCACACCGCACGCTCGACCCCGCCAATTTTTGCGCCGCGCCGCGATAGTGGTGGACCGCGAGCCGGCCGGCGCCGGGTTCGTTGCCGTCGAACTCCAGCGTCCACGCCGGCGTCTGCCCGGCGGCGCCATCCGCGGCGAACAAGCGGACGGCCACGGCGGCTTTGCCTTCGCGCACGCCCACCACCGCCTTCGCGTCAGCGGCGATCTGGAAGGGCTTCGTGGCGTCCACGGTTTTTCCGTCAAGCACCAGTTGATCCGCGCGCACGGGCAGCAGAATGTTGCTGGCAAGATTGGTGAATTCGCCGTAATGAATGGCGGGCGACAGGTCCATCAGCGCCAGCAGGAAACCTTTTTCCTGCACCGTGGCGAGCAGATGCGGCAGATGATGCGGCTTGCTGTGTCCGCCGCGGTCGGTGGAGCGCACCAAACCAAAGGGCGCATCCAACGCATCCACCACGAAACTGATCAGCGGCAGCTTTTTCTCCGAAGCCAGCTCGGCGCAAATCCGCCGATCCTGCGGACCATGGTAAGCGCTGGCGCTGCCGAGGGAAAAATCGGGTGTGATCCAGACATAACGATCCTGCCCGGGCCCCGCGCCGAACTTCGACCGCACCCCGCGCTCCGGCAAATCCGCCAGCGCGAGGATGTCCCGCGTGGGCCGGTAGTCGTTCATCCGCGCCACCGTCCAGGCCCGCACGGAGTCGCTTAAGAACGTATCGGCGGGCGGCTTGGAACGCAGCCCGGCAAGGTAATAGCGGTATTCAATGTTGGCGTCGCTGAACAGAAATCCCTGGTTGTAGTTCCGGCTCGCCGGACCAGTCATCGTTTGCCGGCCCGCAAAATAATTTGCCGCGAAGTCGGCCCAGTAGAAATCCAGCGCGGCTTTGAGCCTGGCTTTCAGCGCCACGTCGCTCGTGAGGTTGTGCGCCAGCGCGAGGCAATCGGCCTGGATCGGCGAATAGGTCGGACTGTCGTATTCCGGCACGCCGTTGGTCCGGGTGAAAGCCAGCCACGTCTCGAAGTTGGCCTTGCCTTCCGCGATCGCGGCGCCATCGCCCATCGCCTGGCCGAGTAACAGCAGGTTGGCGAGTTTCATCAGGTAAATGTTCGAGTATTTCACCGGCACAGTGTGCCGCCGGATGGCCGCGATCGCGGCGCGGACGTGCGGCGGCGCGGCCTGCTTGAAGGATTCGGATAATTTGGCGCCGTGCCGCAGCAGCATCACGCTCACCGGCTGCATGGTGAATTCGATGGCGTTGGGGTCCTTGATTTCCGGATGGCCTTGCTGCCACGGCACGGTGCCGTAGCCCGGCGAAGCGGGGTCCATGTCCTGCAAACCGAACGCGTGGCGCACCAGCTTCTCCGCGCGGGCCGGCTCGTCTCCGAGTTCCAATCTGCCCAGCGCGGCGGAAGTCAATTGGCGCACCGAAGGTTGCGGGTTCGGCTGGGCGAGGCCTGCCTCGACCTGGCGGCAACCCGCCTCGACGCGCGTGGCGATCGCGGCCAGGCGGTCGGCTTCCGGAAGCGGAGTCGCCGCCGGGGCGCGCGCGAGCAGCGCAACAGACAGGAGCAACTGAAGCCTGAGTTTCAATTTGGAAAATCTTTCATCCACGCCGTCTGCGGCCAGTTGCTGGACGGCGCGTTCGTCTGTGGTGCGCCGGGGGTGCTGCGCCCCCGCTCAATGTAAGACCGCATCAGGCGACCCAAACGTTGCACGATCTCGGGATGCGCGGGTGCCAGGTTGGTTTTCTCCGCCGGATCGGCGGCGAGATCGAAAAGTTGGAAACGCGGCAACCCTTCGCTGTCCTTGCCTGGCTTGGGAAAGCTCCAGCCGCCGGAGCCCGCGCAAAGGCAGAGCTTCCAGTTGCCCTGCCGGATGGCGAACGAACCATTGTCCGATTCATGCACCAGCGCTTCGCGCACCGGCGCCTTGGGTTCCAGGCCGCGCAACAGCGGGAGGATGCTGACACTGTCCTCACCCACGGAGACCGGCAGCGGAGCGCCGAGCAAATCCGCGCAAGTGGCAAGCAGGTCCAGTTGCCCAACAAGCTGTGCGCAACGAGTGCCCGCCGGGGTCTGCGCGGGCCAGCGCGCGATAAAGGGCACGCGGTGCCCGCCCTCGTAGAGGTCGGCCTTGTGGCCGCGGTAGCCGGCGCTCGGGTCGTGGTGAAACTTACGCAGCTCCTCAAGGTTCGCCGCCGGGGAGCAGCCGTTGTCCGCGGTGAAAATGACGAGCGTGTTCCTGGCGAGGCCGCGGGCGTCGAGCGCCGCCAGCACCTGGCCCACGATCGCGTCCACTTGCAGCGTGAAGTCGCCGTAGGGATTGGTGTGGCTCTTGCCCTGGAACTCGGCCGTGGGGGAGATTGGAGTGTGCGGCGCCGTGAGCGCAAAGTAGAGGAAGAAGGGTCTGGCCTCCGGCGCGGCGGACTGTAGGGCGAGGTAGGCGAGCGCTTTTTCCGTGAGGCGCGGCAACACTTCCGCATGGCGAAAATCCGGGCTGATGGGGCCGGCACGCCACATGGGCGGTTTGGGACTGTCGCCAATCTTGCCACTGGGCAGCTGAACGACGCGGTCGTTCTCAAGATAAAAGTAGGCCGGCATGTCGAGCGAAGCGGTGATGCCGTAAAACGAGTCGAATCCGTTCGCGATCGGCCCGCCGCCAAAGGGCTGGCCGAAATCAACGTCCGTGAGTTTTGGGCCGGTGCGCACCCAGTCGAGCCCCAGGTGCCACTTGCCGACCATCGCGGTCGCGTAACCGTGCGCGCGGAGCAAACCGGGCACCGTGAGCCGGCCGGGCTCGATGAGCGCCGGGTCGTAGCCGTGGAGCACGCTCTGCTTTAGCCGGCCGCGCCAGGAATAGCGGCCGGTAAGCAACGCGTAGCGGCTGGGGGTGCAGACCCCCGAGGCGGAGTGCGCATCCGTGAACACCAGGCCCTCGCGCGCCAGCCGATCAAGGTTGGGCGTCGGCCATGCGCTTCGGGGATTCAGGTGCGACACGTCGCCGATGCCCATGTCGTCGGCGAGGATGTAAACGATGTTGGGCCGGACGGGTTTGGACTCCGCTGCTGCTGCCGGAAGCAACTGAGCGAGCGGCACGAGCACCGACAACAACGCGTAACCCACACTGCGTGGGCGATTGATCCGCAGCGATTTCATGCGGGGAAGTTAGCGCTTTGGATCAAATGATCAACCATCTCCTTGTTCTCCGCTCCGGCTGGAAACTTCGATTAAGACTTTTTTCTGGGAGGAAGGCATCCTCCGCGTGATTCAAGTTCACCTCAGAACGGTAGAACAGATACATGCCGGCCAAGGAAAGGCGGTGAGCCGATGCCAGATGGCCTGACCTTGCAACCACGCATCAGGGCCGCTGAATTTTCCCGCTACGTCCAATTGCCAACAGAGGCTTGCTGATACCAGAGCTAGCGTGGATACGTCTAACCGGATTTAGGCCACGACATTTGAATCATCGCGACCTTCAAAAAGTAAAATCCGACTCTCACAATGGCTACTCCAAACGCCTCGCTTGAATCTCATGGCAAACGCAACAATAAGCCACCCATAGACAAACAGCATAAGAACTCCGAGTACCTTCAAAAAAATGGCCTGGCGTTCGTTCGGCTCTGGTTCGCCAGACAAGTAAAAGCTACCGATTCCCACCGCAACGCCAAAGCAGCAACACAGGACGTAAATTATTGGCCACCGCTTAACCGTCCTCCAGTAGAAGCGACCTAACCACATCTTGCGAGGTCTATGGCGCATATAATTTTTGTATCTCTCCGGTTCATTGATGAAGACCCTAAGTCCGGGGGTTAGGCGATTAACTTGATATTGGGCTTCAGCTATTTTGCCTGTTGACCGCTGGGATTTACTGCGGAGTCTTTAAGACATTGCTGGAAACCCGCAATCCTAGCCTCATGCGCAAGTTTCAAGGACTCTTTCGTAAGCCAGCTTGGAGTTTCAACAAGCTTTTTGATTTTCTCCTTGTCCACTATCTCAGTCCGGGCCATCTCCAACCCGGGTTTATTAAAATAGAACCAGTCCCCGGATGACCATTTCACGTTGAATGAGTGAATGACGACAAAATCTGGCTCTTGTGAATCTGTTTCGGAAAGCCAACCGACTCCCTCTTCTTGTTTCTCACCTCGCAGCCATACCCACTCATATTGTGACTTCGATAAACCCGAGCTGTGTTGTATGATTTTAATCGCTAACATTTCGTCATCGTGGCGGAGGAGAAGGTACCGTCCGAAGGGTGCCCCCAATGCTGTCCTACCGATACCCGTTGCCAAGCCGTACAAAGTATCCATTCGCTGGACAATGACGTTTTCCGGCTCCATCCTGACATTCTTCTTTTCGTCAGCCAATGCCGCCATAGCAGCGATAGCGGCCACTGCAAGAAGGACGCAGGCGATTTTTGGGGTTGTTCTCATGTTGATGCGGTGTTGATGGTTTGTGCTGTTCGATGACGACCCTAAATCCTTGTGTCTGGGCGTGTCAACAGGGTTATCTTTAGAAATCGTTACAAGCCCTAGAGCGGCAAGCCGGTCAGCCCGCCCGCGCCGGAACTGGAACCGGTATTCGCTGGCGTCGGCGCATCCATCCGCTTTCGACCGGCGGGTTATTGCAACGCTATCGGTTCATGATTTTTGAGAGCCGCTTGCTCCGGTTCTATTTCCAAAAATCACGCACCACCCGCTCCCATTCGTCGGCCATGAGCTGGTGGCCGTTATAGGTCGGGTGTACCTGATCCCAGATCCAGTAATCAGCCGGCGCGCGTTTCGCCGCGGCATCGAAGATGGGCTGGAAACGAACCAGCGCGGCGCCGTGCTTCTGCGCGAGCCGGGCGACGATCGCCTGCCGTTTTTGGATGCCTTCGTTGACCTTCCCGGTGGGCTTTACGAAGGGCTCGCACAAGACCAGTTTCAGCTTCGAGTTCGCCGCGCGCGCCTGGCGGATGAGTTTGTCATAAACTTCCTCGTATTCGACAAACGGCAGATTCTTACTGTCGTCATTGACGCCAATGAGGATGCTCAGTAAGCCGGGCTTCAAATCGAGAACGTCCGGCTGCCAGCGGTGCTCCAGATCGCGCACGGTGTTGCCGCTGACGCCGCGATTCATGAAGTCGAGGTTCGCTTCCGGGAACGCCGCGCCATGCTTGGCCGCGATGATAAAGACGAAGCCGTGACCGAGGATGTGATTTGGGTCGGCGCTGCGCCCGCGATTGCCATCCGTGATCGAGTCGCCTTGAAACAAGATGCGCGTGCCCGGCGCGAACGCCGGCAGGGGTTCGAGGGCGCGCAGCGACGAAAGCGGCGTCAGCAGCAACAGAATGGTGAGGGTGAGGCAGGGTGTTTTCATTGGGCGGCAGTCAGTTTGACAGCGGCGGTTTCTTGTTGGACTTCGATCCCACGCCAACGGGGGGTGATTCGAGCCACGGGGCAACTTTTTCAAACCATCGCCTGGCGTGTTCGCGTAAACCCGGCCCGCTGAAGTGAACGCCTTTGCCGCCGGAGTCGCGCCACTCGCTTTTGAGCGCATCGGTGTCTGGACCTTCAAGGGCGATGCCATCCTTCCACAACGACGCCTGCGCCGCACGGATGTCGGGCGAGGCTTCATCGCCGGGCACGTGATAACTGACCTGCGCCACGAACCATGGCGCGTCCCAGCCGATCTCGCGCCGCGAGTCGCGGATGAGTTTTTCCAGAAATTCGCGGTAAAGATTGCCTGCCAATGTGCGTGTGGGGTCCTGCTGATTCGCGTCGCTTTCGCCCTGATGCCAGAGCACCGCCCGGAAGCCGTGCGGCCCGAGTTGTTTCATGCGGGATACAAACACCTCGAATGCCTCGCCTTTGCTTTCCCATTCGCCGGCAGGGAGCTGGCGCACGCGACCGGTTATCGTCGGTGGGTTTGGAAACTTCGCGCCCTTCGGCAACCACTCCCGCACACTGGATGCGCCGACTCCACAGGCGATGAAGCCCACCGGCACGTCAAAGCGTTGGGCCATTGCATCGCCAAAGGGAGGCAGAAAACTCCCTTCGCCGCCGCTGGCGCCGGGTTGGGGATCGTTGGCTAACTGCCAGCGTCGGCCGGCGAAGGTGGCAACCTTGCCGGTCTTCGTGATCTGCTTCTCCTCACCGTGATTGGCGGAGTTCGACTGACCGGCTACGACGAACACCTCGCCGACGCCGACATGTTCGACCGCGGTTTCGGCGAGAGCCTTGTCTCCGCTTGAGACCCGCACTTCCAAGCGATACCAACCGCCCGACGGAAGCTCCATCGTGGCTTGAAATGCCGAACCCTGAAATGTCGCTGCGGGCCTCTGCCATTCGCCGACCTTCCCATCGGCAACGGTTCGCGCCTCAAGCATGATCGTTTTGACATCAGTGCTAGCGAGAGCACCTGCGATAACGATGCTGCCGGCGTCGTTTGTCCTTCGCTGAACGACCTGATAATCCAGAGGCGACGAAAGCGTGATACAGGTTCGCTCCACCTGGGCGATGACGTAGTCCACGAGTTCCTGACATTGGAAGAACCCCTCCCACATGTTGTGTCCCTGGCCAGCCGGGACGATGAGTTGCATCTGGCCGCCGAGGGCTTCGTATCGTTTCCGCATTTCACCAGAGTTCGCTTCGAGTGGAACGGTCTGGTCAATATCGCCGTGGATTGCGAACAGCGGCACGCCCGCTTGGGCCAGCAGAGCGAGACGATCAATCGGATTGTGTTTCGTGAGTTGCGCCGAGAGTTGTTCGGCGGTCATGTGGTATGCACCAGCGGCATTCGTCACTCCCGGATAACTGGCGATGTTGCAGACAGGATAAATGCCGGCGAAACCAGCAACCTTGTCCGCGTTCTCCGCCGCCCAACCGAGCGTCATCAATCCGCCCCGGCTGCGGCCGAGCATCACGGCCTTTGGCGCAAAGCCGCGATGTCGGGTGAGTTCTTCATATAAAGCGGAGTAAAGCGCGCGGCCGTCCGGACTCCCATAAGATTCCCCGACATCAATTCCGGCGATGGCGATGCCGGCCTGCGTGAAACGCTCAAACATCCATTTCTCTTCGTTGCCCGGCAACCCCGGAAGCGTCGGCGCGTACCAAACCCAGGGGATTGGGCTTCTCATGGAATTCGTTGGCGGGCGAATCAGAAAGGCGGTGTGGCCTTGCACGAGAAACACCTCGCCCGGCAGGGGTAAAACTTTCGACGGCGCATCGGCGGCCTGGAGCGCAACCAGCGGAGCGAGCAGCAGGGCGGTGAGCGGGAGGAGGGATCGTTTCATATTGAGTCAAACATGCTTGGCATCAGCGGCGCGCTTATTTGCCTTCTGTCCCCAGCCAGCGCATGGCGTTTTCAATCACGCGCAGCGGCTCGGCTTGCTTGTAAACCGGATAGGTTTCGTGGCCGGGACGAAAGTAAAACACGCGACCTTTGCCGATCTGCCAGATGCAACCGCTGCGGAAGTATTCGCCCTTGTCCCACCGCTCTTCAAAGACCACCGCGTCGGGTGGTGGAACGTGAAAGGGTTCGTCATACATTTCAGTCTGCGCCACATCCCACTTCGCCGGCAGGCCAGCGGCAATGGGATGTTGCGGCAGCAAAGTGGTAACATGCGACGGCGCACCGTCGGGGCGATACGCGGGGAAGACGCAGATCGGTAACGCGAGTCGCCAGACATCACCCACATGCTCAAGTGAAGGTGTGAGCGGATCATCGCGCTGCGGGGCTTTGTAGGTGGTAACCTCGTTCGAGAATTCCCACTTCGCCGTCGCCCGATCGGCGGCGGGCACTTGAGCGAGGGCGTCGGACTTCGCGCGATCCTGCATCAGTCGGACGAACGGTTTGGCCCAATGCGCGGAGTGCAAAGCGATCAAGCTGAGTTTACCTGCCGTGACACGCGCAACGACGCGCTCGGCGTTCGCGTCAGTGACGGCTGGGTTTCGGACGTGCCCCCACCAGACCACGACATCCGTTGCGTCGAGGGTTGCTTCGTCGAGTCCTTGCTCCGGCGAGTCGAGGTTCACGGTCTTCACGGTGAAGCTGGATTTCGCGCCGAGGTGCATAGCGATGGTCTCGCCGAGATACTTATCCCCGTAAGCTTGCTTCTGTTGGGGTTGTTGTTCGTCCCAGATAAGAACGCGAACGGGTTTCGTTGCCGCGACCGCGGGAGCGATCGGTTTATCACCCATCAGTTCCGCGACCTTGGGTTCGATGGCCTCAGCCCAAACGCGATGTCCCAATGGGGTGGGATGTTCAAAGTCATACATCAGCGAGCGCGAAATCGAACCATCCGGCTGGACGTAAAGGCAGTTGATGTCCATGTAGAAAATGGTTTTATCGTCCGCCAGCTTCGCCGCGATCTCGTTGGCTTGGGTCAACACAGCGCGCTCCGGTGTGGGCTTCTCGCGCCGCTGAAAAATTCCGAGCAGCAGAATCTTGGTGTGGGGCAGCTTGGCGCGGAGCTTTTGGACAATCGCGATGACACCCGCGGCGATTTCTTCCCCGGTGTTGAGCCCGCCGTTGTTTTGACCAATCATCACAACCGCCAGTTTCGGCGCGAGGCCCTCAATGTTTCCATGATCCAGCCGCCACAGAACGTGTTCGGTCCGGTCGCCGCTGATGCCCAGATTCAAGGCGTTGCGGTCCGCGTAGTATTGTTGCCAGACCTCTTTGCCCTGGTTGTCGAAGTGCTGCACGATGGAATCGCCGACGTAGATCAAGTCCACGTTTCCCTGCCGGGCCCGCTGATTCATGGCCTCATGCCGCAGGAGCCAATTGGCGTTGGTCCGCCCGGTCGGCACGACGGCCGAATTGGCGGCGAGGCCTGCACTGGCGAAGGTTAGGGTCAGCGTGATGAGCCAGATGGAAAACCAACAAGTTCTCCAGTGGGGGTGATGATTGTTCATTTGTAGCAAATATCTGAGGGGACTTACTTAGCTCCAGCAACTCATTTTTAGCGTGGTTGACTTCGTTGGGAATTCCCGCCGGGTTTCAGAGGTGTGGGCTACGGCAAGGTCCCCATGACGCGCTCCAGCTTTTTAGCCGTCGCGATTTCTTTGCCGTTGGCGAAAACGCGAAGGCCTTCGCCCCGGCCGTAACGCTGCCCGGTCTTATCCCAGACAATCGTCAAAGTCCGGCCATGGTAGAGCACCCGGTCGAGGCAGAAATAGTCCCACATGCCTTGCGGCAGCAGCGGGTTGACCTCGATGGTGTCATCCGCGCGCGGGCGCAATCCCACCACCCCGGAGATGACGAGGTCACAGAAGGTGGAATGATTGTAATCTTTGCCGCGCTCGTCCGGGGGCTGGCGACGCTGCTTCAGAAGCGTCCGGGCAATCCAGTCGCCGGTGTAAGGATTGAGGTTCTCATCGATCCACGGCTGGCGGGTTTCGATCCGCTCCATAAGGTCCGGTGGAAGCTGCCGGAAGCGGTGGCTGCGCACGTAGCACTGGAAGGTTTTCCAATAGTCCTCTTTGCCAACGAAATTCTGGGAGTAATTGTTCAGGAGGTTCGCCAGGGCTGTCAGTGTGACCGCGGTGGCCAGCGGCCAACTCGGACCGTTCCACTGACATTCGTGGCCTTCGTAAGCCACCTTGAATCCCGGGTGCCGTTGCTCAGCAGTGGTGGGCCCGAACGGCGCAAAGAAACCTTGGGGATCGATGAGTTGTTTCCACGCGGACGATTGGTCCGGATCGGGAAGATTGAAGTACCACGGAGTGTAACCGTGGAGTTCGCGCACGTTTGCAAGATTGGTGCTCCCGCGCGGCAGGACCTTGAAGAATTGCGCCTCTCGGTCCCACAGCTTTTCCTGCATGCGCTGCTTCAGGGCGACCGCTTTTTCCCGCCAGGTCCGGGCGAGGTCAGCCTGACCGGCGCGTTCAGCCATGCGGGAGATCGCCATGGCGTCGCCAAACTGGTAGCTGTTGATTGTCGCGCGGCAGCCGCTGCCACCGATCGCCACCTCCATGCCGTCGTTGCCGTCGTTCTGCCAGAACAGCCCGCAGGCATCGAGATGGTCCTTTTCCCAAGCTTCATAGTTCGCGATCAAATCCGGCAACAGCTCTTTCGGCAGGCGGTCGTCACCCTGAACCATGAAGCGCGCCTCCATGGCATCGGCGGCCCAGAAGCTGTACTTGCGCGGCTCGCCGCCTTTGCGAAACCAGAAGACGGCGTAGTCATCGAGGTAGCGCGGATCGTGGAGCCAGCGGCCTTCGTAGAAGTGATGGCCCGCCGGGCAATTGATCGAATTGTGCTTGCCGCTCCACGGCACGGGCGGCAGGAATTCCGTGACGATGAAACCGTCGGGCGTCTGCTTGATGTGCTTCCGATACGTCCACCAGCGGAAGTAGTAAATTTCCTCGAGGTCCTGGTCGGGACACTCAAACAGCGGCACGTTCTTCCCCAGCCAGTCCCACGCCGATGCATTGGGGATGTGGTTGACCACGGTCTCGCGATCGTTGCGATTGAATGCATCAACATAGTGGCGAAAGGTCTCCGGCTTCAGTACCGCGGCGCCAGCCCGGGCACCGCTCACTTGCGGGCGAATCCAGACCGTACCCGCGCAATCACTCCCGCCGTCGGCTGAGATTTCCACTTTCAATGCGGAACTGGTTTCCTTCGTCACCTGCGCGGTCCGGTTGACATTGAACGAATGCGCGGCCTCCAACCGCGTAAGCAAACCGGGAGTCGCCTGCTCGCCTTCGTAGAGCAGCGTGGCGTTGAAGATGCGAAGCGGATTTTGACCGTTGGTCTGCTCGAACTTCACTTCATATTGGCCGGGCTTGAGAATGAACGGGCTGAGGTCCAACGTCAGCGTCGCCTTGCCGTCGCGAAGGCTTTCCGCTTTCCAGCTTCCGCAACGCTGCCAATCGGGGGTGCCGGGATGAAGATTGAATTCCCAAATCGTCGGGGGACCGCTGGCTTCGGCAATGTTCAGCCGCACGTATCGTCCGGTGACCGTGGGGAAGTCCTGCTGGAAGGCCGCGCCGACACGAGTGCCGGCCGATGCGCTCTGCCATGGAGCATTCGTGCTGTCGCGATATTCCAAAGTGAACTTGCGAATGCGATCGGCCAGTTCGCTGATGCTGACCCGGCCGAACGCTATGGGCGTGCCCAGATCCACCTCGAGCCAGCAAGTGGTCGTGCCGTCAGGACAACCCCAGCGGGTTTGCGGATCATCGTCGGTGGCCATCGCGGCGACATACGGTGCGCTATGAAACGCGGACGCCGCGGTGGGGCGGCTGGTGGTGAGCGAGCCCGCGGACAGACCTTCGACCTGGAACACCGCGAGGCTGCGAATGATTGGCTCGGCGGCGAATCGGGTGATGCGCAACCGCACCCGGCTGACTTCCACCGGGCGGAAGCGATCAATCTTCTTGCGACCCACGGATGTGCCCTGGCTTAGTTCCTTCCATTGCCCGTCGCTCAATCCTTCCACGATGTACTCGCGGATGCGCTCGCCTTCACGGTAGTCCTCCATGATGACGGCGTGGTTGATGGTTGTGGGTTGAGGCAACCCCAGCTCGACGCTGGCGCCACGCTGGTCTTTAACCTCGGCCACGGGTTGGCTGAAACGGCGTTCAATCTCTTTGCCGAACGCTTCATAGAGCTTCAGGTCGCCGTCGGGGATCAACCCGTTCGTATTCGGTGTCGAGTTGAGCAACAACACGCCACCGTGGCCGGCGGACTTGTAGTAGATGTCCATCAGTTCATTGAGGCTCTTGCGCTTCTTCTCGTTCTCCGCCGCCCAGAACCAGTTGTGGTCGTAGAGCGTGGTGTCCGCCTCCAATGGTGCCCAGGCGTCGCCATCGGGATTGCCCTGCGCCGCCGTGGCGACACCGGTCTTGAGATCCTTGCTCGTGAGTGTATTCCACGCCGGGTAGGGCAGTTTTCCGCTCTCGGTGCCCGGCCAGCGGATGGTCGCACTCGGCCCCTGGAAAATCACGGCATCGGCGGCGTGCTGCTTGAGAATGTCGCTGACATCGATCACGCAACTGCCATCGAACCACACCTCCGTGATCTTCCCGTAACGCGTGAGCACCTCGGTTAACTGTTGGCGGAAGACCCGGTTGTAAGCCTCCTGATACGAAGGATCCTTCGTGCGCCCCCCGCTGCCCATCGGCACGCCCCAGGTGTCATCGCCCGGATAAACATAGATGCCGAGGGTTAATCCATTTCGGCGACACGCGTCCGCCAACTCCGCCAAGACGTCACCTTTTCCCCCTTTCCACGCAGTGTCCTTGATCCCGTACTTCGTCGTCTCCGTCTGCCACCAACAGAAACCGCCGGTGTGCTTGGCGACAAACAGGATTTCCTGCGCGCCCCAAAGTTTTGCCGCGCGACACCATTGGTCGGTGTCGAGTTGGGTGGGGTTGATCGCGGAAAGCGGAGTGGAATGATTGTCATACTCGCGCCCCTGCCACGTTGCGGGATCCAGGCAGGCAAACATGACTCGCTCCTGTTCGTGCCAGGCATATTGCTGGGGAGTCGGTCGTGCCAGCTTAACTTCTGGCGCGGCGGCAGCTGCCGACGGGCGAAAGACCCGCCGCAATTTCTCGATGTTGGCCCGGATATTTTTCTGGGTGGCGTCCTGAGGCGGATCTGGAGGCATAGTAGTCTTCGGGTCCGGCCACGGAGCGAAGCCGTAAAGGCCCACCTCCTGGTACTTGGGGTTGTCGATCACCTTGGACGCATCGTATTCGGCGCTGCCCCCGGAAACACATTGGATCAGCTTGGCGTGCGGGCCAACCATCTGCCGGGTGGCGTCGAGTTTCTCCGGGGTGGGCGTCTCGTTCATCACCCAATCCACTTCGCGCAGCATCGCCGTGCCGACGACCTGCGGGTGGGCCAGGTCGAAGCAACTCAGCCAGATAATGCAGTCGGGCTTGGTGGATTTGGCCGCCTGCTGAATCCGACGCCAACAACGCTCCAGCGCGCGACGTTGGAACTCCAGCGTCTCCCGGGCATCGACCTTGTCCTTTCCCGGAAAGGGTCGATCGAACAACTCCGCGTACATCGTCTGCTCGCAGGGCAGCCACCGGACATGCTTCTCGTCCATCAGCAGCGGCGGACTGAAGGCCCAATCGATCATGAAACCGTCAATCCCGGTTTTGGTCAGCGCATCCTTGATGCAGCCTTCCAGGTAATCGAGGTAGTCGCGGGTGAAGGGAATGTGAATGCTGCTGGGGATGCCATAGCTCTGGTCGGGATGCTTTTGTCCCCAGCAGGTGTTCGCGCCGACGCAGAAATATCCCATCACCTTTATCCCATCCTTATGCGCCAGCCGGGTGATCTGCTTCAGAAAGTCGTGTTTCAAACCCGGCTGCACGGGCGCCACGGCACTCCCCTGATACCACGCGTAGCCATTGCAACTCACACAAAAGGTCTGAATCACGTTCACCCCCAGATCCTTGTAAAACTGATAATGGACCGTCGGGTCGGCCTGGGCAAAAGCACCCGGCGCTGGAAATCCATTCGGGCCGCCGGCCCCCCAGTTGAAGTCGATGCAGAATGACTTGATGCGGTCGTTGGTTGCGGCAGGAGCGGGCGGGAGACACGACAACATCGCTGTGGCGGCGATCAGGAAGACCGCCAGGTAGCCGGGGGCATGACGCTTCATGGGAGTTCAGGATTGTGACTCACCTTTGAGACATGGGCTATAACTAGAACGAACGCCGCCTAATCCCAAGCGCCAAATTGCGACACTCAAAGCCTGGGATGCAACGCTGCTCCTCAACCATTTCCTGATCGCACCATCGGGCGGGGGCAGAGGCCGGCCTTGCCCGGCCCGACGTGGGTTCAAGCTTGCTCGCGTGACAACCGGGGAAAATTCAGGCACCAGGTCTCAACGGCTCGCCAGGGGGGTGAACAACCGGCTGTGTCGGTGGGGCAAGCGAAAACTAAACTGACGTGCCTGAGTAAACAATACCAATGGGGCGACCCCTTTCTGACACCAAGGACGCCGAGTCGGCTGAATCGTACAATGCTGTATTTGTTCTTTAGACGTATTCCGATTCACGGTCCACGCTTCACGGGGCCACGGCGTTGCTCGTCCGACCCGACGGGGTCACCGCCCACTGGTTTTCCGGGAACAGGATGGCTCCAAATTTGATAAAGCGCACGCTTCCGTCCACGAACGCGTAGTTCGATCCGCCCGAGCTGGTGTTGGGGCCGGTGCCCCCGTGGCGGCTCCGGTCAAGCTGGAACAAGTCGTTGCCGACCGCACCGCTGGGTTCCGGCTCCAACAAGTCCATGTGATAATGGGGGGATTGCGTCAGCTTTTCGCCCAGCAAAACAGTGTCGCTCGGCCGCGGAATCTGGTGGACCTGAATCGTGCCGCCGAAGACATCGCGGATGTACAATTGCCAGTCCTCGGCGCTCAAGGTCGCGAACATAAAATCATTCCAGCCATTGAGCAGGTAGCTGCGGGGCTTGCCGTCCGCCGGATACGTGCCGGGGGGTGCGAAGCCTTGATTGGATCGGGCGTCAGGCTTGTCGTTTGGGCACAGGAGCAATTTCAAATCCTTGTAGCTTTCATAAAACTGACTGGGCCAGAAATTGGCATTCGTCCGCGGCGGATAATGGCCGCGATACTCGTCCGTGTAGATCGTCGCGGCCAGCCCGAGCTGGCGCAGATTGTTCACGCACGAAACCCGGGTAGCCTTGCCCTTGGCCTTGCTCAGGCTCGGTAACAACATCGCCGCCAGGATGGCGAGATGGCTATGACCACCAGCAGTTCAATCAAGGTGAAGGCAGATTTCGTTTCCACAGTCCAATATCTTGAAGACGACGGCACCGCGCCGACATCGGTTTCGACCGGCATGGAACACAGCATATGCTTTGTTTCAGCGCCCATGGTGTGGAATCTGAAAGTCGTGTTCGCCTTTCCATCGGCCGCCCTCGACCATTAGGCGATATTCAGTGCCCGGCTGGAGCGGCTCGGCTTCTCCATTGGGACTGGCGGGCGTCATGCCATTCACCGGCTCGGCATAGGCCAGCGAGTTGGCCGGTTGCGAGCCTGACTTGGAGACCAGGTGCCAAAGCAGATGCGGGTATTTGTTTGTCCGGGCGTCGGCGGCAACCATGACTTTGACCAGGGTGAGCCGGTAATCCTTGTGCAGTGAAAACGTAACGTTGTTGCCCGTTTTGACCATAGGGTTCGACCGCCGATCTACCGTCGCCCACCCCCCCTGCACCGTCCGGACCGTGTGTTCGATGCGAATGACTTTGTGCCCGAACCAATCGGTAAAATAAAGAGCATACAACCCGCCCAACACCGCGACCAAGCCGACAAGAAAATACTCTTTGCGGTTCATGTCACCATTCCACCCGGGATAGTTTGCTCGGGTTCATTATTGCGATGCTACGCCGGATCCGCAGCCGTCACAACGAAATTGTTTCCAAAATTGTTCCAAACCATTCAGTCCTTCAATCCAGCCGGTTGCGGCTTTTGGACAGGAAAGGGGTGTTCGTTTCGATCACTCGGTTCGATTCAGCCGGACCAACATGGTGGACGCGGCGGGAAGATTTGAACCCGACAGGCCAACCATCGCCCCCATGTGGCCATTGAATTTTGAACGCGGGAAGAGGTGAGGCTTTGGCCCTTCCCAGCCTGGCGTAGGCGCAAACTCGCTTGGATGAGAACCGGGGGAGTTTCAAACTCAAGGCTCCAACGGCCTGCCAGGCAAGGCATGTGAACAGCCGGCTGTATCGCCGGCGCAAGGGAAAACTAAACTGACAACGTCTGAGTGAACAATACCAAGACCCATTCAAATCGTGCTTCACCCCATCAACTACATTAATTGCACGGGGTCCTTGCCAACCGCCCTGAACACTTTACAACGAAAGACGACAAAAAGCTTGACGTGGACTTTTCACTGTACTATATGTGTTCATACAGTAAGTTGTGGACTTAAACATAATCATCAACACCGGTTCCAGCGTTCCGATCTACAAACAGATCACCGAGCAAGTGCGACTGGCGGCGGCGACCGGCAAGCTGGCGGTGACAGATCAATTGCCGAGCGTGCGCGCCTTAGCGGAGAGCCTGGTCGTGAACCCGAACACGGTTGCCCGGGCCTACGCCGATCTGGCGCGCGAGGGTTTGATTGAAACACGGCCGGGCCGAGGGGTTTTCATCATTCTGAAGCGCAAAGTAATGGCCCGCGAAGAGGGCCGTCGCCGGCTGGAGCCGCTCATGAACACGCTCATTAGCGAAGGGCTGGCGATGAACTTCTCGCCCGATGAATTGAAAAACGCTTTCGAGAAAAAACTCAGTCAATGGAAAAACGAAAAAGGCGGCAAGCAATGAGTGAACAACCAGTGATTCGAACGCGCGGCTTGACGCGATATTTCGGCTCGAAGTGCGCGGTGCATGACCTGAGTCTGGAGGTGCCGCGCGGATGTGTTTTCGCCTTTCTGGGCCGGAACGGTTCCGGGAAAAGCACCACGATACGAATGTTGCTTGGGCTGTTGCGGCCGGACCGGGGCGAAGCCAGCGTGCTGGGATGCGATAGCCGACAACTGACACCCGAACTGCGGGCGCGCATCGGTTATCTCACCGAGGAGCACCAGCTTTACAGTTGGATGAGCGTTCGCGAAGCGGGCGACTTTCAATCGGCGTTTTATCCGCGGTGGAACGAAAAAATCTTCCGAGGAGTGATTGGACACTTCGGCCTCAAGCCGGAAGCGCGCGTGAAACATCTTTCACGCGGCATGAGAGCCGGACTGTGCCTCGCCTTGACGCTGGCGCCTGATCCTGAACTGTTGATTCTGGATGATCCGGCCCTGGGGTTGGATCCAGTCGCGCGGCGTTCACTGGTAGAATCCATGATTTATCTCACCCGGCGTTCCGACCGGACGATCTTCTTTTCTTCGCATCACTTAAGCGATGTGGAGCGAGTTGCGGATTACCTCGCGGTGCTCGATTACAGCGTGCTGCGCGTGTGTTGTCCGTTGGAGTCGTTCCGCACCAGTGTCCAAGAGGTGCAACTGCGCTTTGCGGGCGCGCCGCCGCCGCTGCCGGCCATTCCCGGCTTTCTCCAGGCATTTCGCACCGAGCACGAGTTGCGCGTCACCTGTGTGCATTACAACGAGGAAACGGAAAAGGTACTGCGCACGCTCTCGCCCGTGGCGTTGGAGATGGTACCGCTGGGTCTCGAAGACGCTTTCATCAGCTATCTGGGCGAGCGCGGAGAGAAGACGTTCATCTTGTCGGATACGGAGGCGTCATCATGAAGCAACTCATCCTCAAGGAACTGCGAGAGCAATTCAAAGTGGCATTGATCGGTCTGGCAGTCCTCACGCTTATGGTGTCCCTGGCGTTTGTCGCCTACGGGAGCCAGTTACAGCAAGTGGTGTGGTACATGGGTCAGGTTAGCTCCGACAGCCTTCAACCCTTGCTGAGGAACGAACTCCTGATCCAAGTGTCCTTTTTCTGCGCGATCTTCGGGACGCTGCTGGGATGGTTGCAGATTCGGGCGGAGAAGCACCCAGATCTCTGGGCGTTTCTGGTGCACCGACCAATCCACTGGACCCGCATTGTGCAGAGCAAAGTGGTGGCGGGTTTGCTTCTGTATGTGGCGGGAACGGGGTTGCCGTTGTTCGGATTGATCCTTGTGGTTTCCATCCCGGGGAATGTGGCGGCCCCATTCGAGTGGGCGATGGCGTTGCCTCTCACTTCGATTTTCCTTGTTGGGATGGTTTATTACTTTGCAGGGCTACTGACTGGACTGCGCAAGGCGCGCTGGTTTGCCAGCCGTGGTTTCGGATTGGGTCTGGCCGTGGTCGCGAATTTCAGCTTGTTCGCCGTGCCGGAGTTCTGGCACGCCTTGCTCATCATCGTCGTGGCGGAGACGCTGCTCGCGCTGGCGGTTTGGGGCAGCTACCGGACGGGAGGGTTTTACCGCGATCAACCTATTGTGGGCAAAGTAGCGCTGACCGTGGCCTCCACGGTTTCTGTCTTGGTGCTCCTCAGCCTGTTGTGCGCGGTCACTGTCAATATGCTGGTGTCACGTGGAGGCTACTCTTACTCGCACTACCGGTTGACGCGGGACGGGAACATTCTCCGGGTCGTCCAGCGTGGTTTCGATGAAGCCGACGTCGAGGACATGAACGGCCAGTCGGTGCTCGATGAGAAAACAGGGCGCAAAATCCAACCGAAGGATCTCCAGTCGCGATACGCCCAAAGCGTGTCGGCATCGGTGAATGTGGAGAAGCGCGCCCGGCGAAACAACCAATTCGGGGAACGGTTCTTTCACATCGCGCGCTACTTCGGCCCATGGCGCGTGCAGGACAAGGCCCTTTGGTATCTGACTGCTGATGGTCGCCTAGTGGCCTACCATGGAATCACCCGGCGATTCGCGGGTGTTCTAGTGCCGCAGGGCACCGGGGGCGCTAGGACGGCTGATGATTCTCGCTTCCTGCTTCCGCAGAACTATAGCTACAGTTATCTCTACAACTACATGCCGCCGGGAGTCCTCGTGTCAGCCCGGACCGCTTACCTGGTGGACCTGGAAAACCGCAAACTCAAACCGCTCCTCACGGTCACCAACGGCGACGCCATCCACGGATTTTCCGAGGTCAGATCACCACTTGCTCCTGCGACCAACGACTCCGTGCTCATCCTGACCCGCACTTCCATTCGCCTTCTGGATCTCGAAGGCGGAACCAAATTAAATCTGCCGTATGTGCCGTCGCATCCGGAATATCCGACGGTGAGCGTCTTCTGGCTCGTCCCCACCAACACCTTCGCCGTGCGTTTTGATCCGGACTATTTGCTGAACAAGGAGTCCGGGGGAAAACTCCTCAGCCGCGTCGAATGGGTGAACGCTGATGAGAGCATCCGCAACACGATGGATTTGCCGAAACTGTCCGAACCAGCTCAACTCCGTCTCGCGGAGCGATTCGTCATCCCGCTCATGCCGCCCGCTTTTCCGCTTTGGAGTTGGGACGAGCCTTACCGGACTTGGAATCTGCTGCGCATCATTCCAGCGATCCTTTGTGTCTGGGTGGGTTGGTGGCTGGGGCGGCGTAACAATCTCACGCTGAAGGCCCAGACAGGATGGGGGATTTTTCATCTGCTTTTCGGCCTGCCTGGTCTCTTGGCCTTTCTCGCGGTACAGGAATGGCCTGCCAAGGAATCCTGCCCTGGTTGCAAAAAGACGCGTGTGGTAGATCGGGAAAGATGCGAACACTGCGGAGCGAACTTCGCACCGCCGGAAAAGACCGGCACGGAAATCTTTGAGCCGCTAACGTAAAAAATCGCTTCGCCGATGCGGCATCAGCCCAAATTCGGCTTCGCGAACTGGAAGCGCAGCTTCGAGTCGAGGCAAAACCATCCATCCTGCACGTTCCTCAATTCAATCACCGCACCGCCTACCATAAAGGGGGCGCCGCAGATTCGGTAAAGCAGTTTCCAGTAAATCTGAGCGTGAAACTCCAATAAGCTAATGCGCCGAACAAAGCGCTGGAAAGGGGTCGAAAGGGGTTCTTGGTTTCGATCGCTCGCTCCTACTCTGTCAGATGCGCACTTGTAGGTGTCATGGGTCTATTTGTTTGTGTCAATCAACCATAGTCCGTCGCCCCTTGTCCAATTGTTCGTGCCCATATGCGTCTCAAACTTTGAAGCGATCTGTCTAGCTGCGGAATAATCGGGACTCAAAATACTGCGCTCAGGCTCAGATACGCAATGCTCGTATTGCAGTGTCGCTGCAAGAACCTCAAAGCCCAATGACTCGCGAACACGCTCTGACTGCCCATGCTCCGCAGTCAAATACAGGTGAGTCGCCAGCGACATCACCTCTGTGTAATGAGTCCGTGCGGCATGCCGCTCGGATGTCTGATAACCAGCTCGATAAGCGCCGACGGTCAGAGCAATCAGCACAACAATCAGTGTGAACGTGATAATGATGCGGCGAGTCATGTGCAATGATGCCTACAAGTAATTATGCAGACTCGGATATCATGCCGTTTGGGATGATAAGCCAACGGTTGGCAGTCCGCAGATGAAAACGGTCGCTTCATCAGGAGCAAGCTTAGTCCCCGGCCGGCCGGTGTCAACCGATTCACTCCCTTCTTGGCTTGTAGGTATTCAGCCGCTTGCGTGAAGGGGTCACCCAGCTCTTGGTTTCGATCACTCGGTTCGATTCAGCCGGATCACCATGGTGGACGCGGCGGGGAAATTTGAACCCGACAGTCCAACCATCTCACCCATGTTGCCATTGAATTTTGAACGCTGGAACCGGTGAGGGTGGTGTGCCCAATACCAGCAAATTAGTGGCCCCAATTTCGATTTACGCTACCGCGCATCGCCGTCCCCCGCCCGCCACAAGCTGGTGGCCCAAGGGTAGTTGTCCGCCGCGCGAAGCGTGGTCTCGGTTCCGAACCGCTCAGGGGCGTGGATGGTTCGGTGCCGTGCTGCACCGGGGCGTTCGTTTATTGAGACTGGCGCAATACGGTGCCGGAGCGCGGGCTTCAGCCCGCTTCAACCGCCTTCGTCGTGCGGCGCAGAAAATGCCGGGCCCGCTTGAGCTTTTCCCACGGAAGCGGCGTGAACGCCGCGCTCCGTTCGCACTCATGTCGGGTCACCCCATTTTTTACAAGCCTCAATCGTTACTCCGGCTTCGAGGGCAGCGGCCGACTGGTCAACAAGCCAATGCAGCGCCCCTTGTTTCCGGGTGTCCCCGCTTTGCCCACGGCGCAATAATAGAGATAGAAGGTGTCGTTGGCGGGGTTATGGACCAGCGAAATCTTGTGGGCATATTGGCGGTCCAGTCCGCCGGGATGACCCCCGGCTTGGTAGAGCGGCTCCGGATGGGACGTCCAGTGCCGCAAGTCCCGCGAGAAGGCAGCCATGATGTGGGCGCCGCCCCGGCCCACGCCGAAGTAAAACATGACCCAGTGGTCCCCGTCGCGAAACACCTTGCCGTCGGAGCAGAATGATTCGTCGTAACCGCCCGGGCGAACGCGGACGATGGGATTGTCCGGGTAACGTTTCCATTCGAGCAAGTTGGTCGAGGTGGCTCCGCCCATCTGCTCGGTGCCGCCATTGGCCGCGTTGTAGAAGTTGTAGAACCGGCCCTCGTGCTCGAGCAGCCACGGCTGGTAGATGCAATCCTTTTCCCAAAGGCCACAGTCGGGATCCTGGACCGCGAGAATCGGCGCGTTCTTCGCCCGGCGCCAGGTCAGCCCGTCGTCGCTCACCGCCACGCCCTCGTAGCCAGGCCGCAATTCGTAGCCACCCTGACGCGGGTAAGCGCCGTAGAGCGTCCAAAATTTCCCATCCCGCTGCTTGAGCACGCGCGGCGCCTTGATGGCGTAGGACTCGTAGAGGAACGCGCCGATGACGCAGCCGCCGTGGTCGAATTCGTTCGTGGGCCCGAACCCCATGGCGATCCGCGGATGGGTCCATTGCAGCAGGTTCGTGCTCTCGGACACAAAGCTGTTGTAGCCCTGGCCGTTGAAGCCGATGTAGCTCATGAACCATTTTCCCGGCTGACCGGGAAGCTGGTAAACCGTCGGCACGTCGAAGTTCCGGAAATTCTCGTGGCCGGGAGTCTTGAGATCCGAAGGGATGATCGGTTCCGGATAATAATGCCAGCCCCGGTACGGCGCCGACCACGCATCCAACGTGGCCCGGTCAATCTCGCGGCCAGTGTCCGCCGGGTCGACGGCGTAGACCGCCAACTGGCGCAGGTGCGGCTCGGCAACGGACTGAAGACAGCGCCACCGAACCTTGCTCACTTCGGTCGGATTAAAACGGTCAATCTTCTTGTGGCCAATCGCCGTGCCACGGCAGAGTTCCTGCAACTGGTTGCCCACCTGCCCCTCGATCACGTACTCCCGCACGCGTTCGCCTTCGAGGATGTTTTCCATCGTGATCACATGGTCGATGCGTGTTGGCTTGGGCAGTGTCAGCTCCACCAGTATGCCGTTGCCGGCGGTCGCGGCCACATTCGTGCCGAAGCGCCGCCGGATTTCGTCGCCGAACTCGCGATACCGTTTCATATCGGGTTCGGGAATCAGGCCGTCGGGGTCGGGGTTGGCATTGAGGAGCAGATTGCAGTTGTGCCCCACGGAGCGGTAATACCGGTCCATGAGTTGGTCCACGGAAAACAGGCGGTCCTCCGTGTTGGGTTCCCACATCCAGATGCCCTGGCGGATCGGCACGTCGCATTCGCCCGGCAGCCATTTCGGGCCGTCCGGACTGCCGGGACCGTTGTAGTCCCGAACGTCGGGCACCGTGGCCCAGGAGGGATAAGGTGCGACACCGTCTTCGTTGCCAATCCAGCGAATCGAAGCCGCCGGTCCCTGGAAGACGATCGCTTTGGGCTGGAGTTTGCGCAGGATGGGCAGCATGTCGGGGCCACCCTTGGATGGATCGAGCACGCCGCCGTCGAACCAGATTTCCATTAAATCGCCGTAATTGCCCCACAACTCATTGAGCATGCCCTCGCAAATCTTTGCGTAATCCGCCTGCCTCGCCGGGTCGCCGCCTTTGCCACGATTGACCAACCCGGGATTGTCCACCTCGAGGTAACCGTTGCAGCCCATGTGCGCGTAAATGCCGGGCTGGATGCCATACTTGCGGCAGGAGTTGACAAAATCGCGCACAATGTCGCCCTGGCCGTTCTGGTAGGGTGACTGTTTCATGCCAAAAGGATAGAGGTCGCTTTGCCAGTTCATGAACCCGCTGCCATGTTTGGCGACGAACACGGCGTATTTCGCCCCCATGGCCCGGGCCGCTTCCATCCACTGATCGGTGTTCAGCTTTTTGGGGTTGAAGACGCTGGGCTCCGGCCGCTGCTCGTACTGCCGATGATTCCAGCCCGGCTTGAACACCGGCAGGTCGTAGTGAATGAACAACCCCAACTCCAGGTCCTGCCACGCCGCCTGTTCCGGCGTGGGCCGGGCCAGTTTCACCACCGGTGACTGCGCAACGCACGCGACCGGGAGCATGGAGAGCATGACCAGCGCAGCGAGAAGCGTAGCCACGAAGCAGCGTGTGGTTTGGTCTGGCATGGGGATTTTGCTCCGGTTTTTCATGCGAGAGCTGTGGAGCAGTAACTCATGGTTTCGCTCGCTCCCGCGCCAGGACCCAATCGCAGTCTATTCTTCATGACTTTCCTGTTTTCAATTGAGTTGCAAAAGTCTCGGGGCCGTCACCGTCGCGAATCTTCGTCTCCATTTCATTCCCGAAAGCGTGAACGGGGTGGTGCCGTTTGCTTCGGCGCGCCGACGATTACTTTACAACCCTGCCGGCGAGCTTGGCTCCTGCCGGAACGATGGAAATGCTTTCTTCTTTGTCCAACGACAATGGCAGTTTCCCGTCGCTCACGGAAACCCGTTTTTTCAAGCGAACACAACCATCCAAGGTGATGCGATAAAGGTCAACCCGCTTGATCTTGCGCCAGTCGGCTGGCAGTTGCCATGACTTGTTCGTGTAGCCCTGCTTGCTGTAGGCAATGATCTCCTGCTTGTTCCACTGCGCCGGAACGAAAAGATCGTCGTCCTCGCGCAGTACGAAGTCGCCTTTGCGGATAATCCGTTTCCCCGATTCCTTCCGCGCCACCACCCCGTCGCTGTAGAATAGCGCCTCGTGCTCAAACCTCACGCGTTCCAACCGGCTCAGGTAATACCACGGCAGTGTCGTGCGGCAGAACATGGCGAGGAAGCCGGGCATGGTTTCCTTGTCGCGCTGCCAGATTTCCTCGCCGTGCATGCTGGAGCCAAAGCGGAAATCACCATCGCCACCACGCTCGGTGCGACCCCGCGCGCCCAGACATTCCGGAATTTCCATCGGATTCCACGAATACCACCATGACATCGCCTGCAAACCGATGAAGTGTTCCCCCGGCGGGTGTGCCCAGCCCGTGCCTTCTCCGGTGACATCGAATCCACGGTCGCGCCAGTAGTGAAAAATCTTGCGCTGGGTTTCGACGTATTTCTCCGGGGTCAACCCACCGTTCTCCGGTTTTGCATGCCAGGGACTGATGGGCTGGCCGCCATCGCGATTGGCGATAAACACATCCACATGGATGGTGTGTCCTTCCTTGAGTTCGGGAATCATTTTGATCAACGCGTCAATGCGATGTTGCGCCAAACCGGCCTCCCATTCCCGCGGATAGACCACGTTGTACATTTCTTCCCCCTTCATCTGGATGCCGGCAACCAGCAGTTCGCCGTTCGCGTCCCTGGCCAAGCAGTCCTTGGCCACATATTCATTCCAGAGCGAACTCTGCCGGTAGGCGTCTACCATGTTGAGGTGCAAACTCACGGTCGTATTGAACTTTCGGCCCTCGCGGATGAGCCAACGCAAACTCTCGAGCGCCGTGGCGTCCTGCTTCCGCTTCAATCGGGGATTCACTTCTTCCCAAGCGGGGTATCCGTGGTCGTGTCCGCCTTTTTGCCAGCCGACGAGATAAACAATTTTTGGCATTCCCCGCGTCAGATTGTCGGTCTTGCGAATGACCTCCAGCGCTTCCTCAAAGGTACACATGACGTCATGCGGCTTGAGAAACATCGGTTCTTTCGCGAGACGCTCCACCGGCTCGCCCTCCATGCCCAGGAAGAGTTTGAGAACCAATATGTTTGGTGGTAGTCGCGAAAGAACGGCGCCACCACCACGTCACAGCTGGCAGTGAACGTTTTTCCGTCCTGCACGACAACAGCTTCGACGGTTGCCACCCCACCTGCTTTCGCCACCACCTTGCCACCCTCAACGCTGACAACTTGAGGATTGCCGCTCGCCTGCTTCGTTTTGACAGTGAACGATGCCAGCGCGTTGGTGAGATTGCTTTTTGTGCCATCGCGGTAAAACGCCGTCAGTACCAATCGGCCAACGGCATTTGATCGCCGCACTGGATTGAGCACCTTCGGCTCAACCTCGACGCTGATGTGATCCCAGGCTCGGGCGCCAGAACGACTGGTTTGTGCCCCGCCGGCCTGCAGCGCCAAGCAGAAGCTCAGCAGCAGCAAGACGTTTGCGTTCAGTGAGCATGACTTGCAGCGGCTTTTCATAGTCGAAAAGCAGTCTGGCAGAAGCATCGCGCAAGACCCCCTACCTCAACGGTGCCCTCGAGCAAACGAGACGGTGATCGAGGTTTCAGCGGCGACTTCCTCTCCCGGGTAACCATTCGTTTCATTGGAACCGCACGACATACGTCTGACCGCTTTTCGTCTGAATGCCCGCCGAACCGTCGCGGTTGGGCGTGATGGTCGCCGGCTTGTTTTTGAACGTGACGCCAGCAACGGTCTGACCCTTCGGTGGGACGACGGTAGCGGGCCCATCGTTGGACGCCTTGAGCGTGGCGGACACGGCCTTGCCGTCTTTCCAAGTCAGGTCCACTTCAATTCCGCCCTGCGCGCGCAATCCCCGGAACGAACCGCTGGGCCAGGCGGTGGGTAGCGCGGGCAGCAGGTGGATCGCGGGCGTGCCCCGTGGGATAAACGCTCCAGGAACTCCGGTCGTGGTCGTGTCGTCTATCACACGGGGCGTGGCGGCGCCCGGACTTTGCAGCAGCATTTCGGCGATGCCGGCGCAGCCGCCGAAATTGCCATCAATCTGAAACGGCGGATGGAAGCAAAACAGATTGTCCGACGAGCCGCCGCCGCCCATGTAATTCATTGCGGAACTCGTGACGGGGCGGAGCAGCATTTGTAACAGTTTAAACGCGCGATCACCGTCACCCAGCCGCGCCCAGAAGTTGATTTTCCAGGCGAGCGACCAACCCGTGCCCTCGTCCCCGCGGCCTTCCAGCAATTTGCGGCAGGCCTGTGCCAGTTCCGGTGTTCCGGTCGGCGTGATCTCGTCGTACGGGTGCAGGCCATAGAGCGGCGACACATGCCGGTGATGCGGCTCGGGTTCGGGATACGGTTTGAGCCATTCCTGTAAGCGGCCGTCCGGCCCGATTTGGTTCGGCGCCAGCCGAGCGCGTTTCTGCATTAGCTCGCGGCGCAACTCGTCGTCCACGCCGAGAATTTCCGCGGCCCGCGCGGTGTTGCCGAAAAGTTCGCGCAACTGTTGCATGTCAATCGTCGGCCCCATGCAGACCTGGGCGGTGCGACCGTCGGGCAGCTTGAAGGAGTTCTCCGGCGAATTCGACGGCCCGGTCACCAGCCA
>CAYHFK010000001.1:0-1487 GCA_964355895.1 uncultured Bifidobacterium sp. | reverse complement strand
ATTTCCTCGGCCCAAATGCCCTGCAAATTCGCCGGCAACCCGCCGGGCCGCGATGAGCTGATGAGGAGATAACGCCCGAAGTTGAAGTAGAGCGCCGCCAACTCCGGATCGGGCGCGCCCTGTGCAAAACCGGCGAGGCGCTGCGCCATCGGCAACATCGAATTCGGCGAAGCCGCGCCGTCGCTCAGATTTAGCGCGACGCGGTTGAACCATTTCTCGTGATCGGCCTTTTGGGTGGCGCGAAGTTTGGCAAAGGACTTTTTCGCTGCCTTGTCGAGATCGTTCAGCGTCGCGCTGATCGGGTCGCTGAGTTGGCGGCCCGCGAAACCGCGGTAATCCGTGGCCGCGGCAAACAGCAAAACCACTTCGTCGGCCTTTTCGATGACGAGTTTGTTCGCGTCGGCTTTCACGGTGCCGCCTTTCGCCAGCACGCGCAGTCGCCCGGCGTAACTCACACCCTTTCCGCCGCGACCGTCATTGAGCGTTCCGGTCATCAACAGCTCGTGATCATTCACCGCGACGATCTGAGTGCGCTCTTTGCGATCCAAGGCAACTTTGAACGACAACGAACCCGGACGATCGGCGGTCAGCCGCGACACGAACACTTGATCCGGCGCGCTGATGAAATGCGTCCGCCCGAAGCGCACGCCGTTTTCCTCATACGCAACTTCCCCGGCGGCAGTGACAAGATCGAGGACGCGCGAGTAGTTCTTCGTATTGGCAATGGTTGTTGCCGGTTTCGACGTAACGCCATCAATCGCGATTTCCGCCACCTGAAAGTGCGTGACGCCCGGGTTGGGCATGAAGGTGAACCGGAGGAAGCGGGCGGCGGCCGGGTGGGCAATTTCATAGGATCGGGTTTCGTTCCGTTTCGCGAAAACCGGCTCGTCCTGGTGCTCGTCGAGCAGCGTCCATACTTTGCCGTCTGTTGAGCCTTCGAGTTTCCAGGTGCGCGGGTCGCGGCCCGGGACATCCTCAGCCGAGGTCAGCCGATACTCGGTGGGTCGCACGGTGACGGGGCCGGCATCCATTTCCCAGACCACCGGCTTGCCTTCGTGAATGATGCACCACTTGGTTGCCACCCTGCCATCCGTCGCAAACTCGACTTCCTGATCGGCAGACAAGGCATGATGCCCGCTGGCGCATTTGGCCGACGGCATGTCGGGCGTGTCGCCGAACTTGAGCCGCAGATTGCCCAGCGTTTGATAGCAGCCAAACGGGACATTCGCGCCGTTCCCGTGGCCGGAGCCCGCGCCCTGGCAGGTGAAGTTCTTCATCACGAGATCGGCGGCCTCGGGATTTTTTCCTTCCGCCAGCAGCCGGCGGATTTCCGGCAGCGCCTGGAAGGCGTCGGCGCGGTCGTTGTCATCCGGCGAGCCGGACCAAAGTGAACTCTCGTTGAGAACAATGCGTTCCTCGTCCACCCCGCCGAAGATCATCGCGCCCATCCGGCCGTTGCCGAGCGGCAGGGACTGTTCAAACTTGGT